>CAYXVB010000014.1:15865-35370 GCA_964467785.1 uncultured Bacteriovoracaceae bacterium
TGTGGCGCCCTGGCCACCGAGGACGACTGGTGCCACGAAGAAGTGATGTGGTGGCGACCTCCGTACTTCCGCAAGATCGACGAGCTCGCGGAACTCGATCGCAAGACCCTACCGTTCAGCTACCTCGTGGTGACAAAAAGCCGCAGGAAGCGGGAGGAAATCCTCCCCGCCCTAGGCTCGGCAATGCAGGACTCTCGTCTCCGCCTCGTGAGTCCCGCGCACTTCGAGGGCCGCGACCAGGAATTCTTTGTTTGTGGCAGTGAAGGCAAGCGCCGCGCGCGTTTCCGCGAAAACGACGAGCAGTCGCCATTGGCTGAGCTGGGACGCGGGGACATCTTATTGGGCGCCGACATCCGCGGGGACATGAGCGCTTCCCGCATCGAAAAGGTCCGCGAACTCGCGGGCGCCAGCTCGGGCGACACCCACAAAAACTGAAACGGCGGCACTTCGAATCGAGCGGAGTCGCTCTCGAAGGCCGCCGTCTGATTTCAGTATTGAGTGACGTGCGACTTAGCCAGCGTAGGCGACGACCTTGACACGGTCTTCGCGAGCGCCGGGCTTGAAGAAGCGCACTTCGATCTCGTTCTTGCCGCGGTAGATCTCACGGGCCGGGACGAAGATCGTGCCCTTATCGCCGAACATTTCTTGGGGCGACATGCCGATATCGCGGCCGTTGACGCTCACCACGTCATACTTGGAGCATTTTTCGAGACCCTTGAAAGTGATCTGAAGAAGGCCGGAAACGATCTTGGCTTGCATGGTGCCCATGCAGTCGTCGAGCTTCACGATGTTGGAGAAATCCGCGCCGTAGGGAATCTTAGCGACTGGCATGGCTGCGCGCTTGGGGATGTAGATCGAGATGATGTCGCCGTTGCCGTCGAGGCCAAAGGAATCAATAAAAGCGTTGGAGCCCACGAGGATGTCGTGCCAGCCGGGGACCGTTTCGTCGATCGCGACGTCGATATAGCGGTTATTGGCGCCTTCGCCCTTAAGCTTGTAGGAGCCCTTCTGAGTGACGAGGTTGGAGCAGGTCACATTGCGAACGCGCAACATGAGCGCGCCGGCGCGGGTGCGCTCGAGCTCGGCGGTGCCGCCGCAACGGTCGAGCACGGCCACGGTCTTGCCGGTTTCAGAGAGAACGTCATGGGCGACGCCGGTGCGTTCGGCGGCAAATGAGGTGACCGAAGCGCTGAGCGCGGCCAGGGATCCAAAGACTGCAAGGAACTTTTTCATAAAGATCTGACTCCTGAGAGATGAGGGCGTTATTTGTTGTTCCGCCATGTACGCGCATCGACGCCGACGAACAAGACCCGATCGGTGACGCATTGAAGGCTTTATGTCACTTGAATCGGTACGCGGACTTTGACGAACGCCATGATCTCTAGCATTCATGATGCGATGCATCAATTTAATTCTGCCAGAATAAGGGCATGATCTTTGTAATTCTTACGTGCCGATGCAGGCCTCACGAATCCAATTTGGAGCCCTTTTTATTCTTTGTTTTTTCGGGACCACTTTTGAGGCCTGGCCACAATCCCATCCCCCTCAAGACCGCCTGGCGATTCGGGCATTGGAGGACTTCAAAAGTGAGCTGGATCTCGTGATCCGCAACCAGAAATCCACCCGCATCGACCTGCAACGCCAAGAACGGGAGTTTGCCTGGTTCCGAGTCTTTGAAGCCATGCCCTTGGAGATCGTTACCCGCACTGTTTACCTGAAACGCTGGGTGCGACCTGCAATCGAGAACGCCGCAGATCGGTATGGGATCCGGATCCGAGCATTCAAGCCCGTGCGTAATCCCGCGCCCACGCCCGAGAGTCGATCGGCCTCGCGCCCTCCCCCCGTACCAAAGGTCGTGAGAACCACGGATCGCCCCGACTGGCTCAAGACCGAAAGCATTGTCGAAACGATCGAAATCGATCTGGAAGGCGAAGGCACGTTGAAAAACGCGCAACGCTGGCTAGGCCTGGCACGCTCACCAGAAGATCCTTCGCGGGAAACTGGCCCTTGGATTGAGACAGTGCGGCTCACTAGCTCGAAAACCGATCGCTGGAGTGCCCGCGTACGCACCTATCGATTTAGGCTGCTCAACCCGCCGATGATTCGGAGCCGGGATCCCCTCGCGATGCTCCCGTCGAATTGGCCGCGAAGCTTGCCAGCGCTTCGAAAATCACGCCCCGAAATCGCCGACCTCATCGAGAAAATTCGAATGATGCGGCCCCACGCGGAGGCCGCCTACCGCGACCGCGCGCAGTTCATGCTCAACGGCGCGCGGATGAGTTTTTACGTCAAAAACGGGCCGGGGTGGAGTCCTCGGCCTTTTCCGCCGAACTCGCCTCAGCAGCACTAGGTCCGGAGGTATTGCCCGGGCGCTCCTGAGTCTTCAGGTAACGGCGATGCAAGATCGCCACGACGCCGACGTACGCAAGCTGCAGGGCGCTGTAAAGACTCACCCACTGCAAGCCGCCGCCCCCGAAGCCGTAAGAGTGCAGGCCCGCACCGAGGATATAGTTGACGCCGTACCAGGCCATGATGACCGAAAGAAATCCGACAATCGACCAAGCCGCAAAGCCGAACTGCCCGACCCAAGAAGTATACCGGCCGTGCAGGACCGCGATGTAGCAGAGCAACGCGATCAACGCCCAGGTTTCCTTGGGATCCCAGCCCCAGAAACGTCCCCAAGAGGCATCCGCCCAAACGCCGCCCAGAATTGTCCCGGCCGCGAGCAGCACCACGCCGAACTGCATGGCGCGGTACGTGAGATGGTTGAGCATATGGATCTTGGCCGTGCGATTGCCTGCACCCAGAGCTTGGCGCAGGTAATGGAAAACCGTCACATTGGAGATGCCGAGCGTGAGCGCAAATGCGGCATAGCCGAGCGTAATCGTCAGCACGTGGATCGTGAGCCAGTAGTTGCTGCGGAGGACGGGAACCAGGGGATGTAGGCCTTGGTCGAACATCGCCGGAGCGACATCGGCCGCGATCATCCCCGCCGTGGCGAGCCCGCACGCAACGACGAGCAGGATCGCCTGGCGCTGGAGCGCATAAAGAATGAACGCAAAAGCCACGGCTCCGAACACCACCCATACGATCGACTCGTACATGTTGGTGACCGGCGGGCGGCCCGCGATGAAGCTGCGCAACCCGAAGCCGATGACATGGACCACGAAGGCGCCGATCATCGCACTGAATGCCACTCCCTTGGTCCAGCCGGCGGGTTTGCGATTGCCCTGCGCATCGGGTTTAACAAGCCAAAAGCTGATCAACCAGAAAAGGAAGCCGGTGAGGTAGAGAATCCACGCGATCTGAAACGGGCGAAGCTTATTATAAGTGACTTCGGCGCCGACGACCTGGCCGGAGTGGGCGTTCCACTTGGGGGCTTCGCCCTCGATGATCGAACGGAGCATCTTGGAGTGACGCTCAAATCCGCCGGCATCCGACAACATGAAGCTGCGCAGGAGCTCTCCAAAGGAATTGCGGATCTGCTGGCCGCCGCCCTTATCCAAGGATGGATCGGCGAGATTGACCCAAGCATGATCGCCGCCCGCGCGCGGCACGATCGTCCATGCATTGCCGGAAACGATGTCCCGGAAGCTGCCGAGACGCTCAAGGACGCTTCGAAGCTCCTGCTCGCGCGCATCCGCTTTGGCCTTGGGGACGCCGGGCATTTCGGCGCCCTTTTCGCCTCGCTGCATGCGTTCGGCGTACTGCACGAGCGCGGCGTTTCCGAAAAGCTCCATCGGGGCGTACATGGTGCGGGACTCGTCGAGGCCCAGCTGGCGCCGGACGTCGATGCGGCCGACCTGGATGATCCGCTCGTTCTTCCAAGCGTCCGGGTAAGAGATCCAGGAAATGACCATCTCGAGAGGATCAAAACCATTAAAGCGCCGTTTGCCTGTAACGAATAGGACCGACTCGCGGGCGAAAGAGTCGAGCGGCTTGACACGTCCCCCGTTCTGGATCGGGATCAGGCGCGCCTCGAAAAATGACCAGCCCTTGGGTCCAGGAGCCTGAGTGGGCGAGTGCACCGCGATGTCCGTCACGGCGGTCGAAGTCGCGGCAGCCGACGCTGCGCTCGCGGCCGCGGTAACCTCACCGGCGGCCAACGCGGGACTTACCGCAGCGTCGAGCGCGAGACCGAGGCTAAGACCGATGCCGACCAGGAGCAACTGACCGGAGAACTTCAAAGTGCGGGGAGTGTTCATGCCAAACTCGCTTTCTTTTTCTGACGAAGCTTCATGGCGAAGAGAAGGATCGTTCCGAGGACTAGGAGGATCGAGCCCGTGTATTTCCAGGCACGGCCGGGATCCTGGTTGACTGAGAAAACGGAAACGGTCGGACGCGGCATCGCGTCCTCGTAGCTCGCCTGGTAAACGGAAAAACCGTTGAATCGCAGGGGCTCGTTCATACTGATTTCAGTCTTGAGCTGGGCGCTTTCCGGGAGACGGGGATCCACGACCGTGACCTGGGAGGAATAGGCCATGGGCCGCATCGAGCCTTCGTAACGCTCGATCGAAAACCGATCGAGACGGATCGCGAAGGGCAACATGACTCGACGGCGGAATAAGCCGATTTCGACTTCCTGACCGGCCAACCGGAGAGAGGCGCGATCGCCGAGGCCCAGCCACGTGTCGGCCTTGGAATCCCCCTCACCCGCAGTCAGGTGGATCGCCGCGGGCGATGCCTGGTCACCGTATTGCACGCGCGAAGGCATGTAGCGAGTCAGGAGACGCGCGTCGGGGACATACTCCACGATCTCGAGCTTGACCATCTTCCAACCGGAGTCGATGAGCTGACCCGTGATTTGATTCGGTGAAAAGCGTCCCCTGCGCCGCTCATTGGAGGACGAGATCGCGGTGTAGGAAACCGATCCGTCTTTGCCGGGCGTGAGAACCAGGCGCGGGCCCGTTTTGGGCATTCCCGCTTCAAGCAACTGCGCATCGCCGAAGGAAAGCCACGCCGGTCCGGCCTGCACCATGCTCCAGGCGGCCTGCCCCGTCCAGAGCCAGAAGTCCTGACGCATCTGCATGGGGCCGCCGGAGAGCCGAACCTTGATCGCGGGGCGCACGACGCCGTCTCTTTCGGCTAGGGGCTTTTCCTCGGGCACGAACTGGAAGTCCGGATCCGCGTGCGACATGAACTGATCGACCGTGAGCTTGACCGGAATTCGCTGCGGCTGCACCGAGACCGAGCGGAAATCCATGCCAGGCGGCTGCCACTTGATCGGGAAGGTCTCAGTCCCCTTGGGATCGCTGACAACGAGCAGGAGCTGATCCAGATCGACGAACGCGCTGGTCTCCCCTTCGTTGACCCGCATCGTACCGTCGAGACCGAAACGATCGGTGAGCCACGAGCCGGCCAAGAGGATGAGGATCCCGATATGCGCCAGCAAAAAGGGAGTGTGGCGGGGCTTCCACGGCCAGCGGTCCACCATCACGGCAAAGAGATTCACGCCGAGCATGAGGAGTACGAAATGGAACCAGACGGCCCGGTAGACGAAAAATTGCGCCGTCGGCGTGTCGTACTTGGATTCGATGATCGTCCCGACAGCAAGAGCCACCGCCAGTCCGACGAGCACGATAATCGCGAGCTTAAGCGAAGCGAAGAAACGGAAAAGCTTGTATTTAGGTGAGTTCACGATGCTTGGATTCAAAGCCGTCCCATAGGCGGCAGATCGAGCGCGATAGTCTTGCCCCGGTCAGGGAGCGTCTCGCCCGACTGGGCAAGCGCCACGCCGGCCAGAGACATCACTTGGCGCTGAACCAGGCGTTCGCGCGCGAGCGATTCGGCGGGAAGACGGCTCGAGTTGGCCTTCTCGTCGAAGATCCGATCGTAAATGCTTTTACGGAAAAGCCCGGCATTGCGGCCGACGGCGACTCGCGCCAGGCGACGCACTTTCTTGGCGAAAAACAGGCTCTGGCGCTGTCCCGGTCCAGTGAAGTCGATGAGCAGGTCCACTTCGTACGGACAAGCGGCGCCCACCGACTTGCCAAGCGTGGTCATGAAAAAGATCACGGCCTCAGGATACGCGAGAAGGATCTTCTGCCGAAGCGCCTCCATGTCGTAAACGACACCCGCGGAGGACAAAACGACCAGCACGGTGCGAACTCCGGGCACGCGATTGGCGCGGATGCGCTCCTGCTCCGCGAGGACCGAGAGGTAACCTTGGGACTCCTGATCCAGAATCTGCATAGGCTAACAGGTTTACCAAAAACGGGCTTTAATACAATTCGAACTTCAGCAGACGGCATTCGATTGCGCCATTATAGAGCACGATCCGCCGCGAAGGCTTGAGTCCGATGCACTTGGCCAATTCGGGGCTGCCCGTAAAGACACCGGCTTCCCAGCCCTTGAATTTTTTCTTAAACGTGTCGCCCATTTCCTTGTGGAGGATCTTGAGTTCCTCCATCTCGCCGATCCGTTCGCCGTAGGGCGGATTCATGAGGATGAGGCCTTTTTCGGCAACCGGCTCGCAAGCCGAAAAGTCGCGCTTTTCCACATGAATCCGGCCGACGAGGTCCGCCCTTTCCACATTGGCCAAAGCGACACGGACAGCGCGGAAATCCCGATCATACCCGACAATCTTGGGCAAGCGCTTAGGATCTTCAATGATCTGGTCCTGCGCCTCGTCGAGCAAACGCTTCCAGATCTTGGGCTCATGATTTTTCCAGCCCAGGAAACCAAAATGGGAGCGGTCCAAACCGGGAGCCACTTTTGCGGCGATCAAAGCTGCTTCGATGAGAAGCGTCCCGGAGCCGCACATGGGGTCCATGAGCGCGGGAAAGCGATCTTGATCGCCCGTCCAACCGGCGGACATCAAAATCGCGGCCGCTAAATTTTCCTTAAGTGGCGCTCGAGCCCCTTCTTCGCGATAACCCCGAAGGTGGAGGCTCTCACCCGAAAGATCGATCGCGACGGTCGCCTGGTCCTTGGAGAGATAGACATTGACGCGAATATCGGGCCGGTCGATGCGCACGCTGGGGCGCACTCCATGAATACTGCGCATTTGGTCCACGATCGCGTCTTTGACTTTGAGCGCGCCGAAATGAGTGTGCGTGATCTGTGATTGATTCGACGCAAAATCAACGGCAATCGTCTGCTCGGGGCCGAGATGGTCGGACCAGCGGACGGATTTGACCCCTGCATAGAGCTTTTCGGGGGACGGCGCCGCAAAGGTCTTGAGCGGTACCAGCACCCGGTTGGCAATACGGGAGTGGAGGCAAACGCGATAGGCCGTCTCCAGACTTCCCTCAAACGATACGCCGGCACGGCCGGGTGCCACATTGAGAGCTCCCAGCGACTTGAGCTCCTCGGCAAGAAGCTCTTCCATGGCTTTGGCGGTCGTAGCGTAGAACGAGTGCATGCGGCGGACTTAACACTCGCGGTGCGTCAAGTCCAGGCGTACGCTCGGCCTTCGAACGCTGGATGCTCAAGACCTGGCCCTATTGAAAGGCACCGCTCAAAAGAGAGCCCCTCCGGCGGGAACAGTCGCCGAAGGGGCCCCTGCCCTCGTCAGCAGTCGCCGTCAGCCCAGCGAGGTCGAGACATCCAGCTGGGAGGAGTTGAAGCCTTTGGTCTTGTTCATCGCGGTATCGATGCGGCGGACAAGCGAATCGAGATCGTTGCTCACCTGACTGCGATCGTTCCAGTAGGCGCTAGTGGACGCCTTGCTTTCCCAGCGAGTGGCCAGATTCCGGTACTCATCGATCGCCGCGTTGGCCTCGCGGAACTCCTTGCTCGAAGCTACGTTGGAGAACTTCTTAGACATCTCCTTTAGATGCGCCTGGTGAGTGGCGAGCGTATTGGCGTTGTCCCGAATCTCTTTTGAGTAAATCTTGTAGTGATCGATGGACTCGGCGCTCTGTCTCCCCTCCTCTGCCTTGAGCTGGGAGCGGATCCCCTCGATCTCGGTCTGGCTCGCCTTGAGCGCGGTCTCGATCATCACCGAGTGGGGCGCAAGCTCGCTCTTGATGAGCTTTCTCTGCGCTTGAGTCGGGTCGCTCGAGGTTCCCGGATTTCCAGGCGAAGCGCGCTCCTCCGCTCCCACGACGCCGGGAGTGACAAACGCGGCCGATACCGCGGTCGATGCAATGACGGAAAGAGCAAATCGCGCGAAATGAACGGAGCGGATCATGATGGCCTCTCGCTTTCTTCGTGTCGGTCTATGCCAGTGGTTTGCCTTGACCTCAGTGCAACGTCCGCGCCGGGCATCCAACTTGCTATTCCGCGTGGCGGCGATGCGCCCGGAGGAAACACCATGCTCAGAACCTCGATCGCGCTATTCGCCATCGGCCTCATCGCGATGGTGCTCGGCATGAATCAGATCGCCGGAATCTCGATCGAGACAGGACGCATCGCACTATTCGTGTTCCTGGTCCTGGCGATCCTCAGCTTCCTTCTGTCCATCAACGAGGCCGGCAAGCCCGGCCGGAAACGACCTTCTTCTTGAGGAGCATTCCCATGCCTACTCGAAAAAAAACGACTCGATCGTCCAAGCCTCGCGCTCGCCGTAAGCCTTCAACTCGGGCCGGCGGCTTTGTCCGCGAAGAGATGCATCATTATCAAGAAGGGGTGCATGACAAAAAGCACCCGATCCGCAGCCCCAAGCAAGCGGTCTCCATCGGTTTGAGTAAAGCGCGTCGCGCTGGCGTCGCGGTGCCGCCCGCGTCCAAACGGCGTCCGCGCAAGTCGGCCTAGAGTGGTCTTTGAGCACTCCACAATTTGAATGCATTGCAAACCCACGAACTGAAGGAACCAAACATGGCAAACCAAAACAGAAATCCTGCAAGCAAGCCTTTCACCCCCAAAGACTACTCCCATCTCCTCGGTAATCTTCCGGGAATGAGCGAAAAACAGCTTCAAAACCATTTCGAACTTTATAAGGGCTACGTGAAGAAGGTCAACGAGATCGAAGAAAAGCTGGCCTCGGTCGACGCAGCCTCCGCGAACTACAGTTATGGCGAGGTATCGGAGCTGCTTCGCCGCCGGCCCGTCGCCTACAACGGCGTCATCCTCCATGAGCTTTTCTTTGAGAATCTCAGCTCCCGCGCGACGACGGCAAGCAGCGAGCTCAAAGACGAGCTCAACCGTGAATTCGGCTCATTTGAAAACTGGTTCGCGCAAGCCAAGGCGGGCCTCATCTCGGAGCCAGGCTGGGTGCTTCTGACTCGCTCGCGCGAGGACGGCTCGCTTCGCAATGTCCTGCTTTCCCAGCATCACGTCGGTCTGCTACCTGACCAGGACATCCTCCTCTCGCTGGACGGCTGGGAGCATGCCTACATGATCGATTACGGCGTCAAGAAAACCGACTATATCTCGGCCATCGCGCGCCTGATCAACTGGGATGTCGTCACAAAACGCTGGGAAGCGTCGCAAATGGGCTCGCGTTTTGTCGCGGCCTGAACTCACGTTGCACCGCAACGCCAAGGTAGCCGACTTTTCGTGACCGGATCAAACGGAAGCGGAAGTCGGCCCCCACGCGGCCAGTAAGGAAAAGTCGCACCATCGCCCGCGAGGCAAAGACGGGGCGGATGCCCTGCCATTCGCTCACGTGAAGTCCCGCGGAGGAACAGTACCGCTGCATCTCCTTGGGTGTGATGAAGAGCTCGTGGACATGCAACCGATCCGGCGTATTGGGCACGAAGAGCTGCATGGCGTGGATCACCAGCCAACGGCTCTGCCAAGTCCGGTTGAAGGTGTGAAAAAAAAAGAACCCGCCCGGAGCGAGTACGCGCGCAATTTCATGGATCGCGGCGCGTGGATCCTCCACGTGTTCGAGAAAATCCATCGCGCAGACCACATCAAACTCGCCGTCGGCGTATGGCAATCGGAAGGCGTCCGCAACGAGATATCGCACGCGCCCGCTCGGGTCGAATTGCCGGGCCACCTGCAGGGCGTCTTCGGAAAGATCCACGCCTTCGATCCGCGCAAACGGAAGCTCGCCGACTTTGAAGGCTCTCACGGCCAGGGCGTTGGTCAGGAGCCCCGCACCGCAACCGACATCCAGAAGGGATGCGCTGGCGCGGAGCTGCTCGTGACGCTCGATGAACTGCTCGGCTACCCAATCCGCTTTGAGTCTTCCTTCTGCGCGAAGCAGGGCGATCGGATGATCCTCCGCCGTGTACCATTGCTCGCCCAACGCATGATAAATCCGGTTATTGATGCCCGAGTCGCCCAAGATCCACCCTCCTCCAGTAATAAACCTGATAAAGCGAGAACGAGATGGCGACACCGATCTGCACGACAAGGATCCCGCGCGCGATGGAACCCGCCTCTCCGATGGAGTGGACAACCTCCCATAGGCCCCATCCCGGCGCCCCGCCCAGAATAAGAAGGACCGGATGCAGCATGAATAGGACGGAGTGCAGCCATTGCTCTGATCCCCCGCAGACTCGCGCATGGACCCATTCGTCTTTCGTGATCGAGAGGCTTGAGACCAACAGAATCGCCACGTAAACCCAAGCGGCGTCATGTCCTGGCGGCACGAAGCGCAGCCAACAGAGCGCGAGTACCCAAAGCGCTGCATCCAGCGGGTGACTGAGCCGCTCCCACCGTGGCAGCCCCCGCCGACGGTGATAAATCATTTCGTCACCCAGCATGGCCAGGGCTTGCACCACGCTCAGCACGAGCCAGATCGCCACGATCGTCATCCGGAGGCCTCGGTGACTTTCATCAGCGCGCCGCTGATCGTGAGGCCCGGTCCGAAGGCCAGGCTCACCACAGGAGTGCCCGCACGTTCTTCTTCGAGGACACGATGCCAGACATGCGGCAAGGTCGCCGAGGACATGTTTCCGTGCTCGTGGAGGATCTCCGCGCTCGCGCACACTTGTCGAGGCTCGAGCTCGAGCACCCGCTGGATCTCGTCCACGATCCGGGGCCCTCCCGGGTGGATCGCCCAAATCGCTTTTTCGCGCATCTGATTGACGGCGCGCTCGCCACCGAGCAGCACCTCCAACGCGCCCTTGAGTCCCCGTTGAATGCGTTCGGGGATCTCGCGGCCGAGGACCATCCGCATGCAGTGATCTGCGGCAGTCCATTTCATGATCTCGGCGGATTCTGTCAGAATGAGATCCCGGTTCGCGAGAACTTCGAAAGAGCGCGTGCCACGTGGGGAATCTCGCTCCACGCGATAACGGATCAGACCGTCGCCGAAAAGACTCTGTTGGACCCAGGCTTCGGGAGACGAGCCACGTAAATCGAGATGCAACGTGCACAGCTCCGTGTGAATCACGTCGACTGGCCCGGCATGAGCCGCGGCGACGCGGATGGCCGGCATCGCGGCGTAGCATCCCATGTGATAAACGTGGTAGACTTGGGTACGACTCTGCCAGCCCTGAGACGCGACCCAACGTTGGGCGGCACTCGGCGAATCATAGCCCGTGCAGCTGACATGAATCAGAGCGTCGGGCGCTTGCGCAATGCTCTGAGCCGCCTGAGATCCCTGACAAGAAGGATAAAAACGGGGCATCGCCGCGAGCGCAGCCTCGGCAAAGAACTGAGTCCTGGCCTCGAGCCCCCCGTTTGGGTAAATCCGCATCCGGCTCCAATCGAGATGCGTAAAGTCCTCCAATTCGTGCCCACGTGCGACGATCCTCGCGGGAGAGCAGCCGTAGCGATTGGCCTCGCGCCGGAGCCGCTCGACCTGGCCGTGGCCAGCATTCGCATGAGCTTGCGCGAGCCATTCAAACGCATCCTCCTGACGCGTCCGGAAGCGCGGAAGCACAGGAACGAAATCGTGCAGAAACAAGCTCACGCGGACCTGCTTTCCGAGCGGGCCGCCCAGGCCGGGCCCCAGTCCACCGTCCCGTTGCCCGCGGTCGCGCAGCGCGCCGACCATCCCCCTTCGCGCAGGGCATGGAGCACGAGACCCGAGGCCACCCCGAAGGCAATGGCGGACAATCGCCGCAGCCATTCGGGAACGCGAGCAGGGTCCGCCACGGACAGGAGTCTCGATGGCGCCGAGCTTCCGCGGACGCGCGAGAATCCGCTCATGGGCAAATAGAGATTATTGGCCGCATCCGCGCCCTTGATCTCCGCGGAACGCTGGGACCGATGGCCGAACCGCCCTTCGAACCGGATCGACGGCCCCAGGAATCTCCGAAAGGCTTCAACGACTCCGCGGGCGGAAATCGGCTCCACGGCTTTGAATCGCGGGCGTTCCACCAGATCCGCCACTCTGACCGCGATGCGCTCCGGCTCGAACACCGGGCTCACGGGCTTTGGGCGAAAGCCAACGTATGTTTTGGCGTGATCGAAAAACGGGGTGGCCATCGAGGGAGCGAAGTAGGTGGCGATCCGCACGCGCGAGCGTCGATGACGAAGCTCGCAGGCGAGCGATTTGTAGAAACCGAAGAGCGCGTGCTTGCTGGCGACGTAAGTGCTTTGAAGCGGCAAGGCGGCCTCGGCCAGGACGCTCAGGATCCCCACCAGACTGGTGGGCTCCTGGTTGGTCTCCAGGAAAGGAAGCGCGGCTCGAGTGCCAATCACTTGACCGAAAAAATTGACGTCCATCAGGCGCCGCATCTCATTGAGGGGGACCTGGTCCGACTCTCCGTACAAGGCAACGGCCGCGTTGTTGATCCAGACATCGAGCCGGCCAAACCGGTTCACCGTCTCGGCCGCGGCGTGCTGAACCTGGTCCGAATCCGTGACATCGGCGAGGCACGTCACAGCGTCCGAGCCTTCGCTGCGGATCTCCGCAAGCAGGCTGGCCAGACCCTCGGAGTCCCGAGCGATCAGCCCGAGACGAAATCCCCGTCGGGCAAGCTCGAGCGCGGTGGCCCGTCCTAGCCCTGAACTGGCGCCCGTGATCACCGCCACCCGCCGCTGTTGAGTCGACTTCGAGCTCTGAGCCATGGAGCACTCCTTGGTTTGAACTTTCTGGCGCTTGGACTTTCAGGCCGATTTGCGCTGCGGGCGGAGCGCGGCCATCAGCAAGCGGGAGCTGACGCCGAAGTTCGCGTCCAACTCGCCCGGTTGCTCGACAATGTGCAACGTCCCGACCTTGCTGAGCTCGGCCCAGCGGGAACGCCCGTCGCGATCCCGCCAAAACCGGAGATCCACCAGCGACTCGCCCACCTTCAGGTCACGAACCTCGATCCAGTCCAGCCACTCTGGGAGGTCGGGCTTCACCCAAAGCATCTTGAGCGGAGCGAACGGGCGGATGCCCAATATTACCATTAGCAAGAAAAAGACCGCAGAAACGGACCAAGCCTGCAACGAATTGGCATCCGGATAAAGGCCGGGAAGAGTGTAGTCGTTCGTGCGTTGATGCCCGCTCATCGCTTCGGGAAGCCGGAAACACGGAAAGAGAGACGCAGCCTCGAACTGCGCTTCGGTCAGCATGAGGGCTTGCGCGTCAAAGCCGCACATCCGCAGAGCCCCCGCGATGGTCGCGTTTTCGACGGGCCAGACGGTCCCACGATGATAGCTGTAGGGATCATACGCCGGATTGTCCCGCGAGAGCGTCCGGATCCCCCAACCCGAGTAAAGATCAGGCGAAAAGAGCCGGGCCACGACGGCTGCGATTCTCTCACGGTCGATGATCCCGCATCCCATGCAATGGCCGATGTTAGACGTGATCGAATCCACCTGCACGCCACCGGGACGCAGCGCTACCGCGTAATAGGCTCGGTCCGGCATCCAGAAATCGCGATTGAATCGGCGCTTGAGCTCGCGCGCGTCCCGCCAACGGCGCGCGGCGTCCTTGAATCTCCCCAACGTCGCGTAAAGCTCGGCGGCGCCCAAGAGCGCGAGGTGCGCGTAACCCTGCACCTCCGCCGTCGCAAGCGGCGAGGAGACGATCCGCCCTTGCCCATCGACGATGGCGTCTCCCGAGTCCTTCCAGGCATGATGACGATTGCCGCTCGCCATGGCCGGCACGTAAGAGATGTATCCCTCGCCTTCGGCAAGTCGCTTGACGAGCCAATCGACGCAGCTGTCGAGGGTCGGAAGGTGCCTCCGAATCAGATCACGGCTCCCGTCCCAATGAAACGCGCTTGCGAGCGTGACGATCCAGAACGTGGTGGAGACCACATCACCGTAATAGACCTCGCGGTTCGTGGCGCCGGCCTCGGCGCAAGGATTGAGACGTAGCTCGTGCGGCATTTGCCCTGGCCGCTCGTCCCTCCACGGATCGTCACACACGCCGCGCAAAAGGGACATGCCCGAGAGTGCTTCCTCGGTCCAGCTCGGCGACAACAATGAGCACTGCCAGGCCGCAGTGAGCGCGTCGCGGCCGAAAAGCCCCACGTATCGCGGCACGCCCGCGGCAATCATCATCGGTGACGAGCCGGAGCCGGTGCGCCCGGGCATCGGGAGGGCAAGATCCTGCAAATCGGTGCGCGCCTGCTCGAGGATCAGATTGAGGCACGGATGACTCGCGCGAAGCGAGACCAGCGGCCGCACGTTTTTTTCCAGGTGCCGCACGCGACGGTCCTGCGGGGTGAACTCGAGGATCAGCTCGCGCGCCTCGCCGGGACCCAGCTGCAGCGAGAGCTCAATACGACTGCGCGATCCCAGGTCCAGACGCGAGACTTGCGGCGCGCGCCGGGAGCCCCAGGTGCCCGGCTTAAGCGAAACTTGGAGGCCCCGCACGACGGGGTCACCCTCGCGCGGAGTGCCGTCGGCTCCCGTGCCGGTAGGATCGTAAAGCTTCTTGAGCTCGGTGGTCGGAGCGTGCCTTCGGGTGCCATAGCTTTGTCGGTAATGAAAAACGGGCCACCCCTCCGACGCCGAATCGTCATAGCGCGGAGCCACGCCCTCAAGCTGCTCGAATTTCTCGGCTTTCATTTCCTCGGCGTACTGAATGTCACCCAAGGGACAGACCAACTCGATCTCGAAAGGAAAACTGCGCTCTTTTCCGCTATTGTTGCGGATCAGCATTTTTTCCTGCCATGTCCCATCCGGCAACTGATTGAGCGGTCCGTTGAGTTGCCGTACGATGCGACACTCCAGGGAGCCGCGGGGGACGGTACCCTCGGGAAGATTTCCCTCTTCCATCGAGCCTTGCAGAAGCGCCATCGCGCTCCAGAGAGACGCCCGCTCCTGGGCGGCAAAGGTGATCTTGGGCTGCTCTTCGCGGATTCGGATCGAGAGTTCGCTCACATAAAGCGTATCGCAGTCGAAGAAGCCTTCGTGCGCCCGCCCACCCACTCTCCCGTCAGGCCCGAACGTGAGGCGGGTCCAACCTTCGAAAAGGCTGATTCTGCCGCAATCTGCCAATCCTTGTGCAAGGTAAGTCCGACGCATCTTGAACTAACCGCGCGGTGCAATGGCGGTTCCAAACTCACATCTCAAAAAATGACGCGCCTGCTGGCCCGGGTACATGACTTGCTCCGCCAGGCAGGGAGGTGACCCCAAATATGGATAGCTCCCCCTCTTCAAATTCAAAACGAACCGCAGGCATCGTAACGCCGCTGAATCCCCCTCAAGCGGCCGGTGTTTACTCCAACCGACCTGACATCGAGCCGGCCAGTCTCCGTCAGACGGTGAGTCTCCGAGCGATCTTCACAGGCGTAGTCCTCTCCGCTTTGGCCTACGCCTGCCTACTGGCGCTGGGCTTGGCCATCGGTGGCGGCAACCTCGCGGGCATCATCCAGCGGAGCCAGAACGCGGCGGGACTTTCCATTGGCTCCGGCGTCTGGATGGTCGCCTCTCTGCTTCTGAGTCTTTACTTCGGAAGCTACTATGCTGGCCGAGTTTCCGGGATGGTGCCTGCGCGCCTGGGAGGCATCCAGGGCATGGTCATCTCGGCAGTTTTCTTTTTCTTCATCGCGGCGCAGATCGGCGGCGCGATCGGTTTGATTGGTCAAGGAGTCGGCGGAGCCGTGTCCGGCGTGTCCGGCGCGGCGGGCGATCTAGCCGCAAATCCGCAGGTGCAAGCGACCGTCGAAGAGGCCCTGGGCGGGCTCAATCTGGCCTCGCCTCCCGACATCGTGGTACGGGGCATGGCCACACGCCTGCTCCGGGGTGATTCGACCGGCGCGCGCGACTACCTCGCCCGTCAAGCGGGGATCAGTCCGGCCGACGCACAGTCCCGGATCGACACCTTCAAGAGCAACTTTGATTCATCCGTCAAGGACATCGGCACCACCGCCGCGCGAGCCCTGAGCTACACGGGATGGACATTTTTCATGGGCATCGTGCTCGGCACGCTCGCGTCAACCTGGGGTGGAAGCCATGGGGTGCGCCGCAATCTCAAATTCAGTGACCGGGACATGGAGATCCGACGCCGCTCGATTGCGGCATGAGTCCGATCAGGCATGGCGCAATCACCCGGCTCCAATCCCTTACAAGGAATGGAACCGGGTGAAAGCGTTTGGACTGCATCAGCTGGTCGTGCGAGCCAGGTCGGGAGCCTTCACGGCCACCGTAGCGGCCTGACGACTGATCGCCTCCTGACCGTCTTCGTTTCGCGCGATGACGGAAACTCGGTACTGAGTGGTCTGATTTCCCACCGCCAGCGAACGGATCTGCTCCGGCGTCAAGCTCGCGCGCCAAGTCGTGCCACCGACATGGCTCATCTTGACCTCGAGTGGCGCCTCAAGGAAACGGACGCGCACGTCGTTGACATTGGCCCCGAAGTCCTTCACTTCGGTGAGGATCTCAACCGGCCGGAGCGGGTTCATATCCCGGCTCAGTTCGACCGTTCCGGGATTGACCCGGGTGTTCAGGATCGTGGGGCCGCTCCGGGACAAATCTTCCGCGGATTTTTCCCCTTTTATGGTCGAACAGCCCGAAAACGACCCGATGGCGACGACCAGTGACGCCATCGAGACCGCGGCGAAGGACGCGGCGGCAACATGACGCAACCGTGGCAAAAAAGTGCCTTTAGTCATAGCGGTAAGCCTCCTTCATCCGGCTCTAGCAAACACCGGACATGGCGCGCCGCTTTGCCGCCCCACGTCTGCCGATTATTGATCCTGTGTACACTCGAGATCGAGATCGAGTCTCTCCATGCTCGAAGGATTTGCCGGATCCAGTTGGATCAAGGTGAAATCAGCGGGAATATTGAGTAGCGTACCATTACCCTGTTTGATCTTGAGCTGAACGGCAGCTCCATAGGCCTGGCCACTAAACGACGTCTCGTGTCTGAAAATTTCTTGGCTCAAATCCTCGAAGCGGGCCACCTTGCGAAACTGAAGCGCTCCGGGAGCCCTCTTCTCAAGAATCATTTGGAACTTTTCCCGCGGCATTGAGGATGAGTTGGCGCAACCATACCAAACTTTGAGTTGATACTCGGAATCCATGCCGGGCCTGCTCCGGCAAAACCAGCCGCTAGCCACCCGAAGGGGGAAGATCCCCGCGACCATTTTTTCAAACCGCGCTCCGCTCAGTACCTCGATGTCGATGACGTCGGTAACAATGGCGTAATCGGTCGAGATCGCCTCAATGTCCGCGGTGACGCGTACATGGCTCCCTTCACGGACCCGTACACCTGAGATCTCGACAGATTCCGGCGGGGATTCTGAACCTAAATGAAAACTCTGGCTCATCTCGTAGCGGACCCCGTCCTGACTGAGGCTCACTACCCAATAAGGCTTGGACTTGAAGCAGGGCTCCCCGTCGACGCAAACCATCTGCGGAACCACCGTCGCACGACGCTCAAACTTCACGGGCCCTTTGACAGTCACCTTGAACTGGTCGGCAGCGAAAAGCTGCGTGCCCCACAATAGAGAAAAAACTCCCATCCCCAAATACACCGCTCGACTCTTCAGTCTCATGACGTTCCCCTCACAGAAGTTGATTTGCCGACACTTTGCCGGCCCTCAGGTTTCAAAACTGGCGGACGCTTACAGCAAGGCATATGCCAGATGAAATTTCGCCAGATCGAAGCCAAGAACGTGAGTGAGAACGCTGAATGAGCGCAGAGTTCCGCAAATTGCGACACACGCATCAAACGCGGCGTGCAAGATGCAAGATTTCAAAAATCGGAAGACTTCAATTCGTGAAGCCGACCCAAGCTTTCAGATAGCGGCCTTCGGGGAATTCCGCGCGCATCGGATGATCCGGTGCAGGAGCGCCGCGACCGACCCAGCGCACGACGCGCCGATTTCGGAATGCCGCCTTGGAAAGAGTCTGAAGCAGCTCTTCTTCCTCAAGCAACGCGGAGCAGGAACAGGAAACGATCGCGCCTTCCTGGCGAACCAGCCGGAATGCCTGGGTATTGAGCTGAAGGTAGGCGTGCTTGCCTTGCGGCATGTCCTTGCGCCCCTTGATCAAAGCCGGGGGATCGCAGATCACCAGATCAAAGGAACCGCCTTCGAGCTCGCTCAGTCCGCCGAGCACGTCGGCTTTGAGAGTTTCGCAGCGCACACCGCTCATTTCGGCGTTGGCCTTGGCCAGCGCCAGTGCATCGGCGGAGGCGTCGACCAAGAGGGTCTCGACTTCCACTCCGCACGAACGGAAGTATCGGCCCAACTGGGTGCTCCACTGGCCGACATAGCAACAGAGATCAATGATCCGAAGGCGCGAACGCCCTGCCGCGGGACGAAGTCCGGTTAGACGCGCGGCCGCCAGCTCGATGTTTCCGGCCTGATCCAGAAAAAATCCGGTCTTCTGCCCTTCGAGCAAATCCACCGCGAACGGGACGAAGTCCCCTGCGGCGGCGGCGCCAAACGCTGCACCCACCGGACGCACCTGGATCTCGATGCGCTTGAGCGCGGAAGCGTCCAGGCCAGCGACGACTCGAAGCACCCGCGGCTCTTCGAGCACGATCCCTTCCAGCTTGCGAACGGAAAGATCATTGCGGACGACGATCGCCGTGCAAGCCCAATCGCCGGCCACCTCTGCTCCCAACTCGCGGGTCACGCGCTCGAGGATCGTCTCGATTCGGGGCAAAAGAGCGTCAATCCCGGCAGTGTGCGCCTGGATCACGAGCACTTGGCCCTGTTGGACGCGATAGCGGTCGATCACCAGACCGGGAATGCCGTCGGCTTCGCCAAAAACCCAGCGCGCGCTGTAGGGCCCCAGGCCGAGAGAGGCGCGCAGGCGGATGGCGGAGCCGATGCGGCGAGCAAGCCCATCGTCCGAAAGCGGCTGTTCCTCGGAAGGGTCGCGCGAAACCGCGCGGAACGCGATCAACGAATGCGGATTGCCATAACCCCGCGCGAGAAACTTGCCTGTGGCATCCCTCAACTCCACTAGGGACCCGGGCTCCACGCCTCGGGGACTTTCGGTCAACTCATTGGAGTAGACCCAGGGATGTCCCTGGCGGAATCGGCGATCGTGACCGGACTTAAGCTTCCAGACTGCGTTTTTATCGGCGGACATGCGGCTCTAAGCCTATCATTTTGCCTCCAAGCGCGGCAAGTGTTAGGCTCGGATTCGCTTGACCCGATCGACCTCCCCCTACAGCGCGCTGAACTGGAAAGAGCTAGAAAGCCTGGTCCGCACCTTTGCGGGTCAAGCCCCGGAGCTTTTCGTCGATCGGATCATCGTACCCACGCGCTCACGGCATCCCGAAGGCTACATCAAGGGCGAGTGGGCGATCCGGCTCACGGAGC
>CAYXVB010000015.1:0-33810 GCA_964467785.1 uncultured Bacteriovoracaceae bacterium
GTGCTCGACCAGCTCGTCGGCCCCCCGCAGGCAGCACGCGACATTGGTGCAGACCTTGAGGTGGTACTTGCCGACGGGCTTCAGGTTGAACATCGTGTAAAAGCTCGCCACTTCGCGAACCTGCGCCGGATGAATCCCGATATAGGCTCCGACCTCCTCCATCACTTCTGGGGAGAGCCAGCTGGTTTCGTCCTGCGCCTGGTGGAGCGCGGGGATCAGCAACGCGACCTTGTTCGGATAGCGCGGCTCGAGCTTTTTCATCTCGTCGTAGAATTTTTGCGAAAGGATCTTACCCATGGACTACCTCTCTTAGCGATCCAGCTCGCCGGCGATGATGTTGATCGAACCGAGGGCGGCAACCATGTCGGCGATCTTCTCGCCGTTGGTCATCTCCGTCAGGCCGGCGTAGTGATACACGGACGGCCCGCGGATGCGCATGCGATGCGCGCGCGGTCCGCCTTTGCTCACGATATAGAAACCCAGCTCTCCGTTGGTCGCCTCGATGGCCGAGTAAACCTCGCCCTCGGGAACGTCGAAACCGGTCATAAAGAATTTGAAATGATGGATCAGGCCTTCCATCGTGTTGTGCACGACCTCCTTATCCGGGATGCGCACGCGCTTGTCCTCGGTCCAGATGGGGCCTTTCTTCATTTTATCCGCGATCTGCGCCAGGATGTTGAGAGACTGGCGGATCTCCTCCATACGGACGGAGTAACGATCGAACACATCGCCGTTCTGCGCGATCGGCACGTCGAACTCGACGTTCTTATAGTACATGTAAGGCTGGTCGCGACGCAGGTCGATGTCGATGCCGGCGGCCCGGGCGTTCGGGCCCGTGTAGCTGTAGCGCAGGCACTGCTCTTTATTGAAAGTGCCGACGCCCACCGTGCGCTGATGCCAGATCTTGTTGCCGGTGAGCAGCCGATCCATCTCATCGAGTGTCTTGCGGGTCTTGTTGACCCAGGCCTTGAGCTCCTTTTCCCAGCCCTCCGGAGCATCGGCCATCAGGCCCCCGATCCGGGTGTAGGAAGTCGTGAGACGGGCGCCGCAGAGTTTTTCGATCAGCGTGTAGGCTTCCTCGCGTTGGTGGAAGCCATAAAGGAAGAACGAGAACGCGCCGATGTCGACGGCATTGATGCCGACGCAGATCAGGTGGTCGATGACACGGGCGATTTCCGCGCAGGCCATGCGGATCCAAATTGCGCGCTCCGGAACATCGATGCCCATGAGCTTCTCAACAGCCATCGCGTAGGCGACGTTATTGGCAAGCGCCGAGCAGTAATTCAGACGGTCAGTATAGACGATGTAATTATGGTACGAACGGTTCTCACCCAGCTTTTCCTTGGCGCGATGGGTGTAACCAAATTCGCAATAAGAGTTCTCGATCGTCTCGCCATTCAGCTTGGCAACCATGCGGAGAGCGCCGTGCATCGCCGGGTGGGTCGGCCCCACGTTCACGATGACGCGCGAGTCTTCCCACAAATCATCCGGATCATGATGTGCGCCGTGATGAATGTCGATGCCGCTCGGCAGGCTGTAGTTGGTTCCGGTGGGATCTGCCATATTCCTTTTGCTCCCTGTTTGCGTCGTTACTCGGGGTGGATGGAGGACTCGGTCCCTCAGTCCAACAACTCCGGCTTCGGCGCCATCGGCTCCGTAAAGACCTGATAACCGCGCAACGGATAATCCTTACGCAGCGGGTACCCTACCCAGCGCTCGTCCATGAGGACACGGCGCAGGTCCGGGTGGCCCGTGAATTTGATTCCGAACATGTCGAAGGTCTCACGCTCCTGCCAGTTGGCGGCGGACCAAAGGCCACAGGCCGTCGGCACCTCTTCGCCGTCCTTGACGCGACACTTGACGCGGATACGGCACTTGCTGGCGTGCGAAAGCAGGTTGTAGACGACCTCGAAGCGGGGATCCGCCTCTTCGTCGGTCGCGGTGATGTCCGCAAGGAAATTGTACTCGAAACCCGCTTCGCTCTTGAGGAAAGCAAGCAGGTCGACGACCTGGTCCTTCTTGACATAGATGATCGGCACATCGGTCGGGTATTCGACCGGCATGCGAATCTCTTCGATCGATCCGGCGAACTTGTCGCGCACCTTGGCCGTCTGTGACTTCCAAGTGTCGCCGAACTTCGCGTTCCAGTCGCCGCCGTTTGTGGGAATCGGTTTACGAATGTCCATGGTGTCTATCCTTAATTACTCTCAACCGCGGAGCTCCACCCGCGCGGGCTCAGGCTCCCTGTGTCTGCTGGGGAGATGCGATCAGCTTGCCCGCAGCCGCAGCAATGCGCCGGTGAGCATGAGTGTCATGGCGCGCCACCTTGTCCTGTAACTTGAGCACCGCGTGCATCAAGCCTTCGGGGGAGGGTGGGCAACCCGGAACATAAACATCGACCGGGATCATTGTGTCGATGCCCTGAAGAACACTGTAAACGTTAAAGATCCCGCCGGAAGAGGCGCAGGCACCCATCGAGATGACAAACTTAGGCTCAGCCATCTGGTCATAGACCGTCTTGAGGATCGGAGCCATCTTGAGATTGATGATGCCCGCGACAATCAGGAGGTCGGCCTGACGAGGTGAAAAACGCATCGCCTCCGCGCCAAAGCGCGCCATGTCATAGTCGGCGGCAAGAGTCGCCATCATTTCAATCCCGCAGCAACTCGTTCCAAAAGGAAGTGGCCACATGGAGTTCTTACGACCCCAGTCGATAACGGCATCGAGACGCGTGGTGAGATAACCGAGTGAACCGTCTTTAGACATATTTCAAATCACTCCCATTCGAGCGCGCCCTTGCGGAGCACGTAAATGTAACCGACGAGCAGGATCGCGACGAAGAACAGCATTTCGACGAGAATAAACGCATTGATCGTCAGGTATTTCCGGTACACGACGGCCCACGGGTAAAAGAAGATCGCTTCAACGTCGAAAAGAAGGAAAAGAATTGCAATCAGATAGAACCGCACCGAGAAGCGACGATGCGTGTCACCGACCGGCGGGACGCCACATTCGAACGGCATGTCTTTGCGTGCCCCGGCGATCTGCGGGCCGATAAATCGCGAGAGCAGGAGAATAATTCCCCCGATCGCGAGCGCAACCAACAATAAAACCAGAACCGGGATGTAGTCCATGGGTGCTTCTATAGCCTCCTGTTAATACTGGTGCTACCACAAAATAAAGCCTAAAGACCGACCCGCCCACTCCAGCACGACGTTCGCAAGAATGGCGAAGATTGCCAGGGGCGTAACCAGGGCTGCAAGAAAGAGCGCGCGACTTCGACTGTGACCCACAGGCTGCTGGATACCGATACGAAGATCGCCAATCAGGCCGTAAATGAGGCGTCCAACAGCAGCAAACGAGATCGCGCGAGAAATGACGGCGACCACCGCGAGAGCGGTCCAATCATGCCGCACCGCAGCTCCAATCAGCGCAAAGCTTCCAACAAAACCGGGGAAAGGGGGCAGTCCGACAAAGCACAGAAGGAATATCGTCAGACAGATGCATTCAGGTACTGCGCGGCCAAGCATGCCGCGGAGCGCCGAGATTTGATCGGAGCCGATTTCGTCATGAATGAAGGCTAAAACATAGTAGATGCCAAACAGCGCAAAGAGTTCGACGATCAAGCTATAGAGCAACGCAGCCAAGCCCACTTGATCCAAAACAAGTAAGCCCAATAAGAGAAAGCCTGAATCAGCCATGACCAAATAGCCGATCATCCTCTTCGTGGCTTTTTGTCGGAACGCCACGAGTGTCCCAATCAGCATGGTCGCACCCGACAGGAACGCGAGCATCGAGGTCCAATCAACCGATCCGAGCACCTGCCATTGACCGTGTGCTGCTCCGGGCTGAGCAAAAACCGAAACCATGACGCGGATCATCACAGCCAGGCCCGCAATTCGGGGCCCAATCGACAGGAATGCCGAGGCCGGTGTCGGTGCGCCTTCCAGAACATCCGGCGCCCAAAAATGGGCCGGAAACGCCGCCACCTGAAACGCCAACGGCAAGATCAAAAGGATCAGGATCACACCGAGAGACTCGATCGCGAGAGGTTTTGCCACGAGCGCCTGGTGCATGTCCTGGATGTTCAGGGTATGGGTCACCGCAAAGAGCATCGCGATCCCGTAGAGAAAGATGCCGGCGGCAACCGCGCTCATCACCATAAATTTAACTGCGGACTCGATCGAGCCTTCGCTTCGCTTGCCGTAGCCCGCTATGAAATAGGTGAGGATGTTGGTCGCCTGGAGCGCCAAAAAGGCGAGAAACAGATCGGAGGCCGAGCTAGCCACGCACATCGACAGGGTCGCGGCCAAGATCAGGGCGGTGTACTCCGAGCGACGGGCCGGAGCGATCTCCCGGAGCTGCCCGGAGGCACCGATGGCCAGCGCAGAAAGCGAGATGAACAGCAGCTTGAAGAAAAGCGAGAGTCCGTCCACGGCAAAAGTTCGCTCCAGAACTTGCGTGGCGCCGTATTGGTAGGTCAAAACAGTCTGAATCAACGCCCCGCCCAATCCGATCAGAGCTGTTGCGCGCACGAGCCGGACCCGTTCGCCGTGGTGAGTGGTCTCACCAAAAACTACGAAGCCCAGAGTCAGCGCGATCAGCAATTCGGGAAGGAGCAGAATCAGGTCGGTCACTGGTTGGCTCCGACTGTCGACAACAGCGTCAGCGCCGTCGGACGAACCAAGTCAAGCAATGGCTTGGGATACAGCCCGATCAGCAGGAGGGCAACGACGATGGGGACCAAATAAGCGCGTTCGCGCGCTGTAAGTTCCGCGAACGTTTTGGTGCTTTCAGTCTGCTGCCCAAGGAACACGAGCCGGTACATCGTGAAGAGGTAGTGCGCTGCCAGCAGGAACACCACTCCCGCGACGACGACCGCCACCGGTTGCGGCGCAAAGCCGCCGATGACCACCAAGGATTGACCGACAAAGCCGCCGAGACCCGGGACCCCGAGCAACGAGGCAACGATGATTCCGCCGATGATCGCCATGGCCGGCGCCTTGCCGACTATGCCGCCCAGGGTCGGGGTCTGGTCATCCGACAGGAAACGGGCGTGACCTACGCGCTCCTCGATCAGGCCACTAAACAGTCCGAGGCCGGCGATGCCAAGTCCGAAGGCGAGCTGGGTATACACTGCGCCGACGATCCCAGCAGCTGAAAGGGAGCCGAGACCGAAAAGAATGACGCCCGTCTGGCTCAGCGAGAGAAACGCGATCAAGGAACGCAGGCCCTTTTGCGCAAGTCCGCAAATTGCGCCCATCACCATGCTGATGATACCCACCGCGACGATGACATGCGCCGTCTGAGCCACAGTTTCGGGAAACAGAGTGTAGACCAAGCGGGCAAAGAGATAAGTCGCCACCGGCACCACGCCGGCAGTCAACGCGACAACGACCGAAGGAGGAGCCTCGTCCGCCACCTGCGAAAGCCAGCCTTGGAGCGGCCAAACCGGGATACGCAGGGCAAGGCCCAGACAGATCAAGATAAAAGCGACGTGCGAGACATGTGCTTCGTGTCCGAGAAAATGGAAGGTCTTGGCCGCGAGCTTCCCGCCTGCAAGGCCCTGCAACGAGAACGTGTGCGGATCGACGGAATAGTAGACGAGCAACATCGCCGCGAAAAGGAGGGAGTTGCCGATCGTGGCGGTAATCACCGAGCGGAAGGCCGCTGCTTCGCGATTCTCGCCGCCCCAGATCCCGATCAGGAAATAGAACGGTAGGGCGCTGAACGCCCAGAAGAAGAACTGCAGGAAAAAATCCTGCGCGCAAACCGCGCCGTAAAGCGCCGTCTGGAGCATGAGAAAGAGACCGTAGATGCCGCGGGCGCCAAGCTTTTGCTTCCATTCGGCGGCGATGAGCACGGGAAAAAGCAGCGAAAGAAGGAGCACGAGCAGCGCATTAAGGCCGTCGACGCCCATCTCGTAGCTGATGGCATAAGAGCCGACCCATGGCAGGACTTCGTGCATCTGGAGATCCGCCACCGGATGCATGCCCGCCACCAGCGCGATGCCGCAGAGACCCGCGAGCGAGCTCGCCGCGATCGCCACCCACCTTCCAAAACCATGGGCGAACCTCTGGGAGGCCTCATTCCGCCCCTCAGCCCCTTGGAACGGCGGAACGAACGCCTGCATCAGGGCGCCGAACATCGGCAAGAAGACCATCAGACTGATCAGGTGGCTGTTCACTGGCTTATCTTCCTCTCGAATTCTTTGGTCAAGTTCTCAAGAAATGTAACAGGATCAGGATCGACGATCCAATCGCAAACATCAGATACCATTGCAAGTCGCCATTCTGCAGTGACTGGAGCGCCGTACCGGGGCTTTCGATGCCAGCCCTGACGGCGCGCTGGATGGTTTCGGTAATCCGGGAGTCAAACGCGGAACCCGCGCTGGCAAGTGCACGCAGTCCCCGATTGGCCATCGCGCCGACCCACGCGGTCCACGCCTGGCGGTCGATCTTATCGACCACAGCTTGGCCAAGCCAGCTCAGCAGATCGCGGGTCCAGGTCGCGCCCTCGTCCACACGATAGCCCGAGGCAATGAACTGGCGCGCATTCTTGCCGACGCCGGCCTGTGGGTTCCAGAGCGGCTCTTTGCGCCGAGAAAGCGCGTAGGTCGCAATGCAGGCTCCGACTGCGATCGCAAAGCAGATCGCGGACGCCTCCGCCGAGGCCGGAAACGAAGCCTCCTCAACCTGCTGGATGTGAACCAGCGTGGGCTGAGTCACGCGATCGGCGCCGCCGAGCACCGAGCTCCCGCTCAGCGTGCCGGTCCAAAAAACTCCGAGAGACGCCAGCATGAGCAAGGCCGGGGCGAGGATCGTTCCCCAGCCGTAATTCACCGGGCGCTTCATCGCGGCCAGTCTCCAGGCCGACTTCCATCCGACGAAGGCAAACGCCAGGACGACCCCGCCCATCGCGACCGCCGTCACCGGGTCCGACCAATGGCCTCCAATCCAGACGCCAAACCCGCCCGAGGATATGAAGCCAGCCATGCCGGTCGCGGCGCATACGCCGCCAAACGTGAGCCCGACGGCCCAACCCCGAGTCCCGCTTCGGGGAGCAGCTTGCGCTTCAGTTCGGACTTTACGATCCGGGTGCTGTCTCACCATATAGGTGGCGGCGCAGGACATCGTGGCGCCGCCAAGTATGACGCCCAAAAAGACGCTCATCGCGACCGCCCCGCCCGAGAACGCGAGCACCGCGAACGAGAGGGCGACCCCAGAGCTGAGCCAAGAGAGAAACTCCTGGCGCCAACGCGACTGGACACCAGCGCTGAACAACGTGACCATGACCGACACAAGGAGGATCACGCCGAAGATCGGCAGGACTTCCATCCCCTTGAAAAAGCTTTCGGTGCGATAGAGCACTGCAAACGCGGCGCTCGCCGGAGCGATTCCGCCGAACACGGCGCGCATCGAGATATTGGCCTCGCTCGCGCCTAAGGTCCAACCCTGGAGCGGGAACACCTGCAGCTGCAGATAGACACCGATCAGCAGCAAAATGGCGCCCATGTGCTCGACCATTGATACGCCCGCGCCCCTAGTGAGCCACTCGGCTCCAACTGTCCACTCCAGTCCGGAGTGGGCCGCGGCGATGCCGCAGAGACCCAGCACCGCGAACACGAGCGCCATGCTCCGGTCTTTGGCAAATCGGATCGCGGAAACCGCTTCGCCTTCGTCTTCCCAGCCCGATCCCAGCGTGACAAAACCGCCAAAAGTGACGAGCGCCCAACCAATCAACGAAATCCACGGAGTCAGCGCCAACCAAGAAAGGGCCATCCCCGCGAGTGACCAGCAGGCGCCGGCCAGGACGCGTTCCGGCCGCCGCTCCTGCTGAATGACTGCACGCCCCCCAATGAGCACCGCGGTCAGAAGGAGAGCCACCGCCGAAAGCAGGATTCCGGGACCGTCTTGAAGGATACCAAAGGTGAGCGCTCCCCCCTCCCCGCGCGCGCCTATCCAACCGCGCGCCCAGATCAACGGCTTGAGACTGTTCTGACTCCAAGAGGAACCCGAAAAACCCAAGGCCCCTGCAAACAAGGTGATCGCGGCCCAGGCCAGCCAATCCGCCCGCTTCGCAAAGCACGAACCGGACATCAGCAGCAGGGCGCCGCAGGTGCAGAGAAAAAGGATCGAAATCAGAAGTAAATGTGCGGATTCGATCGGGTTGTTCATTTTCTAAGCGCCTTGAGCTGATCCAACGTGTTTTTGTTTTTCAGATAGTAGAGGCGGACCGAGAGCGCGTACCCTCCCACGAGCTGAGCCACGCCTCCGATCAGGACCAGAAAACCGTAGACATGGCCGTGCACGCCTTCGCCACTCAGGATCCCGGAGACAACCATCATCAGCGTTGCCCCCAGTAGCAGGACCTGCACGCCGATCATCACCCCAAGCAAGGAGCGCCGACTCGCGATGCAGACAATCCCGAGCGCGCCCAGCAAACCAGAGAAAGCCTGAAGCAGTGTCGCGTCATTCATCATGGCCTGGTCGCTCCCTCTGGCTCGGAATCCCCGGCGTCCGGCTTCTCGGGCCGCGCAATGATTCCGCCCCCGATCAGGACGAATAAAAGCGTCAGCCCGACGATTTCAAGCGAAAGGACATGAGGCCCCGTCAACGCCTTGCCCAGTCCCTGGAGATCCGCCCCGTGGACGGCGTTCATGTCGACGGTCAAACCGAGATGGTAAGTCCCGAAAGCAATCATTCCCACGAATCCAGCCCCGATCAGGATCGATCCGGCCAGCATCCCGATCTCCCGGCGACTCATCGGTCTGCCTCGGGTCTCGCCATCCTCTCCGAGCATGGCGACGAAGAACAGGAACGAAAGCGCGACCAGCGTCGACACTACCCACTGCACAATGGCAAGAGTCTCGGCTCCCAGGGTCATCGCGATCGCGCCGGCGCCCAAACCCGCAAGCCAAACCGCGAGCGTCGCCCGCCGGATGTTGCGCTCGAACACGGCAAATAGCGCCGCCGACAAAGTGCCCAGAGCGAATACCCAGACGGTCACAACATCACCTCGTCGTTCTCGGCCTGGCGGCGCATGGCTTCCCACTTTTCGCGGTGCTCGGCCGTGACTTCACCGCGACCGAACCGGGCGATCAAAGCGGACAGATCGGTGACTGCTCCCTCATACTCCTTGGTGTGCGTCAGCGAACCGGGTCCGCAAACCTCCGTGCACAAACCGCAAAACACGCACTTGGCATGATCGATATCAAAGGTGGTCACCCACTTCTTGGACGGATCGGCGCCCGGCTGAGTCTCGACCCGGATGCACTGGGTGGGACAAGTGCGTTCACAGTCCTTGCAGCCGACGCAGCGCTCGATATCGTTATGAAGGAGTCCGCGGCTACGGGCCGGGAGATCGTCCGGCGTCCGCGAGGAAATCGGATCGGGATAGAGCTCAGTCACTTCCTTGTGCATCTCGCCCACGCCGAATAGGTAGGGTAGCGCCGTGGCGCACGATCCCGCCACGGAGCGGACCCCGCGAAACACGAATCGAACGTAGCTTTCCAGCGTCGAGAAGATCGAGACTCGGATCTGCGGCTTGACGATCGTCGACTCCATTACATGGCCCCCCACAACGCCCAGAGACAGCTGCCGATCAAGGCAAAGAGCGAAACCGGGCTCAACACTTTCCAGCTAAAATCGGTAACCTGATCAACGCGGCCGCGCGGACTGACGCGCGCGACGCCGGAAACCAAGAGCATGAGCACAAAAGTTTTTGCCAACAACCAGACGAGTTCGAGCACCTGAAGCAACTCAAGATGCCCAGATCCGCGCAGGCTATCGCCGATTTCAAATGGCAGGATCCAGGCGCCTAAAAAAATCACCACGCAGATGACCGACCAAAGAAAGAATCCGTAAAAGCGGCCCATCCTAAACAAGGGGAGCTTGCGCCCGTAAAGCCCCGAGGATACCCCGCCATGCGTATCGGCTCCCGAGAGCGCCACATCCATTGGCGGCGCGCAAAGCACGATCAGACCGCTGATGACGAAAATAACGAACGCGATGAAATTGAAGGGAGGGCGCGCCAGGATGGTCCATCCCAGGGGGGACGCCGACTGCGCGGCCGCGAAGCCGCTCCAACGAAAGCCGCCGGCATAAACGCCCGCGCAAAGCAAAGAGACCAGGGCCGGCACCGAACCCACCAACGCCTGAGCCGCGACTCGCACGCCGCCAAACCAACCGCTCACGGATTTTTGGCTGAAGCCGAGAAGGATCGTGCCGAGCGCGAGGACGAGCACCGACCAGAACGGGATGAGCGCGCTCATGTCGGTATCGACCATCAGGACCATCGAACCCAGCGGGATCACGGCTACTGTCGAATAAAGCGCCATCGCGTGGAAGGTCAGCCAGAGCGTTTCCTTCCAATTGTCCTGATGAAGATCGTCTTTTTGAAGAAGCTTGAGAAGATCCGCGGCGGGCTGAAGGAAGCCGGCGGCCCCGATCCGACTCGGCCCGACGCGCGCCTGCAGGTCGGCGCTGATTTTGCGCTCCAAGAACGAGAGAATCGCGCCGCTCGGCAAAATCACGACCAAGTAGATGAGCGCAAGACCCAGCATCGACAGGATCCAGCCGGGAGTCCCCTCAGGAAGGCCCAAAAAGTTTCCAATGATCACCACCCAGCCATGCAGCTCCGGAGTTTGACTCATCGATCGGCCTCCGAGAGATTGATATCCAGGCTGCCCAAGACGACCGGGAGATCCTCGATCCCGTGGCCCACTATAAGCTCCGGGATCATGGTGAGCGCGGCCCGTGAAGGGGTGCGGAACTGGACTCGGGCCGGAGCGCGGCCGCCGGTGGAAATCACATGGCAGCCGAGCAGACCGCGCGCACTTTCGATGCGCGAGAACGCTTCGCCCTCTGGAACGACGTGGTCGGGTCCGACAGGTCCATTGTTGAACTCGCCCTGCGGCATGTGCTCGGCGACGTCCTTGAGGATGCTCAAGCTTTGAGCCACCTCGCGCAGGCGCTGCAGGAATCTGTCGTGTGAGTCGCCGCCCTCATTCGGGCCCGTCGGAACGGCAAAGTCCAGCTGCTCAAAACCGCTGTAAGGATGCGCCTTGCGAACGTCAAAGGGGATGCCCGATGCGCGTGCGACCGGGCCGGTCACGCCATAACGGCGCAACAGCTCCTGACTGGCGCGGCCTACGCCGTGAGTGCGCTTGATGTAAGCTTGGTTGAACGTGAAGATGTCGTTGTATTCCTTCAAGCGCACGCGAATGAGCTCGCACGCCTCTAAAACGCGCTCAATGAAACCTTCCGTCACGTCGGCGCGGACCCCGCCGTAGCGGAGAAAGCTGATGGAGTAGCGCGCGCCCGTGAGCAGCTCAAGGAGGTCCAGGATCCGCTCCCGATCGCGCATCACATAGTACTGCACAGTGTCCGCGCCGACTGCCCGAGCCATTTTCACGAAATGCGCGAAATGCGACGCGATACGCGCAAGCTCGGACAAGATCACCCGGACCCTCTGCGCGCGTTCCGGCACGATGGTGTCCGCGATTTGCTCGACCGCAAGACATAACGCCAACTCGCCGAACACGGCGCTCTCGGGGTCGAGCCGGTCGGAATAGGGCAGGGCGGCCTGCCAGCTGTGCAGCTCGATCGCCTTTTCCAAAGACTTGTGAAGGAACCCTGTCTCGACTCCACCCGCGACGATGATCTCGCCATCGAGCACCAGCTTGAGCAGCATCGGGCCCGGCAACGCCTCGTGATAAGGGCCTATCTGCCAGGTGGTCAGATCGGAGCGAAGCAGCTCGTCACGCTCAAGAGTCATAACGGCTCCTTGAATGGGTGATCCCGAAGACCTGGTAAGGGAACACAAAGTTCTTGCGCATCGGAAAACCGGTCCAACCCGGATTCACCTTTTCAGCCGGATTTCCGGCGCTCGCGCCGCCAGTGAAGCGGATCCCGAAAAGCTCGCTCGCCTCCTGTTCAAATGGAGCCGCCATGGGCCAGATGGCGATGACCGACGGCGCCTCCACCCATTGATCGGAACGAGCCAAGTCGACCGAAGCGCGCAACACAAGCGACTCCTCGGTCTCAGTGGAGCGCAGAAAGTAGGTCAGCACCAAGGCCTCGTCATCAGCCCCGCCGCCGGCTCCCATCTGGGCGACCGAAAGGTTCTCGAGCCAATCCAGACGCAACTCCGGATCCTCGCGCAGCGCGCGCGCAATCTCGGCAAGAGCGCTCTTCTCCACCCAAACCGAGACGCCTTGCGTCCGACCGAAGCGGGCGTGCTGAAGAATGCGGCCCGGGGCCGCCTTTTCAAGTTTTGAGAGAAGTGTCTGTTTTTCCACGAATCTTGTCCTGCAAGGCCAAAAGGCCGTTCATAATGCTCTCGGGACGGGGAGGGCAACCCACGACGTAGACGTCGACCGGGACGATCTTGTCGACTCCCGGAACTACCGAATAACTCGATTCAGGCGCGAACAAGCCGCCACAATTCGCGCAAGACCCGACGGCGAGAACATAGCGGGGCGCGAGCATCGAATCGTAAAGGCTCTTGAGATAAGGCGCGGCTTTGTAGGTCACGAGGCCGCTCACGATCAACAAGTCGCACTGGCGCGGGTCCGGCTGGTTCACGGCGCCAAAGCGCTCGATATCGTAGCGGCTCCCCATGGTGTTGAGGACTTCGTCGGCGCAGCAGCCGCTGCCGGTCGTGGTGTACCAGAGCGAATTGGAACGGGCCCAGTTGAGCGCCTTTCCGAGCGTGGAGAGATAGAGGGATCCAGCCATGTCTTTCAGGGCTCCCTTTTCTGGAATGAGCGCAGCCAGCTCAGGTCGTTTTTCTTGGCCGCATAAAAGAGTCCGAGTGCGGCGATGATCGCAAGCGAGATGATCACCAACAACGCGCGGACTGTTTCGTCCGAAGCGCTGCCGTTCTTAAGAACTCCCACGCAGGGAATCAGCACGAGAAAGATGCATAAAAGCGCGAGCGCGGCGTTAACGCCCAGAAACACCCGCGTGTTCATGCGCGAACCGAGCGAAGTGAGATCGATCCGCGGCACTTCGCCGAGCACGTCGATGCGAAGCGGCTTCGGTGATTTCTTTGCCGATGCGATTCGTGAAATCGCCATCAACATGGCGGGAATCGCCAATGCCAACAGCGCCGAGAGAAAGATGACGTAATAGACGTTCCAACTACTGGACATTGCCGCTTCCGTGGGGCCTCCCGAGCAAGAACTCACTTGAATTGAACTTGGCGAAAAGACTACTGAAGTTGAAATTTAGTGTCAAGGAAGGTAAGTATTTTCCATAATGGGTTCTGTGATCCAATCCAGCGGCTCCGGCATCATCCTGCGGTCAGCGCGAGAGCTAGGAGAGGCAATCCGAGTCCACGGAGCCACGTCCCCGGTCCAAGCGCTGCTGGTATCCCGGTTCGCTTCCCCGCCTGACTCTTCTCCAGTCGTGGTAATTTGTCCGGCCGAAGACGCGGCGGCCGACTTCGCGGCCGATCTTGAGACCTTGAGTTTACGGATCGACGGCCATCGCCTCCCAGTCTGCCTATTTCCTGGTTGGGAGCAGTCGCCTTATAGCTCCATCGCCCCTTCAATTCGAACTCGGCTAACGCGCCTTTCCGTACTTCACGAGATCCTCAATAGTCCGGGGTCGGCGGTGATCGTCACGACACCCATGGCAATCGCCCAAGCAACGATTCCGCCAGAGGTTTTTCGCCAGCACACCATCCCGATTGAGGTGGATGCGAGCGTCGAATCGCGCGAAGCGCTCGCCCGTCGACTAGTTGAGTCAGGATATCTTCGTGTCGACACTGTTGAGGATCCTGGAACCTTTGCCGTTCGCGGCGACATCGTCGACATCTTCAGCGCCGGCGAGGACCGCCCGGCCCGAGTCGAGCTGTTCGGCGACGTCGTCGAGCGGGTCCGTTGGTTCGATCCGGAGACGCAGCGCGCGACCGAGGACGAAGGCAAGCCGCTTCGCCACCTGAGTGTCCCGCCCGCTCGCGAAGTCCTGATCCATGCCGCGACCTCCTCCGCCCTCCGCGAGCGCCTCAAAGAGCGGGCGGATGACCAAGGCATCCCGCGCAAAGTGCGCGACCCCCTTATGACCACCATCCAGCATGGCGGCTATCCCGACCACTCGGACGCTTGGGCTCCGTTCGCTTATGGCCGCTCCGCCACGCTGCTGGATTACCTTCCCGACTCCCGCTTTGTGTGGGTCGACGAGCTCAGCTGCGAACAGCGCTGGGACGAGTTCATCACCGACCAGAAAAAACTCGCCGACGACGCCGTCAAGGCCGAGCTGATCTTGCCTCCTGTGGACACGCTCTTTCCCTGGAGCGGCGCTGCCGAGCGATCCATCCGCACTCGCACCTCGCTCTTCCTAGACCGGATCGAGCTCGCCAATCTCGAAGCCCTGCCCGCGCCCGACTCCGCAGGGGACGCACCTGACGGATCAGGCGAGACCAAAGCCGAGCAAGTGTCCGTTCGTCACCGCGTCTGGGCCCGGACCAACACGGATTTCGTGCGCAGCAACAAGAACTCGCTCGAGGAGCTTGAGCCCAAGTTCAAGCTCTGGCTCAAGCAAGGCTTCAAGGTCGTGGCGTTCGCCTCGACTCAGAGCCAGATCGAGCGCATTCGCTATCTGATCGAAGAGCACGGCTTTGTGTGCGTCCCCCCGTCCGAAAAAGCCGCAACCCCAGCGCCTCAGCAGATCACTCTGGCTCTAGGAACGCTAAGCGAGGGATTTCGCTGGCCCGCGGAGGGCCTGGTTGTCCTGACTGAAGAGGACATCCTGGGCGCCAAGCACGTCCGCAAGCAGCGTAGGGCCGGGACCTCGCGCGCGGCATCTACATCGAGTGCCGCCAAAAACTGGTCCGGCCTCCAGGCGCTGGCCGACTTGAGCGTCAGCGACCTGGTCGTGCACGTCGATCACGGCATTGGTCGCTACCAGGGGCTGGCCCGTCTCAACCTACTAGGCGCGCCCAGCGACTACCTGCAAATCGAGTACGCCAACCGGGACAAGCTCTACATCCCGGTCTACCGACTCAATGCGATCCAGAAATACGCGGGCGCGGGCGCCGACGTCGCGCGCGACAAGCTCGGAAGCAAGCAATTTGCCGACACCAAGGAAAAGGTCAAGGACGCCGTCCGCAAGCTCGCCGTCGACCTCGTCCAGATCTACGCGCAACGCAAGGTCCGCGCCGGAGTTCGATATATGCCCGCGGACTCGCTCTATCGCGAGTTCGAGGCCCGATTCCCGTTTGACGAAACTCCCGACCAGCTCCGGGCGATCGAAGACGTCGGCGGCGACCTCGAGAGCGGTCGTTCGATGGATCGCCTCGTCTGTGGCGACGTCGGCTACGGCAAGACCGAAGTCGCGATCCGCGCCGCGTTCCGCGCCGTTTCTAACGGCAAACAGGTGGCCGTGCTCGTCCCAACCACGGTCCTCGCTTTCCAGCACGAGCAGTCCTTCCGCGCGCGCATGAAGGACTACCCGATCAACATCGACTCGATCTCCCGATTCAAAACCGCCAAGCAGCAAAAAGCCTCCGTCGAGGGCCTCAAGAACGGCAAAGTCGACATTGTCATCGGCACGCATCGGCTGCTCTCGCGGGACATCGAGTTTCGGGACCTGGGTCTTGTGATCGTGGACGAAGAGCACCGCTTCGGCGTCGAGCACAAAGAGAAACTCAAGGCACTTAAGATCAACACCCATGTCCTGACGCTCACTGCGACGCCGATCCCCCGCACCCTTCACATGGCGCTCTCCGGCCTCCGTGACATCAGCCTCATCAACACCGCCCCCGTGGATCGCCTGCCGATCCGCACCTATGTCTCCAAGTACGAGGAGGGCCTCATCCAGCGCGCCATCGAGTTCGAGCTCTCGCGCGGCGGCCAGGTCTTCTACCTGCACAATCGCGTGGACACGATCCACGACACGGCTCGCACCATCACCGAGCTCTGCCCCGCGGCGCGCGTCGTGGTGGGCCACGGCCAGATGGCCGAAGGCGAGCTCGAAAAAGTCATGTTCAAGTTTTACCAAAAGGAAGCTAACGTCCTGGTTTCCACGACCATTATCGAATCCGGCCTCGACGTGCCGTCGGCCAACACGATCATCATCAATCGCGCGGACATGCTGGGCCTTGCGCAGCTCTACCAGATTCGCGGCCGCGTCGGACGCGGCCAACAACGCGGTTATGCGTATCTGCTGATCCCTTCCGAGGGGGCGGTGACCGAGGACGCAAAGAAACGCCTCGAAGTGATCCAGCGCTTCGTCGAGCTCGGAAGCGGCTTCTCGATCGCGTCTCATGACCTCGAGATCCGCGGCGGCGGCGACCTTCTCGGCGCCAACCAGTCCGGTCACATCAACTCGGTGGGCTTCGATCTTTACACGGAGCTGCTCGAGGAGGCGATCCGCGAGCTCGAGGGCAAACCCCTCGAGGAAGAATCAAAAAAACGAGAACCGGAGATCAAGGCGCCTTTCGCTTCGTTCCTTGGCGACGATTATGTGCCGGATATCCATCAACGACTTTCGCTCTATCGCCGCTTCTCGGCCGCGGAGTCCGATCGCGACCTCGACTACCTCGAGGAGGAGCTGCGGGACCGCTTCGGCCCGCTTCCGATCGAGGCGCAAAACCTCATCTGGCTCATCCGGATCAAGATCGTGCTCAAGCGGCTGGGCATCGACGTGCTTACCGTGGGCCAGGGCAAAGTCTCAATGGTGCCCGGTCCGGTCAGCAAACTCGACCCCATCCGCGCCATCGCAGTGATCTCTTCTCGCCCCGACAAGGTCCAACTCATGCCCGACTCCAAAGTGGTGGCCACCGTCCCCACGAGCAGCCTTCGTGACCTTTTCTTTGCGCTGGACGCTCTGTTTAAAGATCTGACTTAAACCGTTAATTCTTAAAGAATATCCGTGCCTGCGTCGATGAGTAGGGGATGTGGAAAACTTCTTTCCATCTGGCGTCCACGCTGTTCGCGATACTTCTTTTTATTCAAGAAGTTGAAGGCGCGGACGACTGCCAACAAGCTATGGCGCGCCTAGCTCAAAGTGCGCACGCGCTCCAGGAAGTCATCCCATCCGAGATTGATACGCGTTTCCCCGATTTCCGCCAAAATCAGAACGGACGCTTACTGGCCTTTGCGCGGAACGCGGATGGCCGCTTTCAGGCCATTGTTGGCGAAGACGCAAAGTATCAGAGCCATCGCAGTGGCTTAGGGGATCTTTCATGGAACGCGGGCCGACAGGCACGGATCGTTCCGCTCGAAGTATAGAGCGGGGATACCTCCATCAGTCGGGAAATAGCCGACTTGCCGGCACCCTTGCGGACGCTGTTGATGGCCGGAAAATACCTCGAAACCAGCTCCCGGCCTGAGAGCGACTGGTCCCTGCTCATGAGCGCCGGAAACAACGATTCGGGCCGGACCGGGATCTTGCTTTATCGAGGACGGCCGCTTCTGATGCGCGAACATGGGTCAGGTTATGAGCTCTTAGTCGAGACCAAAGGAGCGGGCTCTCCTTCCGGCGGCAAAACGATGGACGAGCGCTATCTCTTCAAAGGCGGCCTATGGGAGGCGGACGGAGAGCGCGAGCTCGAGATCCTGCGAAGCCTGCAGGCCTCCCCCGGGTACTGGGAACCAGGCGGACTCCGCCCCGGGGGGCTGGTGAGCATTCCAAATGGATTGCCCCCCCAAGGTCAGTTCAACCTCAGGCCAAATCCTCAGGCGGTTCTTTTCCGCCTAGTTCCTGGAAACTTGAGGCTGACGTTCACGGACAACCCGGCTTTTCCAAAAAAAGATATGGCGTCCATCGCCACTCAAATGGGCCAGCAATGGGGAAAGCTCCTGGGACGGGGTCTTGTTCCCTTGAGTCATCCGGAAAACTTTATTTGGGATCCAGGAACCCAGCTTCTCCAAAACACGGATTTTTCAGACGTATACCACTTCAGTCAGTTTCCCTTGGAGGAGTTCGGCAGCCCGAGGAGCCTCGCCGCCGGCGTGATGACTACGCTGGATTCACGCAAAGAGCTCAAAGAATATGCACTCGCCCCGAAAGATTTCGACCGAAATTTTTTCCAAGGCCTCAGTCGCGAGCTGCTGTCAGGCCAAACCTCTTTCGCGAACTCGAAAGAAGTCTATGACTACCTGGTCCGAAATCGCTACGGCCACCAGCTCTTCCAGAAGCGCAGGACCTTTCCCAGCTCCTATGTGGATCGGGTGCTTCAATCCCCGGCGCCGAGCGCGACCCTACGCGACTACCTGGATCAGGCCTTGTTCAAGCAATCGTGGTTCGATCGGGACGACCGCACTCGGGGCCTCGGTGCGATCTGTGAAATGCTCGAAACTGAGCTCAAAAGCAAAACCGGACCCGATGCCGAAGAGAAGCGAAGGATTTTGGCCGGCCTCAAATCGACCTTTGACGGAAACGGACTGACCCTCGATGGCAAGCTGCGGGCGCTTCAAGAGATTGAACGGGATTGGAAGTCCAGGTATCCCGACTTCGTTAGAACCTTGATCGGGCCCTTGCAGAATTGGACCTCCGACACAGCAATGATCATCAATAACGAAGAAGAACAGCTCAAGGTTCTCGCCCTCGTATCGGAGCCCGAAGCGCGCCAGCATGTCGCCCAACGTCGCGAGGCGATCCGTCAGTACTGGGCGCTTCTGGAGCGCGAGGGTGTTGCGGGGCTTCTCCGCCGAAGATTGAAAGAGCCGTGATCCGCCCCCGAAGCGCGAATTGAAAACGTCCCGGCAGAGTACTCCACCGGGACGCCATTGGTGGATAGGACAGGGGGTCCGAAGCCGACGCACTCAATGTGCGGGCAATGCTGGCGGACCTTGTGCAAAGGACGGACGAAGTCGTCGGACCCTCTCCCAGCGAAAAGCTCTACTGCATGTGTCTGGACTGGTTCGAAGTGAAGTAGCGGGCGTCCACAACGCGCTGTCAGAAAATTGCCGCGCCAACATCTATTTGCGTACCCTGAAAAAGCTGCTACCTTTTTAATATAGTGCTCAAATAAAGGGAGACTTCAGCTATGAAACGGCGTTTGACCGCTTTGATCACCGGCATTTCCGCTCTCGCGATACTCGTCGCCGCCCAAGGCGCGGTTCAAGCCGCGACGGAGTTGGCTCGGGTCAACAACACCGTGATCACCCTTGAGGATTTCAACAAGCGCTATCAGGAAGCGCTCAAATTCTTCCAGTTCCGCGCTCCGAGCAAGAAAGGCATGCTCGACGACGTCATCAAGCGAGAGCTGGGCGTACAAGAAGCCCGTCGCCAGGGCCTCGATAAGGATCCGGAGGTCATCGAACGGATGCATACCGTCCTCTACCAGGCACTGCTCGACAAGCATCTGTCCAAGGAGTTCGAGAAGATTCAGATCTCAAACGACGATGCTAAGGCGTTTTACGCCCGCAATCCGGAGATCCGCACAAGCCACATCTTCATCGCCGTGGCGCCGAACGCCAAGCCCGAGGCAGAAAAAGATGCGCGCAAACGCATCGAAAACGCCATGAACGAGCTTCGCGCCGGGCAGAGAAGTTTTGCCGAGGTCGCCCAGCGTCACTCCGACGGTCCGGCGGCCGCCATGGGCGGCGACATCGACTACCAAACCCGCGACAAGCTGGATCCGGCATACTTTGAAGCCGCGATGCGGCTCAAACCCGGTCAATACACCCAGAAGGAAGTCCGCACCCAGTTCGGTTACCACATCATCAAGGTGACCGCGGTCCGCTCCTGGGAAGACGCCGACAAGGCTGCCGTCAAGCGAGGCCTCTTTGAGCAGCGCCGCGCCGAGCTCTTTGAAAAGTACATGAAGGAGCTTCGGGCCAAGGCTAACGTCAAGATCAACAACGATCTCGTAAAGGACTAAGAATAGCCGCATTGCGGCATCCTTGCCCTTTTCGCCTCATTCGTGCGACAAAAGAGGCAAGATGACGATCCACAAGGCAGCCTTCTCCATCGTTCTTTCCGCCCTCGTCGCGGTCACGCTCGCTCCCTTCGCGGCCCATGCCGCGCCGGTGCTCATTGACCGCATCGAAGCTTCAGTTAATTCGGGGCTGATCCTCAATTCCGACATCGCCCACTTCCGTCGCACCGAGCGGCTCAGGGCGCAACTCGATCCGCTTTACGCCGGCACATCCATTGGCGCCAAAGGAGCGAACGCCTCCGATAGCGAGATCGTATCCTATCTCACCGACGAAAAACTCATCACACAGCAGTTTCCCGTGAGCGACGCCGAAGTCGAGCAAGAGATCAATTCCATCCAATCCAACAACAAGATCGACCGCTCCAAGCTCCGCTCCGCCCTGGCAGAGCAGGGTTTCACCTTCGACGATTATTTCGAGCTGATCCGTTCAAGCACCGCCAAGCGCAATCTGATCGACCGGGACATCCGCACCCGCGTCAGCATCTCCGACGCCGACATCAAGAACTACTACTTCAACAAGCTCTCCAAGGGCGATGCGAGCAATCGGGCCTATCAGCTGAGGATCATCTACCTTTCGCCTAAGACTTATAAGACCCAGGCGGCGCTGGGCGATGCGGCCAGGCGCGCGCAGGACGCCATCAAAGGCGGCGAGACTTTCGAAGAAGTCGCCAAGCGCATGAGCGACGACGCCACGGCATCGTCCGGCGGGGATCTCGGAACCGTCACTGACGACCAGATGAACCCGGCCGTCCGGGAACAGGTCAAGAAGCTTCGGATCGGACAGGTCAGCGAGATCTTCGGCGCTCCGGCACAAGGCTATTACCTCGTCAAACTAGTGGACGTGAAGTCGGATGAAACCAACCGACTCGACCGGATGAAAGAAGAGATCCGCGGGCAACTCATGGCTTCCGAGTACCAGCATCAGATCCAGATCTGGCTCGAGAGACAACGCCAAAACGCGTTCATTCACCGCGCTGAACCGTCCAACAAGTAATCGCAGCTGGAACTTCGATGTCCCGCGACCTACCCATTCTTGCGATTACGCCCGGCGACCCCGACGGGATCGGGCCCGAAATCGTCTGGAAAATGATCCGCAGCGGTATCGCGCGCAAACTCGGTGTTCGGCTTCTGTGCATCGGAGCGCGCCGGCCCTTTGATCGCCTCAAGGCGCCGGTGGATTCTCTAGACCCGTGCGACTTCTCCGATGGACGCAAAGGTGCATCACGGACCAGGATCTGGCTCTACGCCGCTCCCGAGCAACCCGATAAAAAAGGCGCCCATCTCGGCGGCTATCAGTCTGGCTGGGCGATCCGCGAAGCGACCCATTTGGTCAAAGAAGGCTTTGCCGAAGCCATCGTCACGGGACCGATCAGCAAAGACCACCTCCAGCAGGGGGGGTTTCCGTACCCGGGACATACCGAAATGCTCGCGGAACTTTGCGCGGACGAGGACCCTGACGTAGACGTCGGCGAAGTCACCATGATGTTGGCCAACGAGCAGCTCCGCATTTCGCTGGTCACGACCCATCTCGCGCTCAAGGATGTAACGAGGGCAATCAATGCCGCGAAAATCCGTCGTGCGGTCACACAAACCGTCGATAGCCTGCATCACTGGTGGGGCATTCGCAAACCACATGTCGCTGTCGCGGCGCTTAACCCCCACGCCGGAGAATCCGGCTTGTTCGGTGACGAGGAGCAAAAAACCATCGGTCCGGCTCTCCAAAAGCTGCGCGCCGAACTAGGCTCAAGTTGCACGATTTCCGGACCGCTCCCGGCAGACACTCTATTTGCAAACCATATTCTGGCTGTGCAGGCGATGTCTGACTCAAAGCGCCGGCCCGCTTCGGGGCGCGTCCCCTATGACGCGGTGATTTGCATGTATCACGACCAGGGCTTGATTCCGGTCAAGCTGCTTGATTTCCAAAAGACCGTCAATGTAACACTGGGTTTGCCCATCATCCGCACCTCCGTGGATCATGGGGTCGCCTTTGACATCGCTGGCAAAGGGATCGCCGATCCCTCCAGCCTTGAGTCGGCATTGCGGCTTGCTGCCGAAATCGTCCTGAAGCGCCGCTAATATATAGAAGGGGAGCAACCAGTAATGACCCTGAAGATTCCAGCATCCATTTTCCGTGAGTACGACATCCGCGGCATCGCCGGTCGCGATCTTTCTCCGGAGTTCGCCGAAGCGCTCGGCCTCGCCTACGCGCACTACCTCAAAAACAAGGTGGGTAACCTGGGCCGCAATCCCAAGGTATCTGTCGGCAAGGACTGTCGCGTCACCGGGGATTCCTACGCCGCGGCGCTCGCCAAAGGCATGATGCGCGGAGGGCTAGACGTCGTTCGTCTCGGAACATGCCCCACGCCTCTCACGTATTTTAGCCTCTTCCACCTCAACCTTGAGGGCGGGATCATGGTCACTGGCTCTCATAATCCTGCCGATTACAACGGATTCAAGGTGGGCGTGGGTCGCGACACCCTCCATGGCCACCAGATCCAGGAACTCCGCGCGCTGATGGAAAAGGGTGTACCGGCAGCCGACAAGGCAGGCACCGCGAGCGATTTCGCGATCATCTCGCCTTACATCGATCACCTCGCCAAGAACGCACGCAAACTGACGAAAAAGAAGATCGTCCTCGACGCTGGCAACGGCACCGCAGGCAATGTCGCTCCAGAACTGTTCGAGCGCCTGGGCGCCGAAGTCATCCCGCTATTCTGCGAACTCGACGGCCGCTTCCCCAATCACCATCCGGATCCGACCGTTCCGGCCAACCTCAAACAGCTGGTCGACAAAGTCCTCCAGGAAAAAGCCGATTTCGGTATTGCCTTCGACGGCGATTCAGATCGCATCGGCGTTGTCGACGAAAAGGGGCGCATCCTTTTCGGCGATGAGCTCATGGTCGTCTTCGCCCGCAATGTCCTGAAGGAAAAGCCCGGCTCCACGATCATTTCCGAAGTGAAATCGAGCCACCGCCTTTATAACGACATCACAGCCAAGGGTGGTAACGCCATCATGTGGAAAACTGGCCACTCTCTCATCAAATCCAAGATGAAAGAGACCAAGGCCGCTCTCGCCGGCGAGATGTCGGGCCACATTTTCTTCGCCGATCGTTACTTTGGTTACGATGACGCGATCTATGCGGCGCTTCGCTTCTATGAGATCGCCTGTGATGCCAAAGGTCCCGTCTCCTCGCTGATCGCGGACCTCCCGCCGGTGGTTGCCACACCTGAAATCCGGGTGGACTGCGAAGAGGCCCTTAAGTTCAAGCTGGTCGAGGAGACCAAGAAGCTCATCACTCATGGCAACGGCCATGATCTCAAGATCACGGACATTGACGGGGTCCGCGCCGACTTCGGCGATGGCTGGGGCCTAGTCCGCGCATCCAACACTCAGCCCGTTCTCGTGCTTCGCTTCGAGGCTCCGTCCCAGGGGCGCCTATCCGAGATCCGCCACCGCATGGAGGACGCGCTCCATCAGGCGGCGGCTGCCATTGGCCACCCGCCCGTCAAAACTGACGGCTCCGGCGGCGGCCACTGAGTCTAAACCCGGACCCCAAGTCCGGTTACAAACGGTAGAAAAGCCCTGCGGAGTCAGATAGAAATGAAGCCTATGGCTTCAAAAAAGCAGTCTGGCTCCGCAGCGCGTAAACGCAGCACTGACACGGCTTCCTCTTCCGCGACGACGGCCGCACTGAACGACGAAGCGATCATCGTCAAAGGCGCCAAGGTCCACAATCTCCGCAACATTGACGTCTTCATCCCACGCGACAAGCTGACTGTTCTGACGGGTCCTTCCGGCTCCGGCAAAAGCTCCCTCGCATTTGATACAATCTACGCCGAGGGCCAGCGCCGCTACGTGGAGAGCCTCTCAGCCTACGCCCGCCAGTTCCTCGAACAGCTCGGCAAGCCGGACGTCGAGTCCATTTCCGGCCTGAGTCCCACGATTTCGATCGAGCAAAAGACCACGAGCTACAATCCTCGCTCCACGGTCGGTACCGTCACCGAGATCTACGACTATCTGAGACTGCTGTTCGCCCGAATCGCCAAGCCCGTCTGCTGGAATTGCGGAAAACCCATCCGCTCGCAGTCTCCGCAACAAATTGTCGATTCGATCCTCTCCGCACCCGAGAACACCCGCATCGCGATACTCGCGCCGATGGTCCGCGGGCGAAAAGGGGAGTATCAAAAAGAGCTCGCCCAGCTGCGCCAGCGCGGCTTTGTCCGGGTACGCGTTGACGGCGAGGTCCGCGACCTCTCCGAAGACATCATCCTCGACAAGAATAAGAAACATGACATCGATGTCTACGTCGACCGGCTCGTGATCAAGGGTGACCGAGCCGTCCTAGGAACCCGCGTCAGCGATTCCGTCGAGCTAGCGCTCAAGCTAGCCGAGGGCCAGCTTGTCATTGAAACGCACGAAGGCGACAAAAAAACCGAAACGCTCATGTCCGAGAAGTTCGCCTGTCCGGACTGCAAGATCAGTTACCCTTCACCCGAGCCCCGCACTTTCTCGTTCAACAGCCCCATGGGGGCGTGCCCGACTTGCGACGGTCTCGGAATCGATCCCGACATACAGGCAGAAGCGGAGGAGGAAGAGCTTTCCGACTCCGATCAAGTGCCTGTGATCCACGAAGAGATCACTCCTGACAACGCCCCGTGCCCGGATTGCAATGGAGCACGCCTTCGTAAGGAAAGCCTGCACTTCAAAATCGAGGATCTCAATATTGCGCAACTCTGCGTTTACTCCCTCGGCGATCTCGCGCAATTTTTCGGCAAAGAGATTTCCCTTACCGAGCGCGAGCACCTGATCGCCGACCGGATCCTCAAAGAGATTTCCGAACGCCTTCGCTTCCTCAACCAGGTCGGCGTGGACTATCTCAGCCTTTCGCGACCCGCACAGACCCTTTCAGGGGGCGAGGGACAGCGCATCCGCCTGGCGACCCAGATCGGCAGCTCGCTTGTCGGCGTGATCTATGTGCTCGATGAGCCGTCGATCGGACTCCACCAGCGCGACAACGCGCGACTCATCGAGACGCTTCAGCGCCTTCGCGATCTCGGTAACACGGTCCTCGTCGTCGAACACGACCGCGACACCATGGAGGCCGCCGACTGGATTGTCGACCTTGGTCCCGGCGCGGGCGTCCGAGGCGGCAATGTTGTCGTGGCCGGCACGCTCCAGGACGTCATCAACACCAAAGAGAGCGTAACCGGCCAATATATCCGCGGAGATGAAGAGATCGCCGTTCCTCAGGTCCGCCGCCCTTGGTCCGAAGACCGATCCATCCGCGTCGAGAGCGCCAAGCTCAATAACCTCAAGAACGTCACCGTTGATTTCCCGCTCGGGATCTTTACCTGCGTGACCGGCGTCTCGGGCAGCGGCAAGTCGACGCTCGTCATCGACACCCTCTATAAAGCGCTCGTCAAATCCCTCTACAAGGTGGAAGTCAGCGATCTCAAAGTCAAGGCCATCACGGGCCTCGACCACATCGATAAAGTCATCGACATCGATCAGAGTCCCATCGGACGCACGCCGAGGTCTAATCCCGCCACCTATACCGGACTTTTCAGCCTGGTCCGCGATTTGTTCGCGGGGCTTCCCGACGCGCAAGTGCGTGGCTACGGCCCAGGCCGATTCTCCTTCAACGTCAAGGGAGGACGCTGCGAGGCATGTGAAGGCGACGGCGTCACCAAGATCGAAATGCATTTCCTGCCCGACGTCTTCGTCCAATGCGACGTTTGCAAAGGCCGCCGGTACAATCGCGAAACGCTGGAGATCCGCTACAAAGGCAAGAATATCGCTGATGTCTTGGAAATGACCGGCGAGGAAGCCCTACCGTTTTTCGACGCGATCCCCTCGATCAAGGCAAAGCTCAAGATCCTCAACGACGTCGGACTCGGTTATCTCGCCCTCGGTCAGAGCGCTACCACGCTCTCCGGTGGCGAGGCCCAGCGAATCAAGCTCTCCAAGGAGCTTTCGCGCCGAAGCACCGGCCGCACGGTCTACATTCTCGACGAACCCTCCACCGGCCTCCACTTTGACGACGTCAAAAAGCTCGTCAACATCCTGCAGGCCCTCGTCGATCAAGGCAATACCGTGATCGTGATCGAGCACAACCTCGACATCATCAAGGTCGCGGACCACCTCATCGACATGGGCCCTGAAGGAGGTTCAGGCGGGGGAGACGTTATCGCTCAAGGTACTCCCGAGGAAGTCGCCAAGGTCAAGGAAAGCCATACCGGGCGATTCCTGGGGAGATACCTTCAATGAGGAGGCTCAACAGTTATTTCGACTCGCTCGTCACCGTTAAAAAGCAGTGCTGCACTTCATACCCGACGACGTAGCCAGGCCTGCAACGAACACTTCCGTCCGGAGTGGATTCAGCCTCATAGGGTCCATCGTAAGATTGATAGGCCATCGAGAAGGTCACGTTCCAATCGGCATTTGACTGGAAGTATTTTGTCCTAGCTTCAGTACATGCCTGCGATGGCCTACCCGAGGCTTGGCCGAGCAACGCAGTTACCATGAAAGAATGGTAGCCCCCGCGACGGACGCATTCTCCATCGGTATTCAGATAAGTTCCTTCGATTCTCATCGCATCGGCGAATACTGGAGTCGTCGCCAAAAAAGATAGCGCAAGCAATACGAAACTGGCACTTTTCAAAACCTTATTCATTTAAAACCTCTCATTATTGATACATTTACAGACTTAAATAACGATGCACTCAATTGATGATTCCAGCCGAATCCAATCGAATCCAACAGTACGGGCTTGATGCACTCAAAGGCTGAACACAGCGAATTCCATTTGCCAGTTTGACGTCAGCGTTACTAAATGAGTCCCTCACAATTGGAGCACTCAGTTTTCTCCAAACCTCTTGTGCCGCCGCCCCAAGAATGTAGAGCTGGACTCCTTCTTGAAAGGGGCTCAAGGAAACAACTCCCTTAACTTCCGGCAAGGGCATGCTCGCTTGAGACGAGAGACTGCTAAAAAGAAAGAGGGCAGAGAACATCATCGAAATCCTATTTTTCACGTTATTTATCTCCTGTTTTTCACGTCAAGAGCGTGTCGCCTTGAACAATTAATGCCTTGCATTATATTTAATTTCATCAATTCTTGCCACTGACATCCACTGACGCCACTCCCGCATGCAGATTTCAATGAGTGACCGCGAGGTCTGACTCAAGCTGTGCTGACACCCAAGGCAGCAGTTCTTGGACCCACTGACTTCGGCCATCCGTTCCAATAAACTCAAAGTTTGGCCCGCGATAGAAATGGTCCGAATAGTAGTGGTTGCTATCACACGAAGCGATCACGGCTTTTCGCAACTGGCCTTGCTCGATCGGATTGTAAAAGTTCACGGAAACCGCAAATTCGGACGTACCGGCGGGACCTATCCCAAACCCCAGCCCATTTCGCGAATGTCCGATATAGATAAATTCATGGAACCGGCTCAAGTTCATCTGCACGAATTCAGCAATCGCCCTCGAATGCTCCCGCTGCTTCGCGCAAGCGGAGTTGCTCCGCCGGAGGATCGCACCGCGGCCCGTGTCGGATTCGCAAGGAACGTTGGCGTTAAGGAGCGTGACCTCCGCCGCGCGATCCTTGCGAATCCACCGGGTATCGGACAGCCGCTGGAACCCCAGGCTTCCAAGTTTTCGTGTGAACCGGCTTTCCGTCACCTGACTCACCGAAGGGTTGAAGTCATGTTCCACCAGGTCCGCCGGACTAGAAAACTCGAGGTGGTCGGAGTACCCGATCAAAATCAGAATCAACAAGGGTCTCATGTGCCACCTCAAAATCTATCGGGGGCGCAATCAATCCGCGTAAGCGTCGGCGCAGTAGGAGTTGTCGATCGGCTGCTTCGGACGATCGTCAAACCAGCTATCGCTGTCCACCTTGGGATAGCAAAGGGTCTGGCCTCCGACGCTCTCCCCCCAGTATCCGGATATTTCGCGCTCCGCACAGTTTTTTGGGTCAACGGGGTAACTGCCATTGAGCGTGGTCCCAAAGCGATCAGCAGGATAGCACCGGAGAAATCCAGATCGATCGGTATCCCAGTTATAAAAATACTGGCGCCCGTCAGCGAAAGCAGGAAGTGACAGCAAGGTCGTGACTGCCAGAATTGACTTAAACAATTTATTTTTCATACGTTTTTCCTTTCTAAAGGCGCCCTTTCAGCGCCGGCTCATTGGGTTTGACGCGCTGAGTTATAATTAAATTCCCTCCGACCCACCACTGACATCCACTGACGTCGGCAATTCTTACCGATTTGCCGCCTGCCTTGGACGGCCTATTCTGAAGAAGGTGGGGTACGAACCTTTGCGCAACCATTGCCTAATTTTCGCCCTGGTATTCGCGCCCTTGACCGCTCTCTCGGCGACCCCGATATCCGAGGGCAGTGCCAAACGATGCGACCAGGTTACCGTTCATGCTGCGCTCACTCGCGATGGTGTAACCTATGCGCAGTTCGGCCAAGGTGTGCCCTTCAGTGCACGATCTGGATCCAACCCTGAGTTCATTGTCACAAACGAACACGTGGTGGGTGACGCTCAGCGCTTCTCCGCACGGTGCGGGACTCAAGAAATTCCAGTTGAATTGGTCAAGGCTTCCTCGACGACTGATCTTGCGGTCTTGAGAGTCGCGCCAAAACATCGCGCTATGCTCAACACCCAGTTTTCCCTCGACAGCAGTGAACGTCTGAACTTTCCTGAATCGATCGAAGAACTCATCAATCCCGCGGTGCGCTACGTAGAGCCGGGGCCCACTGGGGCACTCCACACTTTTCGGGGGGGTGTAATCCTCGAAATGCCCAGTAATTCGGCCTATCCAGTAAGCGGTGCACGCTTCGGATACGGAGTAATGCCCATTGGAGCCAAGCCGGGCATGAGCGGGGGAGCATTGCTCAGTGGCGGCCCGCGATCCCGTTTTATCGGCCTGATCAGTCGCTCGGTGTACAATGAAACTTTGAGCTTCGCGATTCCTCGAAGTGAATTAATTCCAGTAGTCACTTTGCTCAGCAACGGTATTGAACCTGATAAAAACGGCTCCAAATCCGGTTATTACTTGAGTCATGAACTGCGTGGCACAAAGGACTCTTCAACGCTCACGAGGAACTATCAACTTCACGTCGTAAGGGCGGACGGTGGGGAAGTGGTCCTTAGAGACGCCTGCTCTTCTTCGCTCTTGGCACAGACTTCCCAATGGCAACGCGTGGGTGGCGGCGATTACGCCAGACCCGGTGGCGGCGATTACGCCAGACCCGGTGGCGGCGACTACGCCAGACCCGGTGACACGCCCGAGAAAGCGCCCTATGACTTCATCGTGAACAAAGGTGTCGAACTACCGGCCAACAAGTTCGGCCTCCATGACTCGGACATCACCATTCTGAAAAGCCGACCGCTTCCATGCGATCATGAAGGAGTCTTTCTTCCTGACGGACGTCGACTGGTCGGTCTGATCAACGACGATCAATATCGCCCCCTGATCCAAAATGCTGTCGTGCCGATACAATCAATCGAAAGCCTTGAACCCATTGCTCGACGTAAGGGCGCCGCTTTACTTGAACACATCGAACGCAACGGCATTTTCGCGGGAAAAAGCACCTTTCCCATGGATAAAATCTGCCGCGAAGGCCATTTGTTGGGTGACACTCGTGCGACGGTAACGGCGGGAAGAGTTTACTGTTACGAAATCGAAGGTCCTTCGGGAATGGAGCAAGTAAACTACCTTTCCAGGCATATCGAGCGGATTTCGCAAGCCGCGCTACACCCAGAAAGAAACGTCGGAACGATTGCCTGCGACTCTGACCGACATCTGCTCCTTCTGAATAGCGAAGCAGATGAGGAACATCCAGAATCCGTTCACCTCGAGATCGGCGCCGACCGCATCAAGGGATCGGTGCAGATCGGCACTTGCAAGATGGAAGTCGATCAACCCAAGGATCTCTGGTCCACGAAACTGAGCGACCCGAACGGCAAAATCAAAGGGGAGCTATCCATCTCGCTCAGTACAGTCATCATCCTCAGGATCACCGCAGACAAGATCGACCCATCGTGTCTCGAATCCTGGCGCAAGCAGGCCCCGTCAAGACGGGGTCAGATCGCGGACTTCTCATGGCACATCGCTTTCTGAACGACCCCCTGTACACGCTTTACAGCGAACTATTGCAGCTCATGGATCGCGGCCGGTTTGAGGAGATTTCAGTACGGATCCGGGAGCTGAGAAAGAACGAAGTCCTCGCGGAGGACCAGGAGGCTCTTCGCCGCCTGATCTCATCGCGGATCTCCATTTTCAAAGGTCAGCCCCCCGACGAGATCCGGCTCTCGCCGGCCTCAAACGCCAGAAACCCTTGGATCGCCGGTGAATCTGCGATGGTCGAAGGCGTTCACCGCTTTCACCAAGGAAAGGATCTCGAAGGTTCCTTACTTTTCGAAGAAGCCGCTCGGATCTTCGAATCCATAGGCATGACGGACCGTCAGATGATCGCGGCCTACAATGCCGTCATCGGCAAGGTAAACGGCGACTTTTTCCCAGATCTTGCGTCGCAACTGGACGCACTTGGCGAGCTTGAGAAAACCATCCGACATCATCCCGATGCTGCTTCGGCTTTCAGCGCACTGGCCAGCGTTCTCAGGCAGAAATGCTACGTCTATCAAGAACAGGGGCGCCTTCATGCCGCTCTTCATGAGGTCAACGAATCTATCCCCCTATTTCGCGACTACGGAACTCAGTCCGATCATCATCTCGCGCTCCTTCAGGCGGCCGACCTTGCCATCGACATCCATGAGTTGCTTCTCGCACGGCAATATTTTGAGCGTGTTGTTCCGCCAGTTGAGGTCCGAGTCGAATTTCCCTTGGCCTTGATCGCTTGGAGACTCGGTCTGAGCACCAAGAATCCGACCAGCCCCCCAGACCCCCGAGGGTTTGAGTTTGTTTCACCCTTTTGGACCGACAAGTTGCGCAGGCACACATCAAACCCGGTCGACGCAAAAGGGACCGGCTCTACCTCTGGAACAGAGGTAAGCGCTGTACTCTTCTGGAATCTTGAAAGCGGGAATCTGCACGACGCCCAAACCGGCACCCATTACTCAATCAAGGTCGCCAGTCTCGAAGGCAAGCTCCTGAGAGCCCTTATGCGCGGTAGATCAAGTAAAGCGCTCTTGTCAGAAATCCTATGGCCCGAGCAATATCAGGTCCGCGCAATGGACGACCGGTTCCATCGCCTAGTCTCGCGAATCAACAAGAAACTGGGCAACGTCATCGCCTTTGACGGTCAATTTTACCGACTTAATCAGACGATCATCATAACGACCGACGACTAAATCGCTGTCATCTCTCACTCAGGGGAGCGCAGCGCCGATCGAAACCCCGGCCCAAGGAGTGACCGTGCTTCCGGCAACCAGACCATAAGCCGTAGCGCGGAAGAGCAAACCATTGCTTCCTCGGTACTCGTAACCCAGGCCCGCGCTCACCGAACCAACCCCAGTTGAGTTGAAGTAACTCGTGGTTGTATAGGGCCCGCTCGCAGCCGCAATATTCACGCCTCCAGTAAAGTAGGGGCGATGAGGTCCTGGAGCGAAATAAGCGTTCACATAAAGCGGAAACATCCAGACCGACGATCCCGTGACTCCGAAGTTTTCGACGCCGCCACCAATAGCGACTGCAGAAGCGACGTGCACATCATATTGTAGTGAATAGAGTCCCGCGCGACCACCCAACTCGATCAGCAAGGATTGAGGCCGCTCCAACGCCGTATCACCTGCGCGCGCTCCCGCGCTCACGAACAGGGTCGCAAGAACGGTGATCAAAACTCCCCAAAAGACGGTCTGTGGCTTTCTCATCTTCAGCTCCATTGTCTGTCTCTCTGTCGATAGCTTAGTGCAAAAAAACGAAAACCCGCTACCTGGATTTCACACCAGGAAGCGGGCCGCAAATACTAACGCCAGAACTAAACGGTCCTGCTCGTCCAACGGGCGCGATTACTTGCCGCGAACGACCGTACAGTGCGTGGCATAGACGCCGAGAATGCTGGAGTCCTTGGTGTCAACCGTGGAGATCACGGAAATTCCACCGTTCTTGCGGGCTGTTTCGATCGAGGCATCGCCCGTGGCAACCAGGCCCAAAATCGACTTGGCGCATGCTTCGCCCATGCGGTTGCCGGCAGCAGCACCGGTGGCGATCATGTCAGCTTCGGTTTCGGTGTACCAGAAACCAGTGAGCGGAGCGCGCGTGGAAATCGCGGCGCAACCAGAAAGAGCGAAAGCAATCATGGAAACGAAAAGGAACTTCTTCATACGGATTCCTCCATTTGGGAAAATAGATAAAGCTTTGTTAAGGGAAAAAGTCTAAGTCGCTCGCTCTGTATCTGCAAGGATGTTTGCTTGAGATAACCAAAAAAGAAAAGGGCCGGAGCCCGCAGCTTTTGCCGCGAGTCCAGCCCCTTAAAGCAAATCTAATCGCTCGAGATGGATTAGATCTTGATCTTAACGAACGCGATAACGAACGCGTACAGAACGAGCGATTCAATGAGCGCGAGGGCGATAATCATCGGAACGAAAATCTTGCCCTGAGCGGCGGGATTACGGGCGATGCCGTCGAGCGCCGAGGTAGCCGTGCGGCCCTGGGCGATAGCGCCGCCGAAAGCAGCGATCGCGATGGCGAAGGCAGCGGCGAGCGAAGCATAAGGATCCGAGGCGCCAGCACCTTCAGCGGCGAAAGCCACGGAGGAAACCAGGGTAGCCACCAGCGAGAGAGCAATCATCAGGGTTTTACGCATAAATACTATTCCTTTCATCTCAATGATCATGTGCTGTCGACAACGAAATATAGACCATCGTCATCAGACAGAAGACGAAGGCCTGAATAAAGGCTACAAACACTCCCAAACCGTAAAAAATCACGGGCAGAAGGTAAGGAACCAAACCACTAAACACGGACAAAACAACGTGGTCGCCCATGATGTTTCCGCGCAGACGAAGCGCCAGAGACAGCGGACGGAATAAATGGGACGCGAGCTCAATGATGAGCATCAGCGGAGCCAGAGCGAGCATGGGGCCAAGGAAGTGCTTGAGATACGAGATCCCATGTGCACGAAGACCCGCATAGTTATAATAAAGGAATACGAAGACGCCGAGAGCCAGCGTAGTATTGAGATTATCGGTAGGCGGCAACAGCCCGGGAACGAGACCAATGATGTTGCAAGTAAAGATGAAGACGAAAAGGGTCCCGATCACGGGAAAATAAATCGGAGCGTCATGTTTACCGATCACGCTCTCGGTGAGGCTATAAAGATTCTCCGCGATGATCTCAAAGAAATTTCGATAGGTCATCGTCGAGTCCGGAACGAGACCGCCTTCAGCCGTCTTCATGACTCGAAAGAGCTGGTTACGCGCAACGAACGTTGTCAGTACGAGGATCACCGAAACGATGATTGCCATCGCGACGTGGTTGTGCAGCAGATTCAGCCCCGGAATCAACTGAATGAAATTAAAACCATGCCCTTCATGCATGACGAAAACCTCTTTGGTACGCCAAAAGTCCACCGAATACGGGGACCACACCTAACGTTCCCAGCCCAAGAGCCATCCCGAGGGACGGCACTGCGGTTCCGCTGGACAACACGACTCCAATGAGCACGAGGCAAGCTAGCTTAAGCGCACCCCAAGTGGAAGCCCGAATTACCCAGAAAACCCGGTCTGCCGAAACTTTTTGAGCTTCGTCCAACGCCGGGGCCTGTTGTGACTCTGGGTGCACCATAATTCGAAAAACCGCGCGCATCAACTGTGCGATGGCCAAAAAATCAACCATGCACAGAGCCCAAAGGCCCGTCAGCCACTTTACGGATCGATTCGCTTCATCCGCTTTGGTCGGCTTTTTGCAGCAATCGCAGTAGGCTTTCGCGGTCTCGGTCAGCATGG
>CAYXVB010000016.1:0-27525 GCA_964467785.1 uncultured Bacteriovoracaceae bacterium
CAACCCACACGGGCTGTATGACATGCATGGGAACGTTTGGGAATGGGTGCAGGATAGATGGAAGGATACCCGACCTGCTCACGTGGTGGATACTCGCTCGCCTTGGAAAACGAGTTCCAAGCGAATCAGTGGAGTCTCCCAGGAAATTTGATAATGAATTCCAGATGCCCGATTTTCGATCCGGACGCTCTGGAAAACTCAAACCGTTCCTCGACCGGCTTTACGATCGTTATCACCGGCCGGAATACCTGTCTTCGGATCCGCTTGAGTTCGCGCACCGGTTCGCGGACCCGCATGATCGCGAGGCGGTCGCACTCGTCTCCGCCTTGCTCGCATACGGAAATGTCAGACAGATCCGGAAGTCCGTGGAGGACTTCCTTTTCCGGGTGCGGGCCGCGGGCCTGACTCCTTCCGGATGGGTCCGGTCCCTCGGATCCGCGCAGGGACTTGCGCGCGCCGAGCCCGCATTCGAGGGCTTTGTGCACCGCTTTCAGAATGGAGGGGACCTGATCGCATTGTTCCGCCTCTTGGAGCGGAGCTGGCGTGAATATGGGGCCATGGGGGCCCATTTCCTTTCTCACCATCGGGCAGGAGTTGAAGGGGGCATCACCGCCGGCCTCGACGGTCTCATCGCGGATTGGAAAGGCTGGATCGCGGAAATGCCCGCCACGCGTTTGAGTCCCGGCTTCGGCCATTTTCTGACGGCTCCGGTGGACGGCAGCTGCTGCAAGCGTTGGTGCATGTTGATCCGCTGGATGGGGCGCGAACGAGGCGCGGAAGGGGACCTGGACCTGGGTCTCTGGCGCGAAGGGAGTCCGCTTGCGGCGACATTTCCTCCAGGCAAGGCGCTTCGCGCTTCTGAATTGGTGATCCCACTGGATACGCACACGGGCCGCATTTCGCAGTACCTTGGTTTGACCCGGCGCAAGAGCCTCAACTGGAAAGCGGCACTCGAGGTGACTCGAGCGTTGAAATCATGTGATCCGGAGGACCCCGTGCGCTATGATTTCGCCCTGGCGCGGCTCGGAATCCTCGACCGTTGCCAGCGGAAATACCGCAAGGAGATCTGTTCCGAATGCGAACTGGTGAAAGTGTGCAAGTGGGGAAGCCGCAGTTTGCGCAAAGAAAAGCGAAGCTGAGGGAGGGAATCCTTTCAGCGGGTTTCGGGACTTATCTGGCGAGCGCCCTTGTATCCATGGCCGCGATGAGTATCGGCGCCGCCGTTTTTTTGGCCTGCCTGATTTACGGAATCGGCGGAGCCAAATCATTTTGGGAAAAGTTGAAGGAAGTCGCGCGTGAGCCGGCGATGCGGATCTACCTGTGGCTTGCGGCGGCGCTCGGTGCGGCCTGCGCGCTCAGCCTCGTTTCGGGCCTGCTTTTTCCACTCGGATATGGCGGAAAATTCGTAAGCATCCGGCTGGATCAAGATCTACCCAAGCTCTGGTACCTCGTGTGGCCGTTGCCGCTCGTCGTTGGCTGGCGGGCGCTCGGCAAGGGGGCGCGTGTCCGCGCGCTGCGCACCTGGCTCCTTTTCTTTGGACTCATCTCAGTAATCGGCATCGCTCAGTTTTTTACGGGCTGGCCGCGGCCGCAGTCCATTCCCGGTACTTCGCACTTTCACGCAACGATGTTCCTCGGTCACCATTTGTCCACGGCCAGTATCTGGATCTTTCCGTTCTTCATCTGCCTTGAGGGCGCCAGTCGCGCCAATCTCGCGGAAAAGCTGGGGCTCGCGCGCGGATCGCTCGCTGTTTTGGCCACGCTTTCGGCGATGACCTTGATGCTGACCTGGTCGCGCACTCTCTGGGTGGCGCTCCCCGCCGCCGCCCTCGTTTGGGTCTGGTTGTCCTTGCCCCGCAAGGTGAGCATTTCCGTGACCATCGCTGTGGCGATCGCGATGGCCGCGGCTTCGCGGCATCCTGTCATCCAGCAGCGGTACGCCGATGGCTATGGACTGATGACCCGGATGGAGCTCTGGAAGGCCAACTTGGAGTTTCTCAAGCAGCGTCCGCTCTTTGGCGTTGGCTGGCGTCATAACAACGAGCTTTCCGGCTATTACCTCATGGATCTCACCCGCAGCCCGGACGTTTTCTCGGGACATGCGCACAACAATGTCCTCGATTTCCTCGCGGGCACGGGAGGCGTAGGCACTCTGGCTTGGTTTGCCTGGTGCGTCGGTGTCTTGGCGTTGCTCTATCGCCCCGCGGCTCCGAGCGTATTGCGTCGGGCGCTGCTGAGCGCCTGGATCGCGTTCCACATCAATGGTCTGACGCAGCTCAATTTCTGGGAGGGCAAAGTCACCCATCAGATGATGATCGCGGTGGCATTAGGCTTGGCCTGGCGTGAAAACGCGGCTCGAAAGGAGAAGGCGTGAGCGCGGATCCGAAGCCCAGGGTTGTTGTCGATGCGCGTTTTGTGGGGCCGGTGCCTCACGGGGTCGCGCGCTATGTCTCGCGCCTCGCGGAAGGATTGGCGGATTTGCGCGACGGCGGAGCGTTGCCTTATGAGCTGGTCTTTTTGCGCGGGCGGGATACTCCCGTGGACGCGCTTCAGGGGTTTGGCACGGTGGAAGTGGGCGCCCCTTATCTCAGTCCATTCGAGTGGATCGAAATCCCTTCGATCCTCCGCAAGCTCAAGGCCGCCGCGTATCACAGTCCGACGTTCGCGAGCCTTCCTTCGTGTCCGTGTCCGCACATCATCACGATCCACGATCTCAATCATCTGAGCTTTGGCGGATGGAAGGAGAGGCTTTATTACGAAAAGCTGCTCCGGCGATTCGCCCGCGAAGCAAGCGCGTTGGTCAGCATCTCGGAGTTTTCGCGCGCGGAGCTTGCGCGCTGGCTCGAGCGTCCTGAGTCGGGGATAGAGATCGTGCACAACGCTCTTGAACCCAAGTATCTGCTCTCGGTCGCGGACCAGGTCGCGGAGCCCGTCTTGGCCCGCCATGGATTACGCGCGCGCGGTTACTTCTTATGCATGTCCAATCCCAAGCCGCACAAGAACGTCGGCGCCTTGGTCCAAGCTTATGGCTCCTACCGCGAGCAGGCCCGCGCGGCAGGGCATGAGCCCTGGCCACTAGTGCTTTCCATGCGCGATTTCAACGGGATCGAAGGCGTGCTCAACGCTGGCGGGCTCGCCGATGAAGAGGGCCATGCGTTGCTCGCCTCCGCAGGGGGCGTGGCATTTCCGTCCCTCTACGAAGGCTTCGGACTTCCTCCCGTCGAAGCGGCGCTCGCCGGAGTTCCGCTGGCGGTATCAGATATTCCGCCCCATCGCGAAGGCCTCGTCGACATCGGCCCCCAAGACGCGCTCTGGGTGCAGCCTCGGGATGTGGCCGGGTGGAGCGCGGCCTTGGCGCGTATCGCATCCGGCGCGCAGGGCCCGGTGCCGGCGGAGGTCCGGCCGCGGATTTTGAGCCGTTTCGGCGTGGCCCGCATGGGGCGCACTATGGACCAGATCTATCGTCGTGTGCTAGGTCTTCCGGTATGAAACACGTACTGATCACCGGGGGTTCCGGGTTCATCGGGTCCCATCTTTGCGACGCCTTGCTCGCGAGAGGTTACGCGGTCACCGCGCTCGATAATCTCATCACGGGACGGGTCCAGAACATCGCCGAGGCCCGCAGGAATCCGAACTTCGATTTCGTCGAGGCGGACATCTGCAACCCGGTCGACGAGTCCAAGCTCAGGCTCGTCGCCAAACACGGCCTGCACGGCGTGCTTCACTTTGCCTGCCCGGCGAGCCCGATCGACTTCGACAAGATCCCATTCGTGATCCTCGACGTGGACTCGATCGGCACCAAGAACGCCGTCGAGCTCGCGCTCCGGCACAAGGCCCGGCTGCTCGTGGCTTCGACCTCGGAAATCTACGGCGATCCGCTCGAGCATCCGCAGAACGAGGAATACCGCGGCAACGTGAGCACCACCGGCCCGCGCGCCTGCTACGACGAGACCAAGCGCTTTGCCGAGGCTTATGTGAGCACGGCTGTGCGCCACAAGGGGCTCAATGGCGGCATCCTCCGTATCTTCAACACTTATGGGCCTCGTATGCGCCCCGACGACGGGCGCATCGTGCCCGAGCTCTGCATGCAAGGGCTTAAAGGCGAGCCGCTTACCGTCCACGGAGAGGGCCAGCAGACTCGCAGCTTCTGCTTTGTTTCCGACCTGGTGGAAGGCATCATCCGTTTGTTCGAAAGCGGTGAGAAAGATCCGGTCAATCTCGGCAATCCGGTCGAGTATACGGTGCTCCAGTTCGCCCAAGCCATTCAGGAGCTAACCGGTGGCCGTTCGACGATCCGTCATCTGCCGGCGCGTCCGGACGATCCGCGGCGCCGCTGTCCGGACATCACGCGCGCCCGCAAAGTGCTCGGTTGGGAGCCCAAGGTCGATCTCAAGACGGGACTCAAGGCCGCGTTGGATTATTTCGCAGCCTACAAGTGATGGGTCCGCGCGTCGCGCTCATTCATGACTGGCTCACTGGGATGCGCGGGGGTGAGTATGTCCTCGAGGCGATCGCGGAGCTGTTTCCTGGCGCCGAGCTTTTCACGCTCGTGGAGGCGCCCGGGACAATCTCTCCGGCACTCTCCCGGCTTAAGCGTCATGTCAGCTGGCTTCAAAAAATGCCGGGCGGCGTGAGCCGCTACCGCCACTATCTTCCGCTCATGCCCAAGGCGATCGAGAGCTTTGACCTCACGGGTTTCGACCTGATCGTCTCCTCCTCTCATTGCGTGGCCAAGGGCGTGCGTCGGCCCAAGGGTGCGGTGCACGTGAGCTACATCCATGCGCCGATGCGCTATATGTGGGACCGCTTTGACGAGTACTTTGGTCCGGGCAAGGCTTCGTTGACCGTTCGCGTGGCCGCGCATGCGGTCCGCGGGTATCTTCAGGGCTGGGATCGCCGCGCGAGCGCCGCGGGCAATGTTGATCTTTTGATCGCCAACTCTCGGTTCATCGCCGAGCAGATCGGGCGCGCCTACGGCCGCGAGGCCGAGGTGGTTTACCCGTTCGCGGATCTCTCCCGCTTCACTTTGCCACGCGAGCGGGGTTCAAGCTACCTCATGGTCACCGCTTTTGCGCCGTACAAGCGCGTCGATCTCGCGATCGAGGCGTTTAATCGACTCCGGTTGCCGCTGCAGATCGTGGGTTCGGGCCAGGACCAAGCGCGACTGCGCGCGATGGCCGGCCCCACGGTGGAGTTCCTGGGCTCGGCCACCAATGATCGCGTCGCGGAACTTTATTCCCGTTGCCGGGCGTTCGTTTTTCCCGGTGTCGAAGACTTCGGCATTACCCCGCTTGAGGCGATGGCCTCGGGCGCGCCGGTCATCGCTTATGGAGAGGGCGGTGCCGCTGAGACCGTGGTGGATGGCGTCACTGGACTGTTTTTCCGTCCGCAGACCGTGGAGGCGCTGATGGAAGCGGTGAACCGCGTCGAGTCAGGCGCGATCGCTTTCGAAGAAGCCGCGTGCCGCGCTCGGGCCGCGCTTTTTGCCAAGGAGCGCTTCCAAGAAGAGATGCGTGAGAAGATCCGCGCCGCGTGGGGTCGTGCGGGTAGGGGTTTGAGCGATCTTCCTTGATGGACGAAACATGAGCGCTCGAGAGTGTCAGTCGATCGCTCTACCTGATTCGTGATAGATTTTCGGACAAGGAGATCCGCTGATGAGATCAATCTATCGGGTAGCATTAGTCTGGGCATTTTCCATTTCGCTTGCCCATGCGGTGGGGAACTCCCCTCAGGGGCAGAAGGGCCACTTTTGCGAAGCGGACGCGCGCAAACGCGCGGACAAACTGTTGCGCCTGCACTTCGCCGATGACTCCACCTCGACTGAGATCAAGAATTTACGGATCGAAGAGGCGGTGACGGTCAAGGCCCCTGTCAAGAACACGATGGGTAAAGGTCGGTTCGACGTGCTTGAGGTCCATGGATGGGTTTATCGGGCGAGATATCGGATGCGTTTTCTTTACGCCCAAATCAAGGATCAATGTGCGCTGATGGGTCAGGAGATCTTGGAGCTTTCAAGTCCATACTGAGGTGGAGCGTCCGATGAAATCTAAATGGAAGTTCGCAGTATTCCTCTTACTTCTCGTCGCAGTCGAACTGCGGGCGGATTCTTCTTCCGTAATTCCGGGAGCAGCAAGGCTTGAGGAGACGTCCTTCGCGCGATTGCTTGCTGGCAAACGCATCGGTGTCCTTGCTCATCATGCGAGCCGACTTCCGGATGGGAGCCATCTGGTGGATCGGCTCTATCAGATGGGATCCTCGTCGGTGGGGGCGCACCGAACCCGGTTCCAGCTCACGATGATCTTCGCGCCAGAACACGGCTATCGAAGCGTCGATGACAACCTCATGCCGGATTCGACGGATCCCGTGACGGGACTTCCGGTTTATTCGTTGTATGGTCCTCGCAAGGCGCCGACCGACGAGATGCTTTCGCGGCTCGACGTGGTCGTGATCGATCTTCAGGATGTGGGTTTGCGCTACTATACTTATCCCGCCACGATGGTCTACGTCATGCGCGCCTGTCAGCGGGCCGGCAAGCCAATCATCGTTCTGGATCGTCCCAATCCCCTCGGTGGGGAGGCCGTAGCAGGCGCGGTGCTCGAAAAATCCTTGGCCACGGGTGGTCTCACGACGCTTGCGATGGTACCGACCCGCCACGGCATGACTCTCGGAGAGCTGGCGATTTTGTATAATCACCTTCTGGGTATCCGCGCTGATCTCACCGTCGTGCCGATTTCTGGATGGAGTCGCGCTCAGCGTTGGCAGGAGACGGGGTTGAAGTGGTATCCACCTTCTCCGGCTTTGGTGGAAGTCGATCAAGCGGATCTTTATGCCGCCTTCGGAACCTTGGAAGCCGCCAATCTGGCGGTGGGACGGGGAATAGAGAACTCGGAGGCTTTTCGTCGTTACGGCGCTCCTTGGATTAGGGCGGATGAAGTCGCTGGGTTGGTCGCTCAACTCAACGCGCTCGCGCTGCCTGGGCTCGCCTTTGAGGCCGCGGAATGGGTTCCGGATCGGGCGATATACCAAAAGAAGATTTGTCGCGGCTTCAAGGTTCGTATCACGGACGCGACTTCCATGGACGTTTTCCGGAGCCTGATCGTCGTATCCAGCGCCTTGAAAATGCGCTTTGGAGAGCGCTTGGATCTGGCCGGAACCCGTTCGATGCTCGGATCGTCGTGGCTTTTGGAAGGAATCGTGCGTAGCGTCGCTCCGGAAGTGCTGACGGCGCGGGCGCGGCAGGAGTCGGAAGATTTTCTTAGACTGCGCGCTCAAGCGCTGCTTTACTGAAGATCATGTCGAGACGAATACTCGTTGCCCCGTCGATCTTACTGGCGCTCCTCACAGGAGTAGCTCATGGCTCCGATACCTGCGAGCCTGGCAAATGGCGCGAGCTCGTTCATGAAGCCACGCTCATCCAAAAGCATCCGAATCTTCTTCGTCGAAAAGACGGCGAGCTTGAGATCCGAGTCCGCAAAGGGGATGTCCTTCGATTCAAGGATTCAGGCCCCGAAGCGCAAGGCGCGTTTGATCACAAGAGGGCCTTTGCCGTAGGTCCCCGGGAGGATTGGATCGCGCTGATTGAGGCTCGTTTTGATTCGCTGAATTATCGTCTGGTTCATGCCGGTTCCGGCCGTTCAGAGACACTGAACGGCTGTCCGGTTTGGTCCGCCAAAGGAACCCATTTTGTCTCGGTGAACTACGACCCGGATTCCGGACAAACGATCGATGATGCCACGCTTTGGTATTGCGCCCGGCCTTCTGAGTCCTGCCGTGAGATTTGGAAAGGCAAAGGCGGAGGCAAGAGCGCGCGCTGGACGGGCCAGACTTTGGAGCTCGAGCTTGCCCACGCCGGAACGATCAAGAAGGTGCGTTGCCGGCCTGACAAGGCCAAGGCCCGCTGTAAATAAGTTAGACATTCGGGGTTCAATATGGCTGTCCAAGGATTGGACAGCTGATTTATGCGTTTACAACTTATTGAAATAGAACGGTTTTTTTATCTATACCTGACTAAAAAAGTTGATTACCAGTGTCTTCGATCTTAAGCTGACCTCAGTTCATTTCATTTCCCAAGCGGAAGAGAGACGAGGTCACTATGAAGTTTTCGAAGCTGAGGCTGCTCCTATTGACGGCGCCCCTGATGATGGTCGGCACCTATTTGAGATTGACGGCCAACGAGCTGCGTCCGATCGAAGACCCAATCGTTTCCCTCCAGGCGTCCGACGGATCGGAAAGTTGGGGCTACGACATCCAGGGCAAAGTCCTGGACCAGGACGGCAACCCGGTTTCAAACGCTTCCGTTTTATTCAACGGTTCGGAATCACTCACGGATGCCCAAGGGGCGTTCCGGGTGGTGAGCGAATCCTCCAAGTCTCCTTTGATCATCAAAAAGGCCGGATTTCACAAGGCCATGTTGATGCCGCGTCGAGGAGTGATTCAGGTCAATCTGGATCCTCATGACGTCAAGAGCCTCTATCTTCAGACAGGCCTCCTCAGGTCCAAGGGGCCGATCTATCAGAATCATCTCGCGCTCCTGCGCGATACCGAACTCAACGCGCTGACGATCGACGTCAAGGACGATGAAGGTCGCGTTTCCACCGGTCTCCGTCCCTATCTTGAGGAGCTTCGTTCCATGGGGATCTACACGATCGCTCGAATCGTGACCTTCAAGGACAACGTGGCTCCCCGCAAGTTTCCCGAGCTCGCGATCCGGAATAGGAACACCGGTAAGCCTTGGGAAGATCGCAATCGCGTGACTTATTTGGATCCCTTTAATTCCGCCTCCTGGGATTACGTGATTGGTGTCGCCAAGGGCGCGGTCGACATGGGCTTCGACGAAATCCAGTTCGACTACGTTCGCTTCCCGACGGACGGCGATCGCTCCAGTATCAGCTTCAAGGGCGGGGGCGAGATCAACAGCCAGACTCGTTCTGCCGCGATCGCGGGCTTCCTCAAGAAAGCGCGCAGCGTTCTGTCCCCGATGGGCGCCTTCGTGGCGGCGGATGTCTTTGGTATTACCGCTTATGACCGCAACGACAGCGGCATCGGCCAGCGGGTCGAAGATGTGGTTCCTCACCTCGATTACGTCTGTCCTATGGTTTATCCCTCGGGTTTCGCCAAGGGCTCGGGTGGCGTCAGTGATCCGGTTGCTCAGCCGGGTGCCATCATCGAGGACAGCGTGCGCCGCTACCGCTTGCGCGCTGGTCCCAACGTCGTGGTGCGTCCTTGGCTGCAAGCCTTCCGCGATTACGCCTATAGCCGTCGCGAATATACCGGAGCGGATATCCGCGCGCAGATCGACGCCTCGGACAAGGTCGGCGGCCAGGGCTTCCTGCTTTGGAACGCGGCCAGCCGCTACAGCTCCGACGGCTTGAAAAAGAAGACGCGCTCGATCCACCGCAAGGGCGCCAAAGGAGCGCTCCAATGATTAACGGCACTCGTTTGAAACTCGGTAGTGTGATCGCGGGTCTGACCGCGGTGGCAGCGGGAGCGATCTTCGCCGCCACTCAACTGGCCGGGGCCTCAAATGGTCGGGGCGAAGCCCGGGAAGCCCGTGCTCCCAACGAGCTCGGCAAGGTGATGGTCCTGATGTATCACCAGATCCGCGAACCGGAGGGTGAGTGGGTCCGCACGCCGGAAAACTTCCGCAGCGACCTGCAAAGGCTCTACGAACGAGGTTACACCCTGGTCAATCTGGTGGACCTGGTCGAAGGGAAGATCAATGTCCCGGTCGGCCGGACACCAGTGGTGCTGACGTTTGATGACTCGGCCGTGGGCCAGTTCTCCAAAATCGATGGAAAATGGTCGCCGAACTCGGCGGTCGGCATGATCCAGGGGATGTACGAGCGGCATCCCGAATTCGGCAGAGCCGGAAGCTTCTATCTGAATCCTGACCGGAGAGGCTCCACGGCGTGGAGCGGGATGCTCAAGGAAATGGTCGAAATGGGCTTTGAGCTCGGCAATCATACGGTCACGCATCCCCAGCTCAAGAAGCTGGATCAAGCGGGAGTCGAGCGCGAGATCGCTGGACTGCAATCCTGGGTGCAGCTCAACGTGCCGGGCTACGTGATCAAGACCATGGCGCTGCCTTTCGGAATCTACCCCAAGGTGGACGCCTGGGCCGCCGAGGGCGAATCACGCGGGGTCCGGTATCGCCACTTGGGGCTGCTCGAGGTAGGCGCGGGCCCGTCGGTTTCCCCGTACTCGCGCAAGTTCAAGCCCTTGCATATTCCGCGAATTCGCGGCTCGGCGCCGTACTTCGATCAGGCGTTGAAGTACTTTGACGAGCACCCGGAACTACGCTTTTACAGCGATGGGGATTCCAGGAAGGTCACGGCTCCCGAACGACTCCGTCAGGAGCTGAGCGACTCGTTGCCGGGCGATCTCAAGGTCGAATGGATTCCTTGAGGATCGCCATATAAACGGTACCGAGGTGGTGCATCCGGCCCGCGGCTTGATCGGCGTATGCGTCGTCACCCCAGAAGACGTCGATCCGTCCGGGACCCTTGATCGCGCCACCTTTGTCCTGGACCACCGCGACCGAGCGGAAATGTTTCCAGGCCGTCACGTCGTCCCCCGACATTACTGGCCTTTCGGTGTCAAAGAGCGTGACTGCGCCTTCGGGAAAGATTCCGAGATCCGCGGCGACGGAGTGGCGTGGCGTGAGAATAATCTGATTCACGCCGTAAGGTCCCGCCTGGTCGAATTGGAAAAAGACGTAACTGGGATCCTGATTGAGCGTGGGCATCAGCCGATCCGGATGATCGCGGAGATACTTACGGATGCCGGGCATCGAAAGCGACTCGGGCGGCAGACCTTGCTCGCGAAGATATTGGGTGATCGAAACCCAGGGGCGTCCGTTCTGGGCGGCGTAGTTGATGAAGCGGCGCTCGGTGGAGCCGTCCGGGCGCCGAAGCACCAGCGTGCCTGCGCCTTCCATCTGCATGACGTAGGCGTCCCACCAATCGCGAACGTAGGCCAGCTCCGCGCCCTGGCCGTTCAAAGCTCCGTGGCTGGAAATCGCCTCGCGGTCCCAGTAGGGTGAAGTCGTGCCGTCGGCGTTGCGTTTTCGCCAGACCTTCCTGCCGCCTTCGATGATCCGGACGAGGTCCGTGGGTTGGCGATAGAGAGGGACGTTGAATCCGGGCTCGCGTTCCGAAGGAAGAACGGCCTCAAGTGTCGGAGAATGATAGCCTGTGAAGAGCACCTCGCCCTTACCGTCGCGTCCAGTGGTCTGGTACCAGTCGAAACGCGGGAGCGCGCGGGACATGAACTCAGTCCAAGTGCCGGAGGCATCCGCGAGACGGAGAAACTCACGACTCGTCGCCGTGCACCACTGCTCAGCGCGCACGATGCGGTCGCCTAGACGGATGGCCCGGCTCGGGTCCTGGCGCCCGCATGCCTCGAGCTGTCTCCTGAGTGCTTGGCGCAGCAAAGGCAGATCGCCTTCGAGATCGGTCAATGGAATTTGGTCAGCCGTTACTTTGCGAAAAGGGGCTTCGGGAAGGGCTTGGGTGCCGGCGCGAGAGCCGGCAGCCGCCGGAGTGGCGAGCGCCAGGGCGCAGGCTAATTTAATTATATGGAAATTCTTGAAGAGAGCGCTCATCCTTCCGGGTTATCCGAAAATAGATGCGTCGTCAAACGCGCTAGTCGGCGCAGAATTTCGCAATTGCAGAAGAATCGGGCCGAGGGAAGCCTGTGATCGAATCAGCGACCAGCGTCGCGAGGCCCGCTCGCAATGCCTTGAGATCCTCGATCTTTCCCCAGCCGTTCTTCTGCGACTCGTAATAGGCGCGGTTGGTGAGCAGGATCACGGCCGTCGCACTGGAGGGGTCGATCCAAAGCGACGTTCCTGTGTAGCCAGAATGGCCGAAGCTTCCGACGGGAAATCCGCTTCCGCGGGGAGAGGAAAAGGGAGTGTCGATATCCCAGCCCAAGCCGCGCCTTTCGCCGGAGGGGAGCTCCATTGGGTTGCGGGCCATCTCCCGGACCGTGTTCCGGCTGAGGACGCTCTTGTTTTCTGATTTTCCGCAGCCGAGAATCATCTCGGCGAAGACCGCGAGATCATCGATTGTGGAGAACACCCCGGCATGACCGGCGACCCCTTTGAGCGCTCTGGCGCGGGCGTCATGAACGATTCCAGGCTCGCCCCGGTCGGAAGTAGGAACGCAGCGGGTGCATCTCCCGGAAGTCGGCGCGCCCTCCACTAAAGGCCTGAATTCGGTGTCTCTCATTCCGAGGGGCGCGAAGATCGCGCTCTTCGCATATTCTGCAAGCGACATCCCGCTGACTCGCTCGACGACTCTGGCGAGCTGGATGAAACCGACGTCGGAATAGAGGAATTTTCTGAAAGGAGGCCGGATCGTTCCGACTCGGTTCAGGCGCCCAAAGATCTCCGCGGGCGATCCGAGGTAGTCGGCCATGGCATTGTCCGCGGGATACCCACTCCGGTGCCGAAGAAGGGATTCGATCGTGATCTCGCGCGTTCCCGCGCCGTGAACCTCCGGCAGCTGTTCCTGCAGGCGGTCGGCCAGCGACACGTGCCCCCTTTCGATGAGAGACATCATGGCAGGGGCCGTGGCCACGACTTTGGTCAGCGAAGCCAGGTCGAACAGAGCGTCATCCGGGACATTGAAGCTGCGACGGTACACGACAAAGCCATTGCGGACCACTGCGACTGCCGCGGAAGGAAAGACCTTCTTGGCGATCGCGTCCTCGACCAAGCGGTCGATCGCGGTCGAGACTTCCGAGCGCATCCCCTGCCGATCTGGAAAGGAGACGGGCAGCCCGGCGAAGCCTTCGTGCGATGTGCACAGTACGGCGCACGAGATCAAGATCCAGGCTACCCTTCGCAGCAACATTGAAAGCGGTCTCCACTGTCCGAAAAGTGGAGATATCACGGTTGGAGAAAAGCGCAAAATCGGGTCTATCCGAGAGCCTAAACCGCGTGGGAGACCTCGGCGACGGCGTTTTCGGGGCAGATCTTGGCGCACATGGCGCAACCCACGCATGCGTCCGTGTCGATGACGAGTTGATTCATTCCCTGGAAAATGGCGTCAGTGGGACAGACGGGGACACAGGCTTTGCACTGAGTGCAGTTGGGCTTGATGCGGTACCTGTGGCTCACGATTACGGGAGTGTCCGGTGTCTGGGGATTCATCGGCGGATCACCTTCTTGGCTTGGTACAGGACGTCCACGTCGCGCATCCCGAGCTCGGAGAGGCGCGTTTTCTGGTAAGCGGTGAGCGTCGGCTCCTGGCCGCCGGCCATGAGATGCTCGGTGACTGACAGGATCAGCGAAAGGTTGTACTGGTCGCGATCCACTTCGCGGATCAGATTGGGCTCGAGCGTGTAGATGAGCGCGCCCGCCACGGGCTTGAAGAAGCCGAAGAATTGGGCCGCGAGCCCAGCCAGCTCGGAGTGCGAGAGCGCGAATTTTTGGCGCTCGCGGATGGAACGGACCAACGGGTTTCTTTCGCGGATTTTGGCGGTCTCTCTCTCGAAATCGAGCCAGGAGCCTGTCGCCGCCCCTTGCGGATAGTTGATCGCCATGAGGATCCTGCCGAGCCCGAGCAAAAGCGCGGAAGCGAAGGCATAGGGCTGGAACTTGAAATCCTGCGGTATCGAGCTGATGGAATACGCGATGTGCGCCGACTGGATCGAGTTTTTCCACAGCTCCTCGAGATAGGTCTTGAGGGGAGAGAGCTTTTTGTCACGGTCGAGCTGGCCGCAAAGCCAGTCCCAGTGAAGGCCCGCGACGTAGGCGTTGTGCGGCTGCGTGATCAGTCTTTCGTTGCAGTAATCCTCGGCGGCCGACGCGAAGCGCAGTCGTTTGGTCGGCTCGAGTTTGACTGGTTCGTTGTCCTTTTTCGGAAGTCCGGTGCCTAACATCCGCATGATGCGAAGCTCGACGATCGCGTTGCGAGCCGCGGTCACCCCGAGAAGGCGCAAGATTTTCCTCGCATTGGAGGAGTGGTCGACAAGCGCGTCGCTTTTTGCGTCATCGTCCAGTCCAGTCCATTCGCTTTTCATGCGCTGGAGAATGTCGAGCCTTTGCAGGAGATGCTCGTAAAACTGGTTATCTCGGAGAAGGTCGGCAAGAATTTCCGGGTGGGTCCCCGCGGGGATCTGCGAATCGGCAAGACTCCGAAGCACTTTCATGACAGTCGGCCCCGGATCCATCCGAGTCAGGTATTCGTAGGCTGACTGATCAAGCGCGCGCGCACCCATTCATATCCAGAGTAAGACAGTTCCGGTTGAAGTCAAATTTTGCGTGCCCTAGACTGGAGTCATGAAGACCTACGCCAAGGATGTCATGTCAACCGAGCTGCTCTGCATACGCGAAGGTACGACGATCGGGGAAGCCCTCAAGATGCTGATGGATCACAGGATCACCGGGATGCCAGTGGTCGACGACGACGGGAAGATGGTCGGAGTCGTCTCCGAATTCGACATCATCTCGCAGCTCTCCCCGCACCTCACCAGCTCCAACGACATGAAGTCGGAGCTTTTCCGCGCGCCGGTGCAATTCAGCCGCAAGGTAAAGTCGGTCAAGGAGTCGACTTCGCTCAGCGCCGTCATTAAACGCTTCGTCAACAAAAGCTATCGCCGCCTGCCGGTGATCGACGATCACGGCAGGCTCGTGGGGATGATCACCCGGCGCGATCTGATGCGTGTTTTCTACTATCGAGCGAAACTTTCCTAATGAAGCTCCAACTTGTCCAAGAAAACGGGATCCACATCCTCTCCGTCTCCGAGCCGGTCGATGTCCAAGGCGCCCAGGTCATCAAGGCCGGCGTCACCAAGCTTTACAAGAACGGCCACAATCGCGTCGTTATCGAGCTTTTGAATCCCCGTGAGGTATCGCCCCACGCGTTCAAAATGTTCGGCGAGCTGCATGCGCTCGCCCGGGAACTGGCGGGCGACCTGGTGATTGTCGCCGCCGGCCTCAAGCATCCGCAGATCCCCAGTTTCGCGGATCGGAGAGCAGGGCTGTCGCACTTCAAAGGCGCTAAAACCGTGGCGTCTCATCCGATCTCGGCGGCAACGGCGGCTTCCACGGTTGTCAGCTCCGATCCCGACATCAGGCCCAACATGCAGGCCGCTGATCTCATCGCGCTGCTCGAGAAGCGCAATGCGCTGATCAAAGACCTGCGAATCCAGCTCAAGGACAAGACCGCAGGCGGTATCGATACGTCCGTGAAAGAGAGCGAGCGCCTTCGGAAGGAAAACGAGGAGCTTCGCGCGAAGCTCGATGAGCTGATCGCGAGCATTAGGATCCCGAAGTCCGTCAGGTCCTACGATGAGAAGATCGTCCAGCTCGAGGCGGAAATCATCCGACTCAGCGAGCAGCTCAGCAGCGATAAATCAAAGCCCATTTTCTGAGCTGAGCGCCGCTGACATCCAACTCCCGGTGGTGTCCGTTGTATCGGCGGGCGCGATTACTGGGCGGAGGTCATCGCCATCAGCTTGTGCTGGCGATCGACCAGCTCGGCGCTATCCAAGCGCATCAGGCGCTTGAAGCTGAAGTCCTCCACTGTAAAGCTGGCCATCACGCTGCCGGCGAGCACCGCGCGGCGGAGGAGCAGGTCCCAGTGCCTGGGATCCGACTTGAGCATGTCGCGGTGGGCGCCCGCTTCGGCGAGAAAGCCCATGAACGCGCCGGCAAAGCTATCGCCCGCGCCGGTGGGGTCCACCACGGTCTGCGTCGGAAACGCTGGGGCGATGAAGGTGCTGGTCGGAGTGAACAGCATCGAGCCGTATTCGCCGCGCTTGATGACGAGGACCGAGGGGCCCATCGCGCGGATCATCTCGGCGGCCTTGACGATGTTGCGGGTGCCGGAAAGAAGGTAGGCTTCGCCTTCGTTGATGGAAAGGATGTCGACGCGCCTGAGCGTCTTTTTGAGCTCGTCGGGCTTGCCGGTAATCCAGAAGTTCATGCTGTCGCAGGCGACCAGGCGCGGCGACTGGATCTGATCGAGGACGTTCTGCTGGAGGACCGGATCGATATTGGCGAGGAAGACGTAGGGGACTTCGCGATGTTTTTCGCTCAGTCGCGGGTCGAAGTGCTCGAATACGTTGAGCGCCGTAGAGAGAGTCTTGGCCTCGTTTAGATTGGTGTCATAAGAGCCGACCCAGTGAAACGTCTTGCCCGGCACGACCTGGATACCGGTGATATCGATCTTGCGCGAGGCCAGGTAATCCAGGTGATTCCTCGGGAAATCCTCGCCGACGACGCCGACCACTTCGATCGGGGCATAAAATGAGGCCGCAATGGAGAAGTAGTTGACCGAGCCGCCCAGGACTTGCTCGGCCTTGCCGGCCGGAGTCTGAATTGAGTCGAATGCAAGGGAGCCCACAGCAAGAATCGAAACCGGATGAGATTTCATAGAGCCCACGGAACTATGTCAGGCAAGTCAGGAAGTCAACCATTGAGGCTTGCCGGCAGCCATTCTCATCAGTGTCGATCCCGCCTCAAAAGACGAGTTCTCTCGGGTCCCTGAGCACCGATTTCTTAGGCTTTTGGGCACCTTTCAGCTTTTCCCCGCGAGTGATGCGAAGAAGGGCTTCGAGGGCGGTCCAACCCCCTCGCAGCGGTCGCCATTGGTCCGTCGAGGGGAATGAGCCGGACCGATTCTCGGTTGGATTGAGGGAGTAGATGCGGATCGGATCCCCAATTCGTGCGACCCAGCCTAGGGTTTCGGGTGCCGCGACGTCTCCGGGCGCGATCCAGACTCCATCTTCTTCAGTCATCGAAGGAAGTGCCCGTGTAAGGCGGGCTAACTGGCGGGAGTCCTGGATTTCCATAAGCCCGGAAGCTTCGAGAACGGAATGCCATAATGCTTCGGAAGGGGGATGGCTCCGGCGCCAGTCCTGCAAGGCTTCGGCACCGCTCCATTGCCAGGCCAGGTATCCAAGGCCGAGCGCGAAGATCAACGAAATGACCGCACGGGCGATTGCCCGATGACCTTCCGATAATGCCGGTATTCGGCCCGAAACGCGCTGATGCCAGCCAAGGAAACGGAAACGATCAGAAAGCTCCATAAAATTGCCTCGATCCAAATCTGCCCCCGCTCACAACGGAGCAGTCCAGCGAGCGGACCATTCGCTCGTGAGCGGCGGCTCATTTTCGATTTCAACTGCGTTTTCCCTCTTTTTTCCCCGGTTCCTGGAACGGGAGATTTCGGCGACCGAATGACGCGGGCGCCGACTAGCGCGGATGACAAAATCTTGGGGCATTCCTTCCCAATAGAGTGGCAGGGGGCCGAGCGGATCCGGGGGAGGCCGCGTCCAGCCCAAGCCGGGCAAGGGAGGCCGGATATCGACCCAGCTTCCGCAATGCCCGGGCAAAAGCCAGGTCGCCTGCTTGCCCCGCCAGATTAAGAGTGCGGCATCCTGCTTCAGGACGAGAATCGCGAGCGTGGCGCGGGCCGCCGCTAATGCGGGCGGATCCAGGACTCCCGCCAGCACAACCAGGCGAGCGGCATGGATGGCGAGGTTGGTGCGCTCAATGAGCTGTTGAGTTTCCTTCAGCGCAAGCGCGGCCTCTCGAGTGCATCGGTCCAGTCGAATTTGCGTCTCCATGAGAAAACGCCAGTGCCTAAGCACGCCCCAGGTGCCCAGGCTCGCGATCGCCAGAGTCACGCAGGCGAGGAGCATGGGCACTGTGATCGCGCCATCGATCTTTTGCTTCCTCATGGGCCGGCCTCAAGTCGGAACAGGCGCACCTGCTCCTTGGCTGCGCCGCAAAGGAGCTCCACCCCGACGGACTCCGGATCTTCCTGGATCCGGGAACGTGCCAGAAGGGTCGAAGCGCGGCTCATGGCCCCCGGTGGCCGAGAGCCGGTCAGATGGGCATGGGCGGTTTCGTATGCCAGATAGGCGCATCGAGTCCGATTCCAGGTCGCCATAAGAAGACTCCCGCAGCCGAAGACCGTAATCGCCAGCAGCGCGAACGCACTCACGAACTCGACCAGGGCCTGCCCCTTCCGGAGTCGCGGTGGGGGGCGCCTCTTCCGCCACTCGTTTGAAAAGTTCCGCCGAAAGTGGGTCATTGGCCGATCTCAGTTCTCCAGCGAGATGTCTTTGTTGATGTGATCGCGGGCCACCTGGATCTTGGACTTGATCGTCGAACCCAAGGTCTTTGCGGCGGTGATCGAGACGACGGAAATCAGGATCAGCAGAATGAGGTACTCTGTCAGACCTTGGCCTTTTTGATTACGGACAACTTTCCCATGAATCGTGTTTTTCATGGCCGCCCACTGATGAAAGAAATAGGCCCGGAAAACGCGCTGGAATAGGTAGTTTTTGCCGGAAATTCGAACGGGCCGTCTGGATTGCGGACTCGTTTGATTGACAGGGTGGGGAGGGGGTGGCTAGACTTTAGAAAGTGGAAAAGAATCAACGACTTTTCATCTATGACCGCAAGGAAATGCTCGTGCTCCTGCTTTTGGGAGTGCTGGTCGCGTTCTTCGCGTTTACCCTAGGGGTTCATCTTGGAAAAAAAGTCGTGAGTCGATCCGGTAACGGCGTGGCCGTGACCGCGGGCCACGAGGCCAACGGCGTGGCGACGATCGGGGACGCGATTCCAAGCAAACAGGAATTCCAGGATGTGATGAAGAGCGCGACACCTCCTGTGGTGGACGAGACGGTCAATCAGGCTCTTCATGAGGAAGTCGAACGCACGGGACTGCGCCTCGAGCAAGGCAAGCAGGTCAGCTTGCCGGCGGCGACCCGCGCGGAAACTAAAACAGCGCCGGCCACAGAGCCCGGAAAGCGCGAGCCGGAGGCCAAAGGCGAGCCTAAAGCCCAGCCTCAAGTCGCAGCCAAGGCGCACAACAGGGGCGCCGCGCCTGCTGCCCAATCCCCGCAGCTGAAGACACATCATTATGCGCTGCAGATCGGATCCTACCCGTCCGAAGCCGACGCGCGCGCGCGAATGTTGACCATCAGCACTCAAGGCTACAAGCCCTATGTCCAATCCGCCGAAGTCAAGGGCGCCCACTGGTTCCGGGTCTATCTCGGGTCCTATCGCTCCAAAGACGAAGCCGAAAAGGCAGGCGCCAAGCTCAAGGCCGATCGTACGATCGAAGACTTCGTCATTTCCCGTATTGCAAAATCCACTGAATAGCGGGACATTCGTCACCTATGACCAAGCAAGCGATCACCCGCGTGGAAAAGCCGTGGGGATACGAGCTCATCTGGGCGAAAACGAACGACTACGTCGGCAAGATCCTTCACATCAAGAAGGGACATCAGCTTTCGCTCCAATACCATCGCGTGAAAGAAGAAACGATCCTGATCTCCGCCGGGAAGATGCTTTTCGTGATCGAGGACGAGCGCGGACAGATGCAGGAGATCGAGCTTTTGCCAGGTGAGGCGCATCATGTCGCCGTCGGGCGCAAGCACCGCATGATCGCGATCGAGGATTGCGATGTGTTCGAGGTTTCGACCAATCACCTCGACGATGTGGTTCGTCTCGAGGACAGTTACGGGCGGACTGGAAAGTGAGCTCTTCGGGCGTCTTTCTCGTGATCATGGCGGGCGGAAGCGGAACTCGCTTTTGGCCCAAGAGCACGGCGGCGCGCCCGAAGCAGCTGCTGAGCTTTGGCAGTGAGGATGGTCCTTCGCTCCTGGGAATGACGCTTTCGCGCTTTGACGGGATCGCTCCCTCATCCTCGCGGATCATCGTTACGACCCGAAAGCTCCGCGATTCGGTGTCGGCAGTCGCCGTCGAAGCGGGGGGGGCTCGCGTGCTCGCGGAGCCCGCCGGCCGCAACACGGCGCCGTGCGTATATTGGGCCGCCCGCGAAATCGCCGCGCTGGATCCGCGCGCGGTGATGCTCGTCATGCCCGCCGATCATTACATGGCTTTTCCCGACCGCTTCAGGGAGACCGTCAGGGCGGCCGTCCGCTGGGCCGAAACCCATGACGATCTGGTCACGCTCGGAGTCCGGCCCACTCGACCGGAAACCGGTTACGGCTACCTGCGCATCGGCGACCCGCTCGAAGGCGGAGCCTGCCGGCGCGTGCGCGCCTTTGTCGAGAAACCTGACCGCGCGCGGGCCGAGGACTTCCTTCGTTCGGGTGAGTACTATTGGAATGGCGGGATGTTTGTCTGGCGTGCGGAGGTGATTTTGCGCGCGTTTGACGAGTACATGCCCGAAATGCGGCGAATTTGGGACGAATGTCAAGCAGAGGGCGGATCGCGGGAGCCGCAGGCCCTTGTGGAAGCGGCGTATCCGCGCCTGACCGCGACCTCGATCGATTATGGGGTCATGGAAAAGGCCCGCAATGTGGTTTCGTTTCCGCTCGACTGCGGCTGGGACGACCTCGGTAGCTGGACTTCGCTCGAGGAGCTCGCGGACGTCCTGAAGGCGCGGCGACCCGAAGGCGTGGTGAGCGCCGGCGAGGCCATCGGCGTCGATTCCTCAGGGAATATCGTCGATGTTCCGGGTAAGACCGTCGCGCTCCTTGGTGTCAAAGACCTGATCGTCGTGGAGGCGGGCGGAGCGGTCTTGATCGCGGATAAGCACCGCGCCCAGGATATCAAGCTCGTCATCGAAGAACTCAAGAAGCGTAAGCCAGAGTTGCTTTGAGATCGTCATTAAGGGGGAAATATGGGTCGAATCGTCCGAAGTCGCGGCCGTTCCGGACAGAGTTTGGTTCAAGTGCTGATTGCCTTTGGGCTTCTCGGCACCCTGTCCCTGATGTTCGCGCAGCTGTATCAGAATTCGATGTTGGCGCAGAATACGGTGAGGATGAACAGCGACTTCAACAATCTGGGGTCGCTCATTTCGATGATCCTTCAGGGTTCGGTATCTTGCAGCTCGAACGTCAATTCAACAAATCTGGCGAGTTTGACTTTCAATCGGAATCCCGCGATGCTCGCGACGCAGTCGATCACGGTCAACAAGCTGACTTACCCGAATGGCGACGTTCTTGCGCAGAACGGCGGCAGCGCGGGCAATGGACTCACGATTTCAGACTTCAGGATCAATCAGTTTCATGAGCTCGTGGCGGGCACCAGCTATCTCGCCATGGTGCACATGGAGATCACCAAAAGTGGCGCCAGCTCCGTGGGGAGCTTAGTCCTGAAAAAGGACTTTCCGATTGCCTTGCAGACCCATGTGGTCAGCGGGACTACGGTGCAACTTGACGCGTGCGGGATCGTCTCTACCGACCAGCAATGGACCAACGTTTCCAGTTCCCGTGCACTCGGTGCCACTTATACCAATACCACGGGGCGACCGATTCAGGTCACTGTCGTGCTGAGACCCTCCGGAGCCCCGTCCGCATACGCCGAGTTTCACATTGACGGGGTTCTCGCGTTTAGGGCGGACGCGGCACCTGGCTCTGGGTCTATTCCATCTCTGACTGCCGTTGTTCCGCCGGGGAGCACCTATCGGGTTTCGGGCGCTCTGGTCACCTTGGACCCGACCTTGTCGTTCAGCTGGAGCGAATTTAGGTAGTATTGCTTTTTCTCGAGCCGGGATGTGACCGTTTTAATGCATTTACAGAGTCGCGCCGGCGATGCGCTCCTTGGCGTCAAAGATCCGGGTTCCAGGCCTTTCATCGCACCAAACCAAAAAGTGTCGAGCATCGCTTTAAAATGCCGAGCCCTCGCGCCTGATCGATTGTTTGATTGAGCTGGAACCGAAGCCTTTTGAGCCAAAAACCGCGAGCGGAGCTCAATTCCCGATACATTTTGTGAATTGGACTATTGGAGTCATCAAACATGGAATCGAATGCGTTTTGATTTTCCGAGATGCGCCGATGATCGTCGGTCCAATCAAAGAGAACCCAGCCGCGATCCTTGATAAAGAAGAGTTGATCCGCTTTGAAATCACCAATTTTTGAGAGACCCGCTGTTTTCCGGGCGAAATCGTACAGATATTGGGTCATACGTTCGCGTTCCGGTTGAGGGAACGCGAAAGGATTTGCTAAAAATTGATCCAATCGGGTTTTTGCATGAAGTCTATCAACGACCAAGTATTCTTCTGAACGATATTCGCGAATGGAAACGGAAGGAATTTGGCGTTTATCTAGCTCAGGTTTTCCATTTTTAAATCGGTCGATGTAATGAGGGATGGGTTGAGCATCGTCGCCTAGGTAGCCGACATGTGCAGGGATTCGAATGACTTGGTCGGGGTTGTCCGCAAGTTCGAACACACAGGTCGTTCCGCCGCATCCCATCAGCTTTCCAAGAATCTTTCGGCTTTCATCGGAAAAGACAATTGTGTCGTTCTCGCGCAGATTTTTTATGAGTTGTTCGTACTGTCCAACGGGGCGTCCATTTGTCTGAAATAGACGGACCTCCGCGCACCAGGCCGAGACCGCGCAGAGAGTCGCTAAAAATTGAATGCCGCAGAAATGTCGGTAAATGATCAAAACTAAAGTTACCTCGAAGTATCTATTATATTTCGGCGAATCAGTGCTTGTCCTGATGATTCATTGATTTTTAAGTTTTGACGCCCGATGCCGATAAGCTTTCTAGGCCAGGAGTGCTTCACTATGTCCGGAGTTAACGGCGTCCCGGAGGACCTCAAATCGCTTCGCGCTTGGATCGACCGCCTGGACCGGGGGTTGGTGCGACTATTGAGTCTCCGTGCCCGTGCGGTTCGGTCGGTAGGGCAATGGAAAAAAGCTCATGGCTCGCCCGTGCATGATCCCCGGCGTGAAGCGGAAGTCCTGCTCAATGTGCTCGGTCAGAATAGGGGCCCGTTGCCTGACGCCGTTCTCCGTGAAATGTACGGGAATCTAGTAACGGCGTTCCGGACGTGGGAATCGCAGGAGAGTTCCGACTCATCGGCTTCGGAGCAAGAGCTTCAGGAACTGGAGCAAAAGACCTTCGGAATTTTCGGTCTGGGCCTGATCGGAGGATCGGTCGCTTTGGCCTTGCGCCGACGCTTTCCGGAGGTCCGCCTTCGAGGGTGTGATCGGCGGGCTGACTTGTGTCCGACGCTCGCCGCGAGTTTCGAAAGCATTGAGTCCGAACCTGAACACATCTTCCATGCTGACATCATCATTTTGTGCGCTCCGGTCGAGGCGAATATCCAGTTTCTCAAGCATTACGGTTCGCGGATTCCATCCGGCACTTTGGTTCTCGATACTTCAAGTACCAAGAGATCCGTCATTGAGGCCGCCGTCGATTCCCTACGCAAGGATGTCTGCTTTATTGGCGGGCATCCGCTGGCCGGCAAAGCGGTGGCAGGAGCCGAAGCCGCTGAGGCGGGACTATTTGACGGAAAACGTTTTGTGCTGACGCCGCCTCGTCCGGTGCCGGCGGCGGGAATGCGACAGGCCCGCGCCCTGGTGCACGCGCTCGGCGCGAGTCCGCTTGAGATGAGCGCCGCGAGCCATGACGAGGTCCTTGCCGTCACGAGTCACCTTCCGCAGCTTCTGGCGACCTCGCTTGCCCTTCTCGGAAGCGAGGCGTCCGTGAAGCACGGAGACTCGTTCGTGTTCGGACCCGCGTTCAAGGACATGACCCGACTAGCGACCTCCGATTACGTGATGTGGCGTGATATCTCGCGCACCAATTCGCGCGCGATCGCGCAGGCGATGGATCGCTATATCGCTATTTTGACCGGAATCCGCTCCAAGCTGGAAAAAGGCGGATTCGAGGAAGAATTTAGACAGGCCCGCGAATTCAAGAACTCTAAAGCCGCGTGAAAGCAGGAGACAGCCATGTTGATTGTCATGAAAAGCGACCATACGGAACAGCAGCTCAAAGAAGTGGAGCATCAGATCGAGAGTTACGGCTGCGAGCCGATTAAGCTCAGAGGCACGTTCCGGGTCACGATCAACGTGCTCGGGGACGATACGCATATTGATCCCAAGCGCCTTCAGCAGTTGGATGGGGTGCACGAAGTGATTCGCATTACTTCGCCGTTCCGGCTGGCGAGCCGCGACTTCAAAAAGGAAGACACCATCGTCCGCGTGCGGGGAGTCGAGTACGGCCCGGGCCGCTTCGTGGTCATGGGCGGTCCGTGCGCGGTGGAAAGCGAAGAGCAGACGATGCGGATTGCCCGCGCAGTCCGAAAGGCCGGTGGCACGGTCCTGCGTGGCGGCGCCTATAAGCCTCGCACTTCGCCTTACGCGTTTCATGGCCTCGCCGAGGATGGTCTCAAGATCCTCGCGGCGGCCAGCGAGGAGACCGGGCTTCCGGTCATCACGGAGGCCTTGGATCTAAAGAGCCTTGAGATGGTCTATCGCTACGGCGACATCATCCAGATCGGTACGCGCAACATGCAGAACTTCTCCCTCTTGCGCGAGGTGGGCAAGCTGGACAAGCCCGTGATGATCAAGCGCGGAATGTCGGCTACGATCGACGAGTGGCTGCTCGCAGCTGAGTACGTGCTGGCGGGCGGCAACCACCAAGTGATGCTCTGTGAGCGAGGCATCCGCTCCTTTGACGCTCGTTACACCCGCAACGTGATTGATCTGGGCGCGATCCCGGTAGTCAAGGCGTTGAGCCACCTCCCGGTGGTCGTCGATCCGAGCCACGGCAGCGGCCGCCGCGAAAACGTCGCCCCCATGGCCTTGGCGAGCCTGGCCGTGGGCGCGCACTCGATCCTGGTCGATGTCCATGACGAAGCCTGCAAGGCCCTCTGTGACGGCCCGCAGGCGATGGATCCGGAAGATTTTGCCACCTTGGTCGAGGACTGCGAAAAAGTCGCGGCCGCGATGGGCGTGGCGCTCGACAAGACGGGACAGAAATCTGCTCATGGCAAAAAGAAGGTCGCATGAAAAGAGTCGTCTCCCCGAGCCGCAAGCTTACCGGGATCGCCGAGATCCCGGGCGACAAGTCGATCTCCCATCGCGCGATGATCTTTGGCGCGATCGCCTCGGGCCGCACGGTGGTGCGCAACCTTCTCGACAGCGGTGATGTCCACTCGACCCAGGATTGCCTGCGGGCATTGGGCGTCAGGATCACGCCCGGAGCGGGCGGCGGCGCGCGCGAAACCGTTGTCGAAGGCGTGGGAAAACACGGCTTGCACGAGCCGTTGTCCGTGCTGGATTGCGGCAACTCGGGTACAACGATGCGGCTCATGATGGGCCTGCTGGCTGGACAGGGCTTCGAAGCGACCTTGACCGGCGATGACTCTCTCATCAAGCGTCCGATGAAACGCGTTGCGGCGCCGCTGGCGCAGATGGGCGCGCAGTTTTCCCTGACGCGCGAGGATTACGCGCCATTGACAGTGCACGGCCGGAAGGGTGCCCGGCTTAAGGCCACGGACTATTCGCTCAAAGTAGCGAGTGCTCAGGTCAAGACCAGCCTGCTCCTGGCGGGTCTTTACGCCGACGGCGTGACCACGCTTCGCGGCGAGCTGGGAAGCCGAGATCACACCGAACGGATGCTCCCTCACTTCGGCGTGAAACTTAGGGTCAGCCCGGATTCAATCAGCGTGGATGGCGAACAAAAGCTCACGGGTTGTGAGGTCCATGTGCCGGGCGATCCGTCGTCAGCCGCGTTTTGGATGGCCGCGGCGGCTTTGGTGCCGGGGGCCGACGTGGAGATCCGCAATGTCTCTCTCAATCCGACTCGGATTGGCTTCATGCGTGTCTTGGAAAGAATGGGCGCGCGCGTCGAGTATGACGTTACCGAGTCCATGCCCGAGCCCCGCGGCAATGTGCGCGTCCGTCAAGCTGCCTTGCGCGGAACGAGCGTCGAACCCGGGGAGATTCCTTCATTGATCGACGAGCTACCGGTCCTGGCCATCCTGGCCACGCAGGCCGAGGGCGAGACCGTGGTGCACGGCGCCCGGGAGCTGCGAGTCAAGGAGAGCGATCGCATTGAAGCGGTCGCGCGCAACTTGCGCGCCATGGGCGGGGTGATCGAGACTTTCGAGGACGGCTACGCGGTGCGTGGCATCCAGAAGTTGCGCGGAGCGCGGATTGACTCGTTCCTGGATCATCGGATCGCGATGTCGTTCGCCATTGCGGGTCTGATCGCCCAAGGTGATACTGAGATCGAAGGGGTGGAATCGGTGCTGATCTCCTACCCGAATTTCTTCGAAGTATTGAATCAATTGACCGGGGCCAAATGAAACTTCGTTTTCTGACTGCAGGCGAATCACACGGACGCGCGCTGGTGGGCATTCTCGAAGGCGTGCCCTCCGGACTCAAGCTCACCGTCGAGGACATCCATCAGGAGCTGCGACGCCGCAAGCTCGGCTTCGGGCGCGGCGCCCGTCAAAAGATGGAGGACGACGCGGTCCAGATCCTCTCAGGCGTGCGGCATGGGCTCACGCTGGGCAGCCCGATCGCGCTGATGATCGAGAACAAGGACTGGCGAAACTGGACGGATATCATGCAGCCGGAGCCTACCCAGGATCTGGCGGTCAAGCGCAGGCTCGAAGTCCCCCGTCCCGGCCATGCCGATTACGTGGGTGGCGTGAAGTATGGTCACGAAGACATGCGCAACGTACTTGAGCGCGCGAGCGCGCGCGAGACGACCATTCGAGTGGCCATCGCGACGGTGGCCCGCCAGCTTCTCTCCCAGCTCGGGATCGGCCTCGCTTCGCGCGTGACCCGGATCGGCGATCTCGAGGATCTGAGCGCGCCTCCGGCGGACCTGACTTCGTTGAACCGCCAAGCGGATTCGCATCAGCTGCGCGTGCTGGACGCGTCGATCGACGCGCAGATGGTGGAGCTCGTCGGCGAAATGAAGAAAAAAGGCGATACCCTGGGCGGGGAATTCGAAGTGGTGGCCTGGGGGCTTCCGCTGGGTCTGGGAAGTTACGTGCAATGGGACCGCCGCATCGAGGCGGAGATCGGTCGGGCGTTCCTCTCGCTGAACGCGATCAAGGGCGTGGAGATCGGCCTGGGTTTCCGGCTCGCTGCGACTCCGGGTTCTCAGGCGCACGACGAGCTCTATCCTTCGTCCAAGTCGGGGCGCGTGGAGTACCACACCAACCGCTCCGGTGGCGTCGACGGCGGAATGAGCACGGGGCAACCGCTAGTGGTCCGCGCCGCGATGAAGCCGTTGGCGACTTTGATGGACGCCTTGGACTCGGTGAGGCTGTCGACCGGGGAGGCGGCCAAGGCGCATGTGGAGCGCTCGGACGTGTGCGCGGTCCCGGCAGCTGCCGTCATCGGTGAATCGCTGCTCGCGATGGTCTTGGCCGACGCCGTGCTGGATAAGTTTGGCGGGGATTCGATGGCGGAGTTGACCGAGCGGGTGGAGTCTTGGAGATCTCTTTGAATCGTTAGTTGTCCAGGTCGCAGCGAATACCGGAAAGATCGCTGAAATCGCTCCTATATCTTCCTGAGTCGAAGAGGACTTTGAGTCGGTCTTTGAACTGTTCGAGTTTTCCGGCCTTTCGGCATTTTTCTAGCTGGTCCAGGAAAGTGGCGACCATTTTTCCGGATGACTCATGGATGCGCTTGGCATTGGCGATCATTCGGGCGGAATCGAATTTCGGCGGCTTTCCTCTTTCGATCCCGAGTCGGGTCAGATGGGCCAGCATGAGCCCGGTGTTTTCAGCGATCAGTGTGTAACCCGAGCAGCGGGGCTCCCAAAGG
>CAYXVB010000016.1:27625-33789 GCA_964467785.1 uncultured Bacteriovoracaceae bacterium
TCCCAAAGCATCAGGTAGGGAATTTTCCTTAATGTCTCATCCAGAATGTTTTTGAAGGCCGAGAGGTTCTTGGTCTTTTTGCATTCCTCGATCTGGTCGAGAAATTCCCCGACTCCGTTGGCGGCGGGTTCACTGACCTTCTTTGCATTGACAAGAATCCGCTTTCGATCGAACCCCGGCAATTGGTCCTTCGCGATGGATTGTCGGGTCAGGTGGACAATCAGCAGAGCTAGATTATGGGAAGATTGAAAGTTGTTCTCGCAACGCGGAACCCAATTTAGCTCCTGTTCGTTCAGGATTCGGATCTGGTCCTCCACCGTGCCTCGGATCCCCTCGATGCACTCGCGATCCCGGATGTAGTAGGATTGGCTGATGAAATGGTCCTGCAGTACGCTGATCCTCTGATCTTTAAGGAAGGCGGCGATCGTGTCCCGGCAGGCCGCCGGTATGGAGTCGAGGGTAAAATCCTCTTCCTGGAGTGAGCACTCCGTCTTGAAGCGGAGCAGGGTCATTAGGTATTCAGGGTGGGCGGTGAGATATCCTTGAAATCGCGGATCATCCGCGAGCGATGCCAAGCTCGCGGTTCTTTCCGGTCGGCGGCACTCGTCCTTGATGCGGATTTCCATCAAAGCGGGATAGGAGGCGGTGCCGAATGAATTTGCTTCGACGCTTGAGGTCCCGTAAAGGCCCTTTCGAAGCGGGGAGAGTTTAAAGCGCGAGTCCGTCCCCATGATCTTGTTCTTCCAGACCTCGGGGCTGATCGTTCCAAGTCTCGCGTTTTCGTCCGCGTGCTGCTGCTTCGTGAAGTGGTAGATGACCTTGGGAACAGTTTGCTCCTGCCGGGCGATGGCTTGGGCGAGCTTGTCTGTCGTGCAATAGAGGTTTTCCACTTCCGCAAAAGCGCCCGCGCGGAGAGTGGAAGGATCGCAGTCCGCGTGGGCCGCGCTGTAAGCGAAGATCAGGCTTGCGCAAATGAGCAGTAAATCTTTCATTTTTGTCTGAGCCTGTGAATCTTTCCGGGTCGGGTATCGGACAATGGTTTCGCACTGCGTATCAAAAAGGAAGCGGATACCTATTTTCGTTTTTGCTCGTTGAGGGCGTTGATCGCGAGCACGGTTTTTTGCAGGCGGTAGGAATGCATGAATTTTGTGGCGTCGACGGGGGCGATCGCCTCGGTGGCGGATTTCATATTGAGGGTCTTGGCGTAGCCGAATTTGATCAAGGGCTGGAACTCGTCGATGCGGAACGGCTCCTTGCCCTGCGCCTTGGTTTCGTTATTGCGGATCTCGGCAATGTTGACCCCGGTGAGGCCTTCGGCGTCTTTTGGGTACTTTGAGAGGTTTTTAGCCATCAGGCTCATGATAGTGAAGCCGCGGGCCGACAGCTCGTGGCGCTTGGCGGGTTCCATGAGGTTCTGGTCGTTGAGATAGGAGATCAGCTGCTCGAGAAAGGCGATGTCCTTGACTAGGACTTTGCCGCTGTCATCCGACGCGGCTGTGATGCCGGCCTCGGTGAACACGTCAAGGAGCGAGGTGATCTTGGCCACTGGCACGCCGATGATGTTGTTGACGTAGCGGTTGACCAGCGCGATTTTGATCTCCATCGCGCCGGGCACGGCAGCGGAGGGAGTGCCGTTGCGGGCGGCCACGAGCAGGAGGCCGGTGCCGATCTTCATGACGTCGATCGTCGATAGGTAAACGTAATGAGCGGAGCGCTTGCCGTCCTTCTCCGAGTAATCATAGGCGGTGCTCGCGGTCTCCAGCTGACGGATGCGGGTGCTCGCCGTGCGGAGGCGCCCCACCACCGTGCGCAGCAGAATCTTGAGCCATTCGGGCATTCGGCCGAGGGTTTCCTGGAACATCGAGCCCGAAACTTCCGTCAGCTCGCAATCCGTCAGCGCTTCGCCCGAGGCCGAGCGGGGATTGCCGTCGAGAAAGGCCAGCTCGCCGAGCACTTGGCCGGAATGCACTGTGTCGAGCTCGATGACCGAGTCGCCCTTTTTCTTGTACAGGCGGATCATGCCCGATTTGAGAAAGTACATGGCACGGGAGTTTTCGCCCTCTGAGAAAAGAAGCTCGCCTTTTTTTAGGCGGCGCATGGTCTGCGTGGCCTGCGGTGCTGCGGGGCGTGCGGGTGCTCTTTGGGGAAGTGCCATACCGTAGGACCTATCGGTCGGGGTCGAAAGAAAATTAATAGAAGAGGAATAGCGCCGTGCGGAGGTGAACAAGAGGCTTGAAGTGGGCGAGGGGCAAGCGGCCGCTTGCCCCTCTTACTGAGATGGGTCGCATCAGTTGGGGGCGGTCATCAGCATGCAACAACACGCTCTCAGCCCGAGGCTGAAAACTTCAAGTTGCGTGCCCTAAATAATTACAATTTAACGCGACTCCGCCCCAGGACAGCCGTGGTATTCCTCGGGACGCCATGGCCAGTGAGACCAGTTCATCTTCCTCTAGCAGCAGCAGCGCCAGTAGTAGCGTTGAATTTCTCCGTGTATGCCGAAGCCTGCAGTCCTGGCCCGTCGGCGAGGGTGCGATTCAGTCGCTTGCGCAGCGCATCGGCGGGTTCCTAAAAGTTCCGCTGGTGGCACTCTATTCCGACCTGGATCAGCAGGGCCTTACGCCCGAACGCGATCAGCGCCATGAACGCATCGGGGTCTGGAAGCAAAGCGGGGAGTACGGCATGCCTAGGGAGTCTTTCGAGGATCTCCTGGGAAAGCGGATCCGCGCCATGGGAGCGTCAGAGCCGGTCGTCCTGGAGTCCGGAGGGCTCGGGGGGGTGGGCACCTTTACCTTGATTCCGATTTCTTGTACGTTCCGACCCGAGGACGCGGAAGTCGTTGCCAAGAAAACTGGCGAAGCAGGGTGGCTTTTGGTCGGCAGCGACAAACCTTTGGCGACTGAAGCCGATTTGATGGCCGTCGCGATCGCTCAGCGACTTGGCGAGCTTTCGGAGATCGATCGACTTCAGCGCTCGATCCAGGCGCGGAGCCAGTTCCTTTCGATTGCATCCCATGAGCTCAAGACGCCGCTCACCTCTATTTACGGAATTCTGCAGTTGCAGGACCGAATGTCGCGCCTCAAAAAGGACGTCAAGGGCGCTGCGCCTGTGGGCGATGAGGCCAAGCGGTCTTATCTCAAGATCCTGCTCCGTCAGGTCGAGCGTCTCAACGAGCTGATCGACGGCCTGTTGGATGTCTCACGGATCCAGAACGGGCGATTCCTGGTCGATCCGAGCGAGGCCGATGTCGCCCAGTTGGTCCGCGATACCGTCCAAGGGCGACTATCGATCGTCGCACAGGATGCGGGAGTCAAGCTCCACCTCGAATCCCCTGAGACCCTGACCGGCTGGGTCGATCCGGTCCGGCTCGAGGAGGTCGTGACGAATCTCGTGATGAACGCCATCCGATTCTCGCCCGAAGGGGGAGTGGTCTGGATCCGGCTTCAGCAGGCGGACGGAACCATCCGCCTGAGCATCCGCGATCAGGGGCCGAGCGTCCCGCCGGAGGACCGCGAGCGGATTTTCCAGCCCTTTGAGCGGGCGCAGCGCACTAGCCGCCTGGGCGGCATGGGGCTCGGACTTTTCATTTCGCGCCAGATCGCGATTCTGCACGGCGGAAGCGTCAGCCTGATCGAAAGCGTTCCCGGCAAGGGCAATCTCTTTGAGGCCGTCTTTCCGGCACATCCGGTGCGGGCTATTTCCGCCTGAACCCGCTCAACAGCGTCACGAGCATCGAGCCCCAGAAAATCCAGAACGCCGGCTGCGAAGCCGCGTGGAAATCGATCCAGGTCAGCTGGAAGGTTTTGCTCGACGCTTCGAGGACGAGCTTGACCCCGATGATGAGTACGAGGACGTAAGCCGTGGTTTCAAAGCGCGGGAACCGGTGGAGCAGTTTGATGAAGACCGAGGCGGCGAACCGCATCATGACGACGCCCATGAAACCGCCGGTAAAGACGATCCAGAGTTTATTGCTCAGGGCCACCGCGGCGAGAATGGAATCCACCGCAAAGGCGATGTCCATGAGCTCGATGCGGACCACGGTTCCCCAGAAGCCGGGCAGCTTTTTGGGGTCTGCTTCATGTTCCTCGTGTTTATCGCCCTGGATCAGGTGTTTGAGGGCGATCGCGAGCAGGTAGCCGCCGCCGACGTATTTGACCCAGTTCCACTGCATGAGCTGGGTGACAAAGGCGAGCGAAACGAGCCGGAACGCGACGGCGCCCAAAAGACCATAGGTGAGCGCCTTGCGCTGTTGGGCCTTGGGCAAGTGCTTGGCCATGAGGGCCAGTACCAACGCATTGTCGATGGAGAGGATTCCTTCGAGGAAGGCGAGAAAACCGATGAGGCCGAGGTCGGAAGCGGTGATGGAAAATGTCATTGAGAGGAAGTCTCCGGGACGCGACGCAGGTGCCCTTCGATGGCAAGGATTTCTCGGTCCGTCGCGACTTCGCGCCAGACCTCCCGATAGGAAAGCAGAGGTTCGGGCTCTCCGTCAACGATTTCGAGCGCTAGCTGGAAATGCTGAATGTATTTTCCGCCCGCGGAACGGGCCCAAGTCTCGACCCGATCATTCTGGAGCGTGCCGATGATCCGGCCGTCCCGCCAGAGCTCCGTGCCGCGAATCTCAATGACCGCGGGCTTCCAGCGCCCTCGAAAAACGATGCAGTTATAGCGGCCTGAGCGCACGTTGAAATAATCGGGCTCCTGCTCCAGATCAAAAGTCATCGTGTCGCACGGGGAGGTCCAACCGGAAGGGCTCTTTGCGATGCCCTTTCCGATCCATTGCCCCGAAAAACTGGGCGGTGCGTCGGTAGCCGCGATCGCGGCAAGTGGGAACGCCAGTTTCAAGCTGAGTAAGGTTTTGACTAGCCATCTCGCGGTCGGGCTCATTTGTGAGCCAGGACCCTACCACTAGTCGGTCGTTTTGGCCATTATTGGTCGCGCTGGGGGGCGTTCCAGATTCCTGGTATCCGCGCGAGAGCTTCCTGGCGACTGTCCGGCGCCGAGCGTGAGTTTTCGATCATGCGCTTGAGTTCGAGGATGACCTGATCCCGTCGTAGAATCTCGGCTTCCAGCTTGGCGATCGCGCTTTCGTATTGAGCCGCGAGCTGCGTGGTCTTCGCCTGGAGTTCACGGCCATGATACTCGCGAAACTCGGCGCGAAGGGCACGGACCTGTTCGTTGGATGAGGTGTCTTTCTGTTTCAGGATTTCCTCGGCACTTCTAGCGCGGGATTCCAAACGCGTCAGGGTTTCGCTCGCCTGCCGGAAAGTCTCCTCGCCTTGGGTCGCGATCAACCCGGCCTTTTCAAGGGTGGCCTCGATCCGCTTGAGGTGCTCTTGGATGGCGATATCGCATGCGTCGCTCATGGGACTATTGTGAAGCAAGGTGAACGGAGGCGTAAATGGGCGGGAATTGCCGAACTGAAATTGCCGAGCTCAGTTCCACTTGCCTTCGGTGGCTTGGGTTGGCGCGCTTGGAGCGGGGTTTTGCGCCGGGGCGACGGGAGCCGGGCTTGTCGGCTCGTTTTGTGCGGTCCCGATAGCTACTGGAGCGGGATGGTCTTTGAGTTCGGGCGAAGCCGAAGTGGAGGATGCTGGGGCTCGAACGACGTTCTGGTCGTTTCGGTAATACAGCGTAAAACCGGCGTAAATGCGGTTCGGGTCGCGGATCAGCTGGCGGTTGTTGTCCCAAAGCTCTTTCCAGCGACCTGGAGTGCCATAGAGCTTTCCGGAGACCTTGATGAGGGTGTCTCTCTTCCGAATCAGATAGGGTTCACCGTTCTTTTCGATCACGACGTATTGAGTGCCATCGATCGTGAGCTCGGTTCCCGGCGCGATTCGCGCGAACGAGCCGATCTTCTCTTTGTTTTTCTCGTAGATGTCTCTCCAGCGGTAGAGATCGCCGTAGGTATTGAACGCGATTGTCATCAGCGTGTCGCCTGGACGGACCCGATAGGAGTTTGCTCCGGCGCTCGCGATGGCTCTGGACGCTTTGCCTTTCTTGACGCGGGGGCGGGCCTGAGCGGCCACCACTGGGGACGACGAATCTTTTGGCTGACTTGGGCTTGCGGTCGTCAATGGCTCGGATTGCAGGGGGGCCGTGGGCGGAGGCGCCGCAGCGGAAACCGGACTCGTTGCCGGCGCTGGCGCGTTGGCGGCAACTTGGGG
>CAYXVB010000017.1:0-33587 GCA_964467785.1 uncultured Bacteriovoracaceae bacterium
GAGGATGCGACGGCGCTGAGCGGTTTTATTCCTTCCTTTTTGTTGGATCACGCGGGTTTCCGACTGGATCGTGCGGATGTCTTGACGGCGACAGGCCTTCGATCGAATCTTCCGGCATTTCCTGCGCTGCCGATGTTCAAGTCGCAGTTCTTCCGGAAAAAATTCCTTGGAGTGATGATCCCGGAGCGTTTTCTAAAGAGCGAAAGCGACTTTCAGACGGCGTCGGCCATGATCCGTGAGATCCGAATGAAAGACGGATTGACTCTCATTCCCTACCGTTATCAGGGCAAGGTGTTCGGTATCCGTGACGACGTTGCCGTGAGCTATGTCCGCTCCACGACAGTGGGGATTAATATCAGCCTGGGCGGCCAGGAAACGGTCAACCTGGGCGATGAGTTCGTGCTTGGGGCGGCTCTTCACATTGGCGGCCCGCGGACCACCCTCGGCGATGTCCGCGGGTTGAATCTTGGGGAGGGCCTGCAAGGAATCCTTTCCGGTGCGGGATTGATCTTGGATGGCGATTCCACCGAGCAGCTTTTGAGCCGTAGTATTGAGCTCTTTCCGTATGTTCAAGAAGCGATGCTTCGAAATGCGGCGCCTCCGATCGAGCTCCCTGCCAGCTCCGGAAATCGTGGCAAAGCCAGATATCGGGATGACTTGGAAGTCGTGCCCGTGAAGATCCCGACGCTACAGAGCGAGGTTCCTCGGGCCGCGATGACCGATGAGCTGAGGGAGGCGCTGGAAGCGCTTCAGGGCCAGAATCTTGTCCGTGAAACCCAGTGGCGCGCAGAGATCGAGGAGCAGGTGGGTCGGACCGTTGTGACGGCTGAGGCTGCCGACCAGGCCTTTATTCAAGCCGTATGCGATCATTTGGCGCAGGTCTACGCGCTGCCCAAGCCGATTTGGCCAGCCTGCAGGATCGCGGCGACGCTCACTCCGAACGCTTACGCTTATCCGGGAGGTGACATCTTTATCACTGCGGGACTGCTCGGCGTACTGAGTGATCTGGACAGCGCCATGTTGGTGCTTGGCCATGAGATCGGCCATGTGGCTGGCCGTCATCTCACGCATCGCATGCCCTATGTGAATACTGTAAACTACGCCGCCACCGCGGTGTCGTTCGCGGCAAGCATTTTTGCTCTCGGCGCCGGCTGGGGTGAAGTGGGTTCTGTCACGCTGCTCAACTGGTTTCCTAAGACCATGGCCGTTAGCCAGGTCAGCTCCGCCGGCACCGAGCTATTCGTCAAAGGCGGACTTGCTGCCCTGATGGCTTACTCGCGCAAACAAGAATGGCAGTCGGATCGTTTTGGGCAACAGGTGGCTTATGCGGGAGGCTCTTCTCTGTCCGCGATGGCGGTGGGCTGGGACGAGTTCACGGGTTTCTTCGATAAGTATTTTGACATTCCCTCGGATCTCGGCAGTCGGATCATGTCGTCCCATCCGGACGGTACCGAGCGCGCCAAGGGGATCCGCCGCCGCGAAGCGGCGCTTGAGCGGGGACTTCGGGAATACAACGGCGCCAATCGCCTGGAGGACAGCTGGTACCGCGAGTATCGCAAGATCCATGAGGCTTATGCGCCGATGGTGAATACCTACGGTAAGCAGTATGGCACCAAATTCCTTCGCGAGTTGGCGGATAAGCATCGAACTTCGCGCCTCATGCTCGAAACCTTTGCCCAGCCCGGTGGGCGTTGCGTGATTAGCGCGCTCGGCGGAGACCAGGGCGAATGATCACGCGAAGAAGTTCACCGGCAGGGGATGCCCCCCGCTCGTGAGTCGAGGCATGAATGAGGGCACGTAGCCGGTCGACTTGAAGGCGCGGGCCCCGGGATCGCAGGCAAAGATGTCGCTCATCGTGATCACGTCGCCCTCCATTCCGGAGAGCTCACTGATCGAGACGATGCGGCGGACGCCGTCGCGATACCGCTGTACCTGGACCACTAGGTCAACCGCGCTTTGGACTTGCTTGCGGATCGCGACCAAGGGCATCTCCGTGCCCGCGAGCATGCATAGGGTTTCCAGGCGGGTGAGCGCGTCGCGGGGAGAGTTGCTGTGAAGCGTGGTCATCGAGCCGTCGTGGCCCGTGTTCATCGCCATGAGCATGTCAAAGGCTTCGTGACGCCGGCATTCGCCGACGATGATCCGGTCCGGGCGCATGCGCAGGGCCGTGGCCACCAGCTCGCGGGCGGTGATGGCCGGAATTCCTGGGGAAGGCGCTTTAGTGACCATCTGGACGCTGTTGGCATGGGCGAGGGTCAGCTCGCGCGTGTCCTCGATCGTGATCAGCCGGTCGGTCTCCGGAATGAAGCGCGTGAGGGCGTTTAAAAGGGTGGTCTTGCCGCTACCGGTGCCGCCGCTCAGAAGAATGTTGAGCCGGGCGCGCACGCAGGCTTCGAGAAACGCCGCGATGCGGGCATCGAGCATTCCGCGGGCCGCCAGGTCCTGGAGCTGGAAGGGGCGCTTTGGGAATTTGCGGATCGTGATGCAAGGGCCACGCAGAACCAAGGGAGGGGCAACGACGTTGACCCTCGAGCCGTCCGGTAGGGTACCGTCGAGGTAGGGCTTGGCCGCGGAGAGCTCTTGGCCGGTGGACAAGGCGATGGCTCGGGCCAGTTCCGCCAGCTCCTCGGGGGACGTGAAATGAAAGGGGGCCGGAAAATTGCGCCCTTCGCGCTCGATCATCACGTTACGCAGGTCATTGATCATCACCTCGGTGATCTCGTCATCTTGCATCAGGGGGGAGAGCTTGCCGAAACTGAGCGCGCGCGGCGGATGAGGAGGAACCCGAATGGCGGGATCGGTGCGCTCTTCTTGCTCCGAAGATGTCTCGTTGCCGCCGAGTCCTGGATGGGTCGGTTCGTCGTCGAGTTTTCCGGATTTTCCGGATCTGCCCGGAGGCGGTGGGGGGGAGAGCGCCATGTTCCCAGTGTAAGGGCCATGCGCCCAGGTCGAAATAGGCAAAACCTGCCGTTTGAGGTACGCTGGGGTTCTTATGTCCGGACGACCGGGAATCCGAAAATACAGCCTGGCAGTCACTCCTGCCGACCAGGGAAAGCGCCTGGACCAGTTTCTCGCCGAGAAGCTCCCGGAGGCGCTCGCGCGTCCGGTGTCCAAGGGCAAGGTCCGCAAGCTCATCGTCGCGGGCGCGGTGTATCTCAATGGCAAACGGGTGCGGATCGCTTCCAAGACCGTGCTCCAGAGGGCGCGGGTCGAAGCTTTCATCGATCCCAAGCGCCTTTTCGAAGACGAAGGCGCGGCCGGAACTTTGGGCGGCCCGGGTGGCGGCCCCTTCGAGCTCGGGCCCGAACGCGTGCTCTTCGAAGATGAGTTCATCATCGTGGTCGACAAGCCCGCCGGGATTCCCACGCAGCCCACCATCGATGAGGCGCGCGACAATCTCTTCGCGGCGGTGAAAAAATTCATCGCCAAACGCGACGGGATCCCGCAGCCTTATTTGGGCCTGCACCATCGGCTCGATCGCGACACTTCGGGCGTCGTTCTTTTCACGAAAAAAGTCGAAGCCAACGCCGGCATCGCGGAGATCTTTTCTAAACATCTCGCGCAAAAGGTCTACAACGCGATCACGGAGCGGGGGCCCGAAGTACCGCCCGCCGCCTGGACCATCGAGAATCATCTGGGGATCGGAGGCAAGGTCGGCAAGAAAACCCGGTACGCCTCGGTGCGCTCGGGCGGGGATTACGCGCTGACCGAGTTCCGGCTGCTGGAGACTTTTTCGCAGGGGTATCTGGTCGAGGCGAAGCCTAAAACGGGCCGCACGCATCAGATTCGCGTGCATCTGGCCGAGGACGATCTGCCGATCCTGGGCGACACTTTTTATGGCGCACGCAAGGGCGGAGCCCCGCGGGTGATGCTCCATGCCGCCAGCTTGACTTTTCCGCACCCGATTTCTAGAACTGAAATGAAGGTGGAGAGCCCTCTGCCTGAGGACTTCCAAGCATGTCAGAAATCTCTACAGGCGCTTCGCCAGAAACTCTAGGCGCAGCAGCAGGCCGTTCCCGACCCATTCTGGCGCGAGTCTTCCCCAAGTTCTGGGAGGAAAGCTCCTATCTCAGGGAGTATCTCGGCAAGTATCGGAAGTTCGTCCTCATCGGGCTTCTGACTCTCGTGATCGTCGACGTGCTCGAGGTGCTCCCACCGATCCTGCTCAAGCAGGCCGTGGACGTCACGGTGGATGGCGCTGGGGGTTCGCGTCTTTGGTGGCTCGCCGGCGCCTATTTCGGGATCTCCGTCTTGCAGGGGTTTTGCCGCTATGGCTGGCGCATGTACTTGATCCGCGCGAGCCTGCTGTCAGGGCGGGATCTTCGCGGACGCTTCGCCGACCATCTTTTTCATCTTTCGGCCAGTTTCTTTGACCGCCGTCCCATCGGCGAACTCATGTCGCACAACACAAGCGACGTCGAGGCCGTCCGAATGATGATTGGCTCGGGTCTGTTGACCCTGGCTGACTCCCTTTTCTATTTCATCGCCGTCCCGATAGCGATGTTCTGGCTCTCGCCCAAGCTCGCGTTACTCGCGTTTTTGCCACTTCCGGTGATCCCATGGCTGGTGATGCGCAATGAGCGACTCGTCCATGAGCGCTATGAGAAGGTCCAGGAAAGCTTCAGCCAGCTCTCGTCGATGACCCAGGAAGCGCTCAATGGCGTGCGCGTGACCAAGGGCTTTGCCAAGGAGGACGCGCTCGCGGATCGCTTTGCCGCGGCCGGACGCGAGTTCGTTGCGCGTAACTTGCGCCTGGCGCGGGTTCAGAGCTCGTTCGGCCCGACCCTCGAGCTCGCGATGAGCGTGGGGCTGGTCGCGCTTCTTTATGTCGCCGGCGGCGGCATCATCCGCGAAGGCGATGCGTTCGTCACCATCGGGACTTTCGTGGCGTTTCAGCGTTACATCCAGAAAATGGTCTGGCCAATGGCCGCGTTGGGCATGTCGCTCTCGAGTTACCAGCGCTCCGTCACCAGCTCCAAACGCCTCAAGGAAGTATTTTCGAGTTCAACTGACGTCCCCGAAGTCTCGGCGCCGCGCCTGCCCGAGTCCTTTCGCCCCGCGCTCGCCGCCGGGTGGAAGACCGCCGGCCGCGTCGAGCTCCGTAATCTGACTTTTTCCTATCCCGGCACGGATCGCGCGGTGCTCGATGGCATCTCGCTCACGATCGAGCCGGGCGAGCGGGTGGCGTTCGTGGGCGCGATCGGCGCCGGAAAGACGGCGCTCCTTTCGCTCTTGCCGCGCCTTTATCCGGTCAACCGCGACATGCTGCTCATCGACGGCGTCGACGTCAACGACTGGCCCCTGGTCGAGCTTCGCAGGCAGGTGGGTTACGTCAGCCAGGAGGTCTTCCTGTTCAGCGACTCTGTGATCGAGAATGTCGCCTACGGCCTCCACGAGTGGCGCGAGGGGACTGAGCATCATCCCTATGTCAACGAAGCGGCCGAGCTGGCTTGCGTGCACGAGGATGTCCTCGGGCTCACCGAGAAGTACCAGACGCGCGTGGGCGAGCGCGGCGTCAATCTCTCCGGCGGGCAAAAGCAGCGCCTGACCATCGCCCGGGCGATCATCAAGCAACCATCGATCCTGGTGCTGGATGACGCCCTTTCGTCGGTGGACGTGCAGACCGAGGAGAGGATCCTGCGGGGGCTTCGTGCGCGCTCCGGTCGAAATACGGAGCTCATCGCCGCCCACCGGATCTCCACGATCCGCGACGCCGACCGCATCGTGCTGTTGGAGGGGGGCCGGGTCCGCCAGCAAGGCACTCATCGCGAGCTGATGGCGGATCGCCGCGGCTCCTATGTGAAATTCTACGAGCAGCAGCAGATGCGCGAAGATCTCGAAGCCTACAGCGCGCGTTTGGAAACCCAGAGCGAGGTTCCCACGCCATGAGTGTCGCCGGACTTGAAGCCTATCTCGACGTCGAGGAGCGCGAGCAGCGCAAGATCCAAAAGGGGACCCTCGGAAGGCTGATTCTCCAGATCCTCCGGCATCCCGGTCCGCTCGGCGGCGGTCTGGCGCTCGTTCTCCTGGGTACGGCGGCCACGCTGCTGGAGCCGCGGCTGTTTGGCTACGCGATCGACGCTGCCATCGTCCCGCGCAACTGGGTGCGGTTGATGCAGCTCACCCGGCTCTACGCGCTGACCGTGCTGGTGCGGCTGGGCGCCATGATGGGGCAGGCCTATCTTTTTGAACTGCTGGGGCAGCGGGTCACGCATGAGCTGCGTACGCAGCTCTTCTCGCATCTCCAGCGGCTGCCGGTCTCCGTATTTGACCGCAATCCGGCGGGTCGCCTCATGACCCGCGTGACTAACGACGTCGCGTCTCTGGGCGAGATGTTCACTGCGGGCTTTGTCTCCATTATTTCCAACGCCCTGACGGTGCTCGGGATCCTGGCTTGGTTGCTGGTCCTTGACCTGCGACTTGGCTTGATCGCCGCGAGCGTTTTCCCTCTGTTGCTCGGGCTCTCTGTCTATTTCAGCCTGAGACTGCGCGTGTCCTATCGCGAGGCCCGAAGCAAGCTCTCCGCGCTCAACGCCTTTCTCGCCGAGAATATCTTTGGAATGCGGGTGGTGCATTTGTTCAACCGCATCGAGCGACATCTCGAGCGCTTCGGCCGGCTCAATCAGTGGTACGCGGACGCGCAGATGGCCACAGTCCGGATTTTCGCGCTATTTCAGCCTTCGATCACGGTAGCTTCGGGGCTATCGATCGCGCTGGTGATCGCCTTTGGCGGCCGGATGGCGCTCGATGGTTCGCTCAAGGTGGGCGTGCTCGTTGCCTTCTTCTCCTACGTGATGTCGCTGTTCCAGCCGGTGCGCGAGCTTGCCGACAAGTGGAACATCTTCCTCTCAGGCATGGCCTCGGCCGAGCGCATCTACTCGATCCTCGATTGGGAAACCGAGCTCAAGGATGACGAATCGCGCTTGCCCGCCGAGCCCTATGAGCTGCGTGGGCACATCGTCTTTGAAGCGGTCTGGTTTGCCTACAATGGCGCGCCGGGAGCCGAGCACTGGGTGCTCCAGGACTTCAATCTCGAGATCCTGCCCGGTCAACGGGTGGGAGTGGTGGGGCATACCGGCGCGGGGAAAACGACCCTCATCAGTTTGCTGATGAGGTTTTACGAGCCGCAAAAGGGCCGCATCCTGATCGACGGGCGCGACATCCGCGAGTACGACAAGCGCCGTTTGCGCGCCTCGATCGGGATCGTGCAGCAGGATGTCTTCGTGTTCTCGGGCTCGATGGACGATAACATCACCTTTTGGGGCACGACGCCTGATCCACGCGACGAGCTGAGCGAGCTCAAGCTACGCGATGCGGGCGAGCTCAACGAGCGCGGCTCCAATCTCTCGATGGGCGAGCGCCAGGTCTTGGCGTTCCGCCGCGCGCATGCCGCGCGCCCGCGCGTGTGGATCCTTGACGAGGCGACGGCCAACATCGACTCCGAAACCGAGCGCAAGCTGCAAAAAGCCCTCGATCAGGCCTCTGAATCGCGCACGGCGATCCTGATCGCCCATCGGCTCGCCACGGTCCGACAGGCGGATCAGATCCTGGTGTTGCACAAAGGCCGGGTCGTCGAGCAGGGAGCCCACGGGTCGCTCATGGAGCGTGATGGACTTTACGCGCGCCTGTTCAGATACCAGATGACGATGGCTTGAGACGATGGCGAAGATCGATTCTGTCCCAACTCTTATTGGCCTGAAAATGCTCCCAGCCACTGCGTGAAGCGGATGTCGGGCTCGTCCGCCAAAAGCATCACGATGCGGTCGACACCCATCGCGATGCCGCCGGCGGGCGGCATGCCCTCGCTCAGGGAGTGGAGAAATCCTTCGTCGAGCGGGCTCCGCGGAAAAGTCGCTCCGTAGAGACGCTCGCGCAGGTCCATGTCCTTTTCGAAGCGCTTGCGTTGTTCCGTCGGATCGGTGAGCTCCTCGAACGCGTTGCCCAGCTCGAGTCCGCCCGCGTAGGCCTCGAAGCGGCGCGCCCAGCGCGAGCCGTCGGGGTCCGAGTCGATCACTGAAAGCGCGGCTTGCGAGGCCGGGTAGCGGGTCACAAAGACCGCGCGGTCGGCGGGAAGCGTTGGTTCAATCAGATTCAGCCAGATCTTGAAGTAGAGGTCGTCCCAGTCCTCGCGCAGGGGATCGGCCGGGAGCCCTCGATCGCGACAAAGTTCGGCAAAGCGCGCGGCGTCCTTCACTTCGGTCAGCTCGATGCCGGCCCGGTCGCGGAACAGGTCGCGCACGCGCAACCTCGGCCAGGGCGCTGCCACCGAGATCTCCTGACCTTGAAATCGGACCACGGGCTTGCCGTGGATTTTCTGCGCCAGGAAGTCGAAGAGCTCTTCCGTATCGCGCATGATGTCTTCGTAGCCCGCGTAGGCGCGGTACCACTCGAGCATCGTAAACTCCGGATGATGGGTGATGGATTCGGGCTCGTCCCGGAAGGCGGGACAGATCTGAAAGATCCGCTCAAGGCCTCCGGCCAGTAATCGCTTCATCGCGAACTCGGGCGAAGTTGGAAGGTAGCTGCCCAGCCCGTCGATCTTGAAGGGACGGATGTGGGGCTCCATTCCGGGCGAGGGGACGAGCAGCGGGGTGCGGGTTTCCAGGAAAGCGCGGCCGAGAAAAAACTCCCGGATCGCGCTTTCGACCCGCGTTCGCATCGCCACGCCGCGCCGGCGCCGCGGATCAAGAGTGCGTTCCATCCAGGTGGACGAACGCGCTTCGGTCCGATTTGGAGTGAGCTGGCGAAGGATGCCGTCATCACCGAGCTCCACGATGTCGCCTGCGCGGACACGATCGGTAGCCGATCCGACAAAGTCTCGCGTGAATATTCCATCGGCATTACGGATGACGAGCGTTTGATTTTGAAGGTCCAGTTGAAGACAGCGGCCTCGAAGCATGAGCCCCACCCTCCTATGGGAGATCGCCAGTGGCAAGGCGCTAATCTGTCGCAGGGTGCAGCAGGTCGAGCCATGTCTGTCGCGCAACGCTACAACACTAGGCCGCTTTGGTCGGCTAATGCATTGAAATTCTAGAGATTTATCTTTGGTATCCCCTTTGCTCATACTAGACTTCGGTTGGGTTGCAAAAGTTTCGGCCCATATTCACTAAACACTATCTAGGAGATTGTTATGAAGAAGACTCTCGCCGCTGTCGTCGTCGCCATGTTCGCCCTCACCTCGGCTGCTTTCGCCGCTGAAGGCATGAACACCACGGAAGCTCCGGCTGCCAAGACCACGATGAAGAAGCACAAGAAGGCCAAGAAAGCTAAGAAGGCCAAGAAGGAAAAGAAGGCCACTGAAGAAGCTGCTCCGGCCGCTGCTGCTCCGGCTGCTGAAGCTCCCGCCGCTGGCGGCGCTGCTCACCAGTAAGCAGACCTCAGCCTTCAAACGGGCTAGAAAGAACGCCGGTGGCTCTCACGAGCCCCGGCTTTCTTGTTTTTGAGACGGTCATGCGATGCTCTCCGGCCCCGGCATCCCGTCAGGATTTCAGATTGCTGGCGTCGGGCCTTCCGTGATTACTTGGGATATGGGCATGCGTTCCTCCACCCGGCGGTTCCATTTTCCGCGAACTTTCAAGCCAGCGAGATGGGGCAGGCGCCTCGACCTGCAGGCCAAGATCGTCTTGATCCTGGTCAGCGTGGTCATCCCGACCTTCCTCATCGTGACTGTCGCGGAAAACAAGTTCACCCAGCCGATCCTCGAGGACGAGCTGCGGCAAGTGGGAATCACCACGGCCAAAACCCTTTCAGCCGAGATCATCGGCGCTCGTTGGCTGAGCTTGCCGAATCCCACGCCGACCATCGAGGCGCACATCCAGGAAATCCTTTATCTCCTGCCGAATATCCAGCGGATCGATGTCGTCATCCGGGACGCGGTTACGCAAAATCCGCGGATCATCGCCTCCAACGTCGAGGAAGAACCGGGGAGCATGCAGCTTGCCCCGCAGATCGTCGAGACCGTGGTGAGCGAGTTCAAGACGGACGAGGCCGGGGTCGGCTTTTGGGACATCCGTGTACCGATCGAAGTCAAGGCACGCGATCCGCGCGGGCCCAAGCGCGTTCTGGGCAATGTCCACCTCGTGGTCTCGCTGCAACTGCTCAACTGGATTGGCAACACTCTCTGGCGCACGACCGCCTATGCCGCCGCGTTTAGCGTGGTGACGCTCCTTCTTTTGCTCAGCTACTTTTTGCGCAAGACCATCGCCAATGACCGCCTGCTCCGCCAGGCGGAGTCGCAGAATCTCCAGCTGACCGAACAGCTCCACGAAGCGCAACGGAAGCTCACCGCGATGGGCCAGTTGACCGCCAGCTTCGCGCACGAGATCGGCACGCCGCTCAATGCGATCGGCGGGCATTTGCAGCTGCTCGAGGAAGATGCGCCGCAGCCGACGTCGCCCGCCTTTTCGGAGCGCATGGAGATCATCAACGGACAGTTGGCCAAGATCGAAGAGATCGTGAAGGGTTTTCTTCAGAGTACGGCCAAGCCCTCCTCGCAGAGGCAGCTCGTGGACGTCAACCGCCTGGTCGACAAGACGATCGGTATCGTGGCTCCGCGCTGCGAGGCGCTCCGCGTGGAGGTGCGCAAGAACCTGGATAGAAAGATGGGTCCGCTGCGCATCGTGCCGCTGGATCTGGAGCAGATCCTGCTCAATCTCGTCAATAACTCGCTCGACAGCATGAAAGCCAAGGGTGAGGGAGGACGCCGCGTGCTGGACCTCTCGACCGGAGTCATTCTCGAGAAAGGTCGCGAATGGGCGCAGGTGTCTGTTCATGATACAGGTGAAGGGATTGACAAGGACGAGCTGAGCAACGTCTTCAAGCCCTTTTACACGACAAAGCGGCCGGGTGAGGGCACCGGTCTCGGACTGACTATCTGCCATCAGCTGGTCCGTAAATACGGCGGCGTGCTGGAGCTGGATTCCAAAAAGGGGGCATGGACGCGGGTCCTCATCAAGGTCCCGTACCAGGCGGAGCTATGAACGTTCAGAATCTGCGCATTCTCGTCGCCGACGATCACGAGGTGAGCCGGCGGCTGTTGAAGGAAGTCCTGGAGAAGGAAGGCTACTCCGTGCAGCTCGCCGCCAGTGGCGAGGAAGCGGTGAAGCTCTATCGCAGCGAGCCGTTCCCGATCGTCATTTCGGACATCCGCATGGCCGAAATGGATGGGATGGGAGTGCTGAGAGAGGTCAAGAAGTCCGGCTCCGGGAGCGTGGTCATTCTCATGACGGGCTTTGGAAGCATGGAAGGGGCTGTCGAGGCGATCCGCGAGGGCGCCTTTGATTATATCTCCAAGCCCTTCAAGCTAAACGATCTTAAGGCGGTAGTGGCGCGCGCGACGCGGCAACTGGAATCACAGCGCGCGCTCGGCAAAGCCACCTCCGGGATCCCGGTACGCCTTGATGTAGGGAGCAAGGGCCTGATTGGCAAGTCCCCGCGCATCGTCGAGGTCTACAAGACGCTGGCCCGCGCGGCGCTTTCGGAGAGCACCGTGCTCGTGATCGGGGAGAGCGGCACAGGCAAGGAGCTGGTGGCCCGTGCGATCCATGACAACGGGCCACGTCGCGGCAAGCGCTTTGTCGCGGTCAATTGTGGGGCTTTGGCGGAAACACTCCTCGAAAGCGAGCTTTTCGGCCATGTCAAGGGCGCGTTCACCGGCGCGGTGAGCGACAAACGCGGACTTTTCGAGGAAGCTAACGGGGGGACGTTGTTTCTTGACGAGATCGGCGACGTGAGTCCGGCGCTGCAGATTAAGCTCTTGCGCGTACTGCAGGAGGGCGAGTTCAAGCCGGTGGGCTCCAATGACACGCGCAAGGCCAACGTGCGCCTCGTCGCGGCGACTCATCGAGATCTCGACTCATTGGTGCGCGCGGGAAAATTCCGGGAGGATCTCTATTACAGGCTCAAGGTGATCCGGATCGACCTGCCTCCGCTGCGCGAGCGAGTGGAGGATCTGGAAGAGTTGGTCACGCACTTCGTCGCCCGTTTCGCGGAAAAGAACCGCAAGGCCGTCTCCCATGTCTCGGATGAGGCGATGGCGATCCTGCGCGCTTACCCCTGGCCGGGCAATGTCCGAGAGCTAGAACATTCGATCGAGCGCGCCGTGGCCATGACCAACACGATGGTGCTTTTCCCGGAGGATTTTCCGCCGGAAATCCGCAGAAGCGACGCTTCCGCCCCCATCGGTGAAGGAGGCGATCCGGGCGCCGTCTCCGGCGAGGTCAGTTCCCTAGAGGAGATGGAAAAAGCGCATATCCTCAAGGTTCTGCAGGATACTCACTACAACAAATCCAAAGCCTCCGAAGTGCTGGGCATCGATCGCGCGACGCTTTATCGCAAGGCCCAGCGCTATGGCATCGATCTGCGTGGAAAATGAGCGTGAAGAGCGGTGACAGTGGAGACATCGCCCGAAACGCCAAGGACCCGCTTTCGGTCGCGGCGCTGCGGAGGATCCTGGGGGAAGCGCTCAGTCTGGAGCTACCCTATCCCGAGCGTCCGCCCCGACCGGGGGGAAAGCCCGCGGCCGTGCTCGCGCTGTTCGGAGAACATGAGGGCGAGCCCGCGCTGCTGCTCACGCGGAGAACCGAGACCGTTGATACGCATAAGGGCCAGATGGCTTTTCCCGGAGGAAAGGCCGAGCCTCATGAGATTGGCATGGGGGACGGCGCGGTGCGCACGGCTTTGCGTGAGACCGATGAGGAGGTCGGGATCCCGGCTTCGCGGATCGAAGTGGTCGGCGAGCTCCCGGGACTTTGGACGGTGACCGGATTTTGGGTGACTCCGGTCGTCGGATTCCTGAGGGGGCCAGCTCATGAGGTCGAGATCCGAGTGCAGGCGATGGAGATCGCCGAAACGCTGTGGATTCCTCTTGCCCGGCTGCTCGCGCCTGGCACCTACGCGCGGGAGCTCATGAAGGTCGGTGCCGTGAATTATCCGATCCATGTATTCCAAGTGGATCAGTATCGGATCTGGGGAGCGACCGGCGCGATGATCAAAAACCTTCTCGATCGTATCGAGAGAGTCAGGTAAGATCCGGCCCATGTTGAAATCGATTCTTCGGCGGAGTGGAACCTTCGCGATCGCAATGGCGTTCGCGGCGGTGGCAGTGAATGCGGGCAGTTCAGTTTGCTGGGCGCAGGAGGCTGTCTCGGAAAGAGCCATTGAGAGAACTACCGATAGGCATGAGGATTGGAAAGGTCCTGCGGACGCCTCGCGCTTCAATCTCGGTGTCATTCAGGGCATAGGCATCATCGACACCATCGGCGGTTACGCATTTGTCGGCACCGCGAGCGCGAAGATTCTGGATCGCGGCTTTGCGCCCGATCTCAACAACTCCCTCCACGCCGAAGTTCAGATCGGTCCTTTCTTCGCCTCGGGCGTGAGCGCCTGGATATTCGGGTCCCATCTGCGCTGGGACTTCGTTAAGGACGACCACTGGACGTTCTACGCTCTCGGCGGCATCGGGGGGAACAACTTGACCGTGGCCAACGTGAGCCGCACCGCCCTTTATCCGCGCTTTGGCGCCGGCGCGATCTACGGGATCCACGACAAGTTCAGCGTGCGCGCGGAGATTAGCCACGAGCTGACCGCCGTTGGCGTGATGTTCTATCTCTGAGACGGGTGTCGGCGCGACCGCGCGACCTCGGTTTCAGGTCTTAAAGTCCGCAGGACTCCGTTTGCGGGAGCGGCGAGCACTGTAGCAGCTCGCGGATTCCGGCGTTTTCACCGAGGAGAACGTTGATCCGGAACTTTCCGTCCGGATGGACGTAGTTGCTGGAAATCGACGCGATCGAGTTTTCCTCGCTCTCCGAGCCGCAAAGGATTTCGTGGGAGGCGACGAGGCTCTTCAGCGTTTCTTCCGGGGATAGGCGGGAGCTCCTGAGCTCGTGTTCGAGCGCTTTCAGACCCCAGGCGTCTGCGGAAATCTCTGCCATTTGATTGTCGGGCGCGCCCATCCGTCGGTTCAGGCAGGTCTGGAGGTTTTTATAGAGCGAGGGCATGATCTCGAAGTCGATCGAATGCGCCAGCTCATGGGCAAGAACGAAAGTGAGATTGCCTGGCCGGTCCTGCGCCGCGAGTAGTCCGGGAAACACGATGATCACGCGTGAGCTCTGGCTCTCGGGGTCGGCTTCGGCCAGGTTCCAGGCAGTATCGGCGCGGACCTGGCTCAGTAGAGGCCACACTTCGTCACGGGTCAGGTCATCCGTCGCAAGGTATTCGGACGGCAAGAGGAGCCGCGTGAGCCGGATCCGGCTACGCATCTCATCGCGAAGTTTGGCGTCCAGATTAGGCAAGTCGTCAAGCGCGGCGATGAGGGCATTGCGGGCGCGCTCGAGGTCAAGCATTCCAAGGCGCGCCATGAGCCTGCGCTCGATCGGGGCGTAAAGCGCGGCGACCGCCCGCTTGGCCATGTTCATCTCATAGGGATAACGGATTGAGGTGGACTGGAGCATCGATCGCAACGGATCGGAGGGGTCCGAAATGCGTAAGTCGAATTGGATCCCTGCTTCAATCAGTTCTGGCATCGCGTCGCGAATCACTTGATCGAGTCGGCTCTGGATTCGCTGTTCTCGGTCATGGAAGACGGAATCGCCAGTTCCGCAGATGGCGGCGTGAAGATCCTGGCAGGCTGCCTCCGCGCTCGCGGCCGATGCGCTCGCGACCTGGCCGAGACCGGCGTTCAGAAACGCTGCTAAGAAGGCGATTTGAAATCCGAGCACAGCGTAAAGCCTCATCCGGGCTTATTTAACGCAGTGCGTTATTTTTGGCAAGTGGATTGAAGCCAACAAAGCTGTTTCGGTCGGGATGCCTTTTGATCCGGCGACTCTTGGGGACCCAAGGCGGGTTCCTCGATCCGCTGGCCATCGCGTCTAAGGGATGATTTCGACGCGCTTTTCAAGGATGGCGAGCGCGCCTTTTTTGAGTCCTTCGGCGTGGTCGGTCCGGAACTTCTCAAGCACATCGGCCAGGTGGTGCGCGCCGACGAATCGGGGGACAAAGACATAGTCCGCGCCCGCGCGGTACAGTTCGCGCGCGGTTTCGAGCCTTTCGCCTGTCACGATCACTTTGGCGTGCGGCGCGAGCCCGCGAAGTTGCTTGAGCAGCTTCATGTTAGTGGTGCCTTTGAGGATGTGATCGGGGATCGTGCAGAGGAGCATCGAGGCGTGGCGGAGATCCAGGCTTCTGAGCGTATCGATGTGGCTGATGTCGCCGAACTTGCACGGCACACCCTGCTCCCGGAGCTTGTGGTGGGCCTCCGGATTGAAGTCGACCACAAGGAACTGCCGCTTGCTCGCCGGCGAGTGGCGCGCGAGCAGCTCATGCAGGAGCGAGCTGGTTTCGCGGTGATAGCCCAGAAACACCACCGAGGGCTGCGTTTCGGGGGACTCCGCCGCAGGCTCGGAAGTCCCTTTACTGAAGTGATCCTTGAAGCCGATGCGCTCCAGCAACGGGTTGAGGAGGCGGTAGAGCTCATGGCTCGCCGGGAACAGCGCGGAGGAGATCAATGCCGTGGTGACGAGCGCGATGATGAATGCGGAGAGCAGGTCCTTGGAGACGTGGCCGTACGCGACACCGAGCGATGCGAAAACGAGCGAGAACTCGGATAGCTGGCTCAGTTGGATCGCCGGAAGCAGGCTGGCTCGGTTTCCGTAGCCCAGCCAGTAAAGGACCGGATAGACGGTAAGCAGACGGCTGAGTAGGACAAAAGCGATAATCGCCCCCGAGAGCAGCAAGATGAGCGGGGTCGGAGCCGGGATCTGGAGCCCGAGGCCGACAAAGAACATCATGATGAAGAAGTCGCGAAGGCTCGAAACCTTGGCTGCGACGTCCGAGTGGTACGGGAACGAGGCGATCGATACGCCGGCCACGAGCGCGCCCATCTCGAGCGAAAGGTTGAGGCTCGAGGCGATGCCGCAGACCGCGAAACACCAGCCTAGCGAGAAGATGAGGAGGAGCTCGGGCTGCTTGCCGGCGATTGCCAGGAGCCGGGGAAGGACAAACCGGGCAAAGATCCAGCCGGTGAAAACCAGCAACCCCGCCTTGCCGATCGAGAGCAGGAAGGTCATCGGGCGCATGCCGGCCAAGTCCGGCTGAACCGCGAGGAAGGCGATGGCCCAAAGGTCTTGGATGACGAGGATTCCGAGCGTGATCCGTGAGGTCAGGGAATCCAGTTCCATCCGATCGGAAAGGATCTTGACGACGATGAGGGTCGAAGACAGGGCGCAGGCCACGGCGAGATACGCCAGGCCGTAGCGTCCAAAACTTTCCTCCACCCCGAGCAACTCTTTCAGGCTGACAAAGTAGATGGCTCCGAGGAGCACGCAGCCCACGAACTGGGTGATGCCGTTGACGATCACCGCTTTGCCCGATTGGAGCAGCTTTCCGACGTTGATTTCGAGTCCAAGGATGAACATCAAAAGGACGAGACCGATCTCGGAGAGGGTCGAGATGTTTTCCGGGTTGCGGATCCAGCCAAGACCCAGGCCGGGCCCGAGCAGGACTCCGGCGGCCAGGTAGGCCAGCAGCAACGGCACGCGCAGGAGGTAGGCGGGGATTCCGAGCAGCGCGGCGGCGGTGATCGCTTTTCCGATGTCGGCCAAGAGTGCGTTTTCGTGCATTCGAGTTTCCCCTTTCAGTGTCGACGCGGCAGTCGCATAGATCCCACTCTAGTCAGAGCCAGCGACTTCGTCCATGGCCCCGGCGGGGTCCCGTCGGTATTCGGGGCGTGACCAGCCGAGCGCGGCTGTCAGCGCGGATGAGGAGGGAGGGTGATCGGACAAAGGGGGGCCGCGAGCTCACCTCAGCGCTTTTTTAAGGAATTCTTTTGGTGCCCGTTTTTGAGCGCCACGTAAGCGCCGCCGATGAGTCCCGCCATGTTGTTGAGCTTGGATATCTTGAGTTTGGGCATCAGATCCACGCCCACGCGCCGACGGGCGAGTAGTTTTTCGAGATGCTCTTTCGTGGCGTCGAGGAAGAGGTCGGAAGCTTCGGCGAAGCTGCCGGTGAAGATCACCACTTCAGGCGCGTAAATGACCGCGTAGTTATGGATTGCGGTGGCCAGCAGGCGCGAGTATTCCTCGAAGGCCGCTATGGCGCGCGGGTCCCGCTTGCGGGCGAGATCGGCGATGTCCTTGGCGGTGAGGTTGGAGTCGCCGAAGCGCAAGCGGGAACGGCGGGCAAAGCTGCGGCCCGAAAGAAAGGCTTCCGCGCAGCCGAGGTTGCCGCAACCGCAAGGCGCGCTCTCGTCGCCCTCGCGCAGGATGAGGTGGCCGGCCTCGGTGTGTTGGTTCTGTCCGGCGCGGACCAGCTTTCCGTTGACAATGATGCCAGTGCCCAGACCGGTCCCCAGGGTCAAAATCATGGCGTTTTCGACGTTCTTAGCGGCCCCGATCCAATGTTCGGCGAGGATCGCGGCGGCGGCATCGTTTTCGAGCTTCACGGAGATGCCTAGTTTTTTCGAAAGGATCGCCGCGATCGGCACTCTTCCCCAGGTGCCCTCCTTGCTCGCGAAGTTGGTCGGATCGAGCAGCGCGCCTTTGACCGGATCCAAAGGTCCCGCGGAGGCGATCCCGGCTTTGCGGATGCCGCGATGGCGTGAAAGGAGGTCGCGGCCCAAGTCAGACAATTGACGCAAGACCGCCGCTTTGCCTTGTTCGATGACGACGGGGACTCGGATCTCTTCGAGGACCTTGCCCTTCGAGTTGACGACGCCCACGGCGACTTTCGTTCCACCCAGATCGTAAGCGAGGACTTTGTGACTCATCGTGACCTGTGTACCATAGCTGTGTACACTTGGAGGATGCGAATTTTAAACGGAAGTTCGCGCGCTGCAGCCGCGCCCCCACCGTATCCGAAATTTCACTCGAATGCGAGTTCAAGAGGAACACAGGGCCAATCGATGAAACAACTCGTCAAGAATCCACTCAAGGAAGTCGTCAGTATCCTGATGTTCGCGCTCAGCGTTTTCCTGCTCTGCGCGTTGGCGACTTATTCGCCGCAGGATCCGTCGTTCTTCAGCAATTTCAATGGCGAACCACACAACGCCTGCGGACGTGTCGGCGCGATGTTGGCGTCCCTGATCCTGCAATGGTTTGGGATGGGCGGTTTTCTCGTGCCGGCGGCGACTTTTTTCATGGCTTACGTCATTCACCGCGGCGAGGGCTTGACCCGCGTGGTCGGTACGCTGGGCGGAATGACGGTCGCAGTCATGTCGCTGACGGTTTTTCTGACCTTGCAGTGGAAGTACTGGCCCTACGGCGGCGCGCTGCTTCTGACGGGGGGCGCGTTTGGCGCGTGGGTCGCTGATCAGCTCGTGCAACAGTTCAACGCGCTCGGCTCGTCTTTGGTCTCGCTGCTGGTGTTCTGCCTGGCCATTGTGCTTTCGACGCCGGTGTCGATCGCGCACATGGGCGCGGTGGTGATGCGCGCTGCCTGGAATGTGACCTGGCGGGTGACCAAGCTCGTGGGCACTTACCTTCTTTATCTGATGGGCCTGGTGGCGATGCGGGTAGCGCACGCTCTGGGCGACCTATTGCAGCGCCTGATCGAAGGCGCGATTGCCCGTACCCGCGCCCGGATGGCCGCGATGGCCGAAGCGCGCGCGCTCGCGGCGGCCGGCCCGGCCGGGATTCCGGTGGGAGCCGAGCAGCTGAAGCTTCCCAATATGCCGGAGATCGAAGCCGAGGTGCTCGTGGCGGACGGCGAAACCCACGACGCAATGAAGCCGGTTCCGGCTTCGGCGCCGAATATCCTGCCTGAGTTGGCGGAAGGCCTGAAAAAAGACGGAGCCGCGGCGGCCACGCGCGCGTCCCGTGCGTCCCTTGCATCCTTTGCGTCCAAAGAAGCCAAAGCCGCCGCGTCGGCACTCGACGCAGCTGGGGGTTTTGACGAACGCGAAAGCGACGAGGGGGACGAAGGAGACGAGGGAGACGACGCAGGCGAAAACGAAGACGGGGAAAATACCCCAAAAATCCTCCCGCACGACGTGGCCCCGAGCCATGCGATCGAAGGTGGCGCGATGGCGGCCGGTCCGGCCAAGCCCGCGATCGGCTCGCAGCTCAAGCGCGTCGCGCGCGCCGTGCAGAAGAAGCGCGGCCAGTGGAAACTTCCCGCTGTCGAGTTTCTTCGCAAGCCCCCGAAGGTCGAGTCCACCTTCGACAAGGAGAAGTTGATCGATAATTCGAGGGTACTCAAGCAAAAGCTCGCCGACTTCGAGATCGAGGGAGAGGTGACGGCGGTCCGCCCCGGTCCAGTCATCACTCTTTACGAGTTCAAGCCCGGCACGGGCGTCAAGGTCGCGAAGGTCGCATCGATGGCCGACGACCTGTCAATGGCCCTCTCCGCGCAGAGCGTGCGAATCCTGGCCCCGATCCCTGGCAAGGACGTCGTGGGTATCGAAGTTCCGAGCGATCATCGCGAGACGGTTTACATGCGCGAGTTCATCCAGCATCCGGATTTCCACGGCCAGAAGCACAACTTGCCGGTGGTGATGGGCAAGGACATCGCGGGCCAGACTTACCTTTCGGACCTGGCCAAGATGCCGCATCTCCTCTGCGCCGGCCAGACGGGCTCGGGCAAGTCGGTGTTCATGAACGGCCTGATCTGCTCGCTGCTCTATCGGTTCACGCCGGACGAGCTGCGGCTGATCCTGGTCGATCCCAAGTTCATCGAGTTCCAGGGTTATCAGGACATCCCGCACCTGCTCTTGCCGGTGGTCGATGACGCCCGCCATGCAAGTACCGCGCTGAAGTGGGCCGTGCGAGAGATGGAGCGCCGCTACCGGATCCTGGCCAAGTTGAGCGCGCGCAACCTCGCCTCTTACAATCAGAAGGTGGACGAGATGGGCGTGGACGTGGTGCACGATCTGCTGTTCTCGGAAGAGAATCAGAGCGAGAGCAACACCGGCCAGGCAGGCTCGGACTGGATCGAGGCCTTTGAAGTGGATGAGCAGGGTCAGCCGCGCGTGGGCAAGCTCCCGTACATCGTGATTTTCATCGACGAGCTGGCGGACCTCATGATGGTCGCGCGCAAGGAGGTCGAGGTTTCGATCGCCCGCATCGCCCAAAAGGCGCGTGCCGCCGGCATCCACATGGTGATCGCCACGCAACGCCCGTCGACGGACGTGGTCACGGGCCTGATCAAGGCGAATCTTCCGTCGCGCGCATCGTTCCAGCTCTCGAGCCAGATCGACTCGCGCACGATCCTGGACCGCCCCGGCGCGGAGCGCCTGCTCGGTCGCGGCGACATGCTCTTTGTGCCGCCGGGCTCTTCGTCGCTGTTGCGCCTCCACGGCGCGTGGCTCGACGATGAGGAGATTGCCAAGATCACCTCATTCCTCAAGTCCCAGGGCAAGCCGGCTTATCGAGACGAGATCCTGCTCGACGAGGAGGAGGACGAGGACATGGACGGCGACGAGAACGACGCCGACGACGCGCTGATGACGGAGGCGATTGAGCTGGTCAAGCGCCAGGGGCACGCCTCGACGAGCTTCCTTCAACGCCATCTCAAAGTAGGCTACAATCGCGCCGCGCGCATGATTGATTCGATGGAAGCCAAAGGCATCGTCGGTCCCGCCGACGGCGCGCGCCCGCGCGAGGTCCTGATCCGATAACAAAGAAGGTATCCGCTTCCTTTTTGCAGTTCGGTGCGTCAATTGCGTGGATCTCGGATGCTCTGGATCCACTTGGGTTTCAGTAAGGGAGATGGAGTGATCTTTGACAGGGATGTGATCGTTATCCGGCAGCTCAAGGAATGGACCGAGATCCTGGTCAATTGGGAAACCTCAAACCGTTACGAAGTCCGCAGCCCCGAAGGCGAGATACTCGGCTTGATTGCCGAAAGAAAGGGCGGGTTTCTCGCGGTGCTGTCGCGACTGATCCTGCGCTCACACCGCTCGATGGAAATCGACGTTTATAGCGCGGACCAAAAGCCGATGTTGACCCTGGTCCGGCCCTTTTACTGGATTTTGTCGGACCTCGAAGTCCGCACCGCGGAGGGCGCGCGCGTGGGCAGCGTGCACGGGCGTTGGAGCTGGTTTAGAAAGGTCTATGATCTGAGGGACGAGTCGGATCATCGATTCGCACGCATCGAAAGCCCGTTCTGGCGGCTCTGGACTTTTCCGCTGGTCGGCACTCGGGCTCAGATCACCAAAAAATGGCGTGGCGTCCTTGCCGAAACGTTTACAGACTCGGATACCTACGTCGTGGACTTCGGCGGAGAGAACTGGTCGCCGACACAAAGGAAGACCATCCTGGGAGCCGCGATCAGCGTGGACATGGATCATTTCGAAAACAACCAGGGATCCGGCGGAGCGCTCGGCCTATTTCAATGAGTCAGCCCGGAGCTAGCGAGCGGGTATCGAATGGATCGGCGGGAGCTTAGATTTGAGCTTAGATTTGAGCTTAGATTTGAAAGATGACGGTGACCTTCAGCGAGCAGGGAACACCGGCGGCATGGTCGTGGGTGAACTCTGCCCTGTAGTTTTCGAGGCCGGTCGAAGGGCTGCCTGAGGAATCGCCAGCCGAGCGCGAAGCGCCTTTGAATGCAAGTTGCGATACGGCTTCACTGCATTCTGAGGGAACGACCTGGGAAAGGCCTTCGAGCTTCATCTCTTTTGCGTTCAGTCCGACGCTCGACACATCGGGCATCACGTTGAAGCACACCTGGACGCCGGGCGCCCCGTCGGAGCTCGAGCAGGCCTTGAAGTCGCGGAAATCCGCGAGCACGGGGCCAGTGGAGGCATCGGGTGCCGGTGCCGGAAGTTGGGTGGGGTGTTCTTTCCAGGTTCCTTGCCCGCTATAGTCGAGGGGGGTGCCGTTGATTTCGACCCGCACGAATTGCTGATAGGTTTTTTCGAAGAAACTGCGGTTGATCCGAACTGGGATTTGATAGGCTTCAGCCGCATTCGCGGCCATGGAAGCGGCCGCTTTCGCAGCCATGGAAACAGCCGCTTTCGCGTCTTGTGCGCTCAAAAACGAAGAGGCGAGCATGCCGGCGGCGGCGGGGCCGAGGAAGCCAAGCCAGCGCGCGGTGTGAGCGAGCAGACGAAACGAAGTGCGGTCGGAACTCTTGGAATTGCGCCTGTGGGCGTTCATTTTGCTGACTCCTGCGGTCGCTCCAAGCGATCGCGTCTCTCTGCCGCGGACATCAAGCAATGCGCGAGCCAAGGTGTCAGCACGGATCGATTGTGTGGGTGACCGTGGCCGTATCGACATTATTGACGACGCGGACTACGTTGACCGAGCAGCCGGCTTGCGCAACGACCCGCGCGGTGACTCCGTTGAGGAAGCGCGGGAGCGAATAGTTGTCGCGCGCTCCAATGATGATCTGGTCCACCTGATTGGCGCGCGCGTAACGGATCAGGGCGAGCGCGGGATCCGGCTCCTCGAGCACGTGGTAAGTGAGGCGTTCGGCGGGCAGCTCCATTGGGCGGGCCCAGTGCTTGAGCTCGACCAGACGCTGGACATGTAGATTGTTGCCGTCCTTGTCGATAGTGACGTTGAGGGCGAGACGGTTTGTTTTGAGAACCGTCACGCAGGCCAGGCGCGAGGATGGGAACATATCCATCGCGCGTCGGGCCGCCTTGCGAAGCGCGTCCGAAAGCGCGTCGGCGCGGGCGGCGTCCACGGATGACTGTGCTTGGGATCCAGGATCGATGGCCACCACGATGATCGGCGCGCGCGAGAGATGCTCCGAGACGGAGCGGCTGCCGGGAGATCCCTCGCCCAATGAGTCGAGCCAGCGACGCGCGACTCGCAGGAGCCCGTCGCGCCGGAGCTTGAGGGACCTCGGTCCGAGCGGGATCTGCTCGGGGTTCTGCAGGTCAAAGGCAACGCGCGCCGCAGTTTCGGGTCGCGCCCGCGGATCGACTTCGAGGCAGTGGAGGATCAGCTCCTGCAGCCAAGGAGGGCAGGAGGGCACGAGCGCCCGCGGAGGAAGCGGATCGCGCCAGAGGCGCTGGCGCATGCCAGCCGTGGTGGCGGGATCGCCAAAGGGCCGCTGTCCCGTGAGCAGGTGGTACATGAGGATACCCAGCGAGAAGATGTCGCTGCGAGGCTCATCGCGGATCCGGAGCAGTTGCTCGGGGGAGATGTAGGTGCGCGTGCCGAGCGGAAGGCGGAATTCCTCGGCCAGAAGGTCCGGCAGTTTGTCGTGGCGGGCAAAACCGTAGTCGATCAACACGGCTTCGCCAGTCTCGCGGAACATGATGTTGCTGGGCTTGAGGTCCAGGTGGATCACATGTTGGCGATGCAGGTCATGCAGGGCGGTGGCGACGCGCGTGGCGATGGAGATCACTTCGTCGAGCGGAAGCGGCGCATCGGAGAGGCGGGTCACGAGCGACTCGCCGGGGATGCGCTCCATCACGAGGTAAGGTTGGCGCGAGAAATCACCCGCGGCGTGAAAACGAGGTGAGTGCGGCCCCTGGAGCAGCGGAAGGATCATCTGCTCGACTTCGAAACCGACAATCCCAGCTGGGTCGTCGCCGTATCTCAGCAGCGGAAACTTCATCACCAGCGGCTCCGCGAAATCGGGGTGAGTGACGTTCCAGACCGTGCCCATGCCTCCGCTGACGATTCGGTTCTGCAGGACGAAGCCGTCGATGACCTGGCCGCCTTCCATCATCCGGAGGCTCCCATTCTCAAACCCCCTCCGAAAGGCGCGCGGCGAAATATTCGGGAAGCCCCGCCTCGCGGATCTTTCGGGCTGTGGAGTCATGATCGTAAGGCACGCGATGGAAAGTGAGCGTCTTCGATGCGCCTCCCTGCGTCTCGACGAGCGCGTAACAGGCGGCCGGGTTGCCATCGCGCGGTTGGCCTGCCGAGCCGGGGAGGGCGAGCCACTGTCGAAGCGGGCTCAGCGGGATCGGGGTCTCCGGCACCGGGAGGAAATCACACGCGCGACCATGAGGGCTGAGATGAAAGAGCAGGGGCTCGTGCGTGTGGCCGCAAAAGACGATGTGCTGCTCGGTGGCGCGGAGGCAACGTTCCGCTTCGAGCGGGGTGCGGATATATTCCCAGCGTTCGGGAGCCCAGGCGTTGGCGTGGACGTAGAGCCGGTCCTCGTCGGCGCAGCTGAGCGGCAGCCGGCGCAGGAATTCGAGCTGTTCTTCGGAAAGCCGGGCACGGGTCCACTCGATCGCAGTCCGCGCATCGTTGTGCATATTGGCTCCGTCGCCGGATTCCGCGGGAGTGGCGACGGCTTCGTCATGGTTGCCCAAAATCGCGATCGCGCCGCCGCGCACGCGCGCGGCGATCTCATCGACTACCCAACCGGGGTCCGCGCCGTAACCCACGAAGTCTCCGAGAAAGACAAAGCGCTTCGCGCCGCGGGATTCGGCGTGAGCGAGGCAGGCGGTCAAGGCCTCGCGGTTGGAATGGATGTCAGTGATCACGGCGATGCGCATGCCGTGATCATAGCACGGCGGTTCCGAGCGCGTTAGCTTGTCGGTCAATAGCAAGGAGGAAAGACGCCGTCGCGCGTGTGGATGCGAATCCGCGCGATGGCCTCGAGCGCGTCCGCCTTGAGACCGGTGAGAATTCCGACCCAGGACCAGTCGTCGATTCCCATGGGACTGACCTTCGCGCCTCGGTCGAGGATCCGGGTGTGATAGCAGCGTAGGTTCGCGGGCATTTCCACGTCTTCGAGGATGCCACCTTTTTCGAGGCCATAAAGAATGGAGTAGGACTCTCGCCGGGGCTCGCCCATGTGATGGTGCTCGGCGTATGGATCGCGCGATGCGCGGCCCAGGAGCGAGACCTCGATGACGTGGCGGTAGATGTCGATCGGATCCACGCCGTAGGAGAGCGCGAGCAGCTCGCCGACCGGCCCGCCGCCCAGCCGGCCGGCATTGGCGTCGACCAACCGGAGTTGGTCGCTCGCTGCGATGAATTCAAGGTGGAAATAACCGTTGCGAAAGCGCGATCGGCCCACGAGCGCCGCGGTCGCCTCAGCCAGTCGCTCGTGTGTGGAGGCGCTGACCGTCGCGTCGATCGGGAAATCCGCGGCCGACTCGGTGGAGAGGATCCTGCGCCTTCCGGTGAGACCCAGCATGCGGATCTTGCCCTGGAGCACGAAACCTTCGACGCTGAAGAGCGGCCCCTCGACAAAGGCCTGCGCGACCCAGCCGTCGCTTTCCATTTCGGCTGGAACGGGGCGGTTTCGGAGGCGATCCGGCAGGTCGGCGAGTTCGGTTTCGTCCTTGATGAAAAGGACGCCGCGCGCGCCGGCGCCTTGCGAAGGTTTGATGATGAGTTTTCCGCAGGTGGCCAGCAGGTCGCTCAGCGCAGCGAGAGGGGGACGCGAAGGATAGAAAGAGAGAGTTGGCGGACTGTATTCGGGCGCGAGCTTCGCCACCGCGGACTTGCTTTTGAGAATGCCCACGGCGGGATCCAGGCCCGGTACGCCGAGCGCGTGCGCGACTTCGTGCGCCACCATGAGCCGTGAGTCCGCAAAGCTCATTACTCCCGCGAGCTCTTTCAAATTCTCTTGTCCCCAATTCGGGTGATTCTGCAAAAAAGCCAATAGGGTTTCGGCCGAATGTGTGGGGGTATCCAGATGCCGATACCGCAGGAGCTGCTCGAGGGTGTCGCCTTGGTAGTCCTTGAGCTCGCAGAGAAAGACGGGCTCGTATCCGAGCGCACGCGTTGCTTCAGCGGAGTAAAGCGCTCCGATGTCTGACGATTCGATCAGAAGAAGCTTCTTCACAAATAAGGCCCTCTTTGTCGTTTTGATCGACTGGACGCGGATTGGCAAACTCAAAACGACGGTTGAGTCGAAATGGATGCCGCTCGAACGGAGGCGTGCGAGATGATTTAGCTTGCTTAAAAATCACGTCATGATGGGTCGATTTCAGTGAAAGTTCCGTAGGTAAGTGATTTACGCGACGCAATAGTATTATTCTTGTCAGCATCGCACGCTGCATCATCGCGGGCTACTTCGTGGGTCGCATCCGAAGCGATGAAAGAGCTCATTGAATTCCTCCATTTTGGTCTAGCTTTTGCTCGGTCGCCGTGTAAATTGATCGGCAAAAATCAACCGATCGGAGACCGTCCATGGCAGAAATCAAGAGCTCATCCACGCCCTTACTTTCGACTCCGGCTTACGTGAAAAACGAAAAGCTGATCCAATGGGTGGGAGAGATGGCGGCGCTCTGCAAACCGGACCGTGTCTATTGGTGCGATGGGTCGCAAGAAGAGTACGACCGCCTTTGCGCCGAGATGGTTGACACCGGCATGCTCGTCAAGCTCAACCCGGCTAAGCGCCCGAACAGCTACGCGGCGTTTTCCGATCCGAGCGACGTGGCTTGCGTCGAAGATCGCACCTTTATCTGCTCAGCGAAGAAGGAAGCGGCGGGACCGACCAATAACTGGGCGGATCCCACGGAGATGAAGGCGACGCTTCGCGGCCTCTTTGATGGCTGCATGCGTGGGCGCACCCTGTATGTCATTCCGTTCTCCATGGGGCCGCTCGGTTCTCCGATCTCTCAGATTGGCGTCGAGATTTCCGATTCGCCGTATGTCGCCGTCAACATGCGCATCATGACCCGCATGGGCAAGGGCGCGTTAGAGGTCCTGGGCCAGGGCTCATTCGTCAAGTGCCTCCATTCGGTGGGAGCGCCGCTCCAGCCCGGTCAGGCCGACGTCAAGTGGCCCTGCAACAAGAATCACAAGTACATCGTGCATTTCCCGGAGGAGCGTGCGATCTGGTCGTTCGGTTCCGGCTACGGTGGCAACGCGTTATTGGGCAAGAAGTGCTTTGCCCTCCGCATTGCCTCGACGATGGGCCGGGACGAAGGTTGGCTCGCCGAGCATATGCTGATTCTCGGCGTCGAATCTCCGAAGGGTGAAAAGACCTACGTCACCGCAGCCTTTCCGAGCGCCTGCGGCAAGACAAACTTTGCCATGCTCATTCCGCCCCCGAGCTTCGAGGGTTGGAAGGTCACGACCATTGGCGACGATATCGCCTGGATCAAGCCTGGCAAGGACGGCCGCCTCCGCGCCATCAACCCCGAAGCCGGGTATTTTGGAGTCGCGCCGGGCACTTCTTTCAAGACCAATCCCAATGCGATGAAGACCATCGCCAAAAACACTATTTTTACCAATTGCGCGCTGACCGAAGATGGCGACGTTTGGTGGGAAGAGATGACCGACACGGCGCCGGCAAAGCTCACGGACTGGCAGGGCCAGGAGTGGACTTCCGGCTGCGGACGCAAGGCGGCACATCCCAACGCGCGGTTTACCGCACCGGCCTCGCAGTGTCCGTCCATCGACGCCCACTGGGAAAATCCGGAAGGCGTGCCGATCAGCGCATTCGTCTTTGGGGGCCGTCGCCCTGACACGATTCCGCTCGTTTACCAGTCTCGTAATTGGGACGCGGGCGTCTATCTCGCCGCGACGACGGGTTCGGAGACGACGGCCGCCGCGGCTGGAGCGGTCGGTGTGGTCCGGCGCGATCCGATGGCCATGTTGCCGTTCTGTGGTTACAACATGGGCGATTACTTCAATCACTGGTTGAAGGTCGGCCACGCTCTGAAGAATCCTCCACTCATTTTCGGGGTCAACTGGTTCCGTAAAAAGGACGGCAAGTTCATGTGGCCGGGCTTCGGCGACAACATGCGCGTGCTGCAGTGGATCGTCGAGCGCGTTAACGGCAAGAGCGGCGCGGTCGAATCGGTACTAGGCTACATGCCGCGTTATTCGGATCTCAGCTGGGCTGGATTGCCGGAGATGTCGGAAGCTCGCTTCAACGAACTGATGTCGATCGAGTTCGACAAGTGGAATGCTGAGTTGGAGCTCCAAGGCCAGTTCTTCAAGTTGATTGATCAGAGTCTGCCCAAGGAGTTTGAGTCCATCCGCGCCGGACTGCGCAATCGACTTCAAAGCGCCTTTGCGGGGGATCGTCGGGAACATTCAGAGAGCAGGAATCCTCTCTCTCCGACACTCTAAGTCGCGACATTCCGACTTGGATACGAGCCCCGGGGCTTCGGCCTTACGGGGCTTTGTATTTTTTTGGTGTCTAATCGTCACCAAGAGCGTTCAATCTGGAATAGGTGACGCGGAGCGCCGTTGCGTCTGGTCCTTAGGGCGAGTTCTTCAAGTCCATGGGATTTCGATGAAATGCTCCTCCTCTGACTCCCTTCGTGTCGCCAAGTGCGATGTGGCATGAGCGTTGCTCATGGCTGCGTCAAACTGAATTCGAAGGTGTTGGGGGCTGTTGGAGGAATGACGATGTTTCCGCGAAAAATTATGATTCATTTTCTCGCACCCGGTTGCGCCTTGCTCCTTTGCGCCTGCGAGGGCGTTGAGGTCAAGGTCAGCCGGATGGACCTCCGCGAAGAATCTCAACCCAAGACGGCCGCGGCACTTCGCCATGACGATGCGACTGTCGTCGGCAAGCTCATAGTGACTCGCGACAGAACGAAAGGGACGGATCTGCCTTCATCCCGTCGTTGATCCTCGATTTCATCCGCACGCTCCTTGCACCGTCGCCGAGGGCTCCGCTTCAGGGAGCACCTACCCGTTAACGCGCGAATTCGAACTCGAAACTCAATGAAGGAGCAGACCGATGAGAATACCGATCTTGTTGTGCATGGGGGTGTGTCTTGCGGCAGTCCCCGCGACTTTGGCTTCCGCCTCAGCCTATGGCCCAGAGGTGAACCGCCGGATGGATTGCCGTTTTCATGCGACTTCGGGACAAGGTCCGCGCTTTTGTTACGCAAGCGCCACCTATGAGGCCCGCTTCGAATCCGGCGCCTTTCGCTACAATCATGTCCGCTATGCGGTGGGCTGCGATCGACAGACCCTTTTCGAGGATGCCGGAGTGATCCGCAGCGAGGATCATCCGGCGGAGTTCCTTCGCCCTGAGGTTGCCGACGCATCCCCTGTTCCGTCGGTTCCCATGGTGGAACTCGAGGAAGTCGGCGCGCTCGCGCGCGTGGGCACCTACGAAGCCAAGCTGGAACTCGCGTCTGGCGGGCTGTATCGCGGACGCTGCTACGTGGGCGATCTCACCGAGAACGGTGGACAGCCCAGGATCGATGATCCGGTCCGTGAGTGAAAATCTCCTGACTCTCCCGTCCGGCGCCCGGAGCCATGTACGGGGCTTGCAGACTGGGGCACGCCGTCCTTGCCTCGGGGCAGCTCGGCAGAGTTTTTCAACACATCCCAAATTTTAGGAGAACGTTCATGAAAGCCCATTCACTTTTCGCAGCGCTGTTTCTGGCCTCCGCTATTCCCGCAGTCTCGGCGCAAGCTGCAGATACTTCGACGCCTGAGCATTACAAACGCTTGAACATCGCTTGCCAGTTCTGGCGGGAGGCTCCCGCCGTCACGCCTGAGCACGAGCGATTCAACGCCTGCAAGGCGCTGGCGTCCGTCACTATTCGTCAAGGCTTGGAGACCGAAAACTACTCCAACAAGCTCGCCATCGCATGCACCGAGCAGGGCGAGGAGAGTCTCGAGCTGGTTTACGCAGGTGGCACCACAGTGACCAAGATCCACCATGAGCATGAGCGCTTCCTCAAGCTGCAGGCCGTTGGAGCGGAGGTTCCCAAGATCCTGATCAAGTTCGAGCATGAGACCCTGGAAAACCCGGCCGTTCCTAGTTTCCGCGCTCTCCTAGTGCTGGGTGAGCACCAAAAACAGATCGGCGAGTGCGTCATCCGCCGCGATGACCGTCCGTCGCTCGATTGATCCATCTGCGACGGCTCTTTTTTAGCCAAATCGATGGGGCCGGGGCGTCTCTTCACTGAGGCGGTCCCGGCCTATCGTGCTTTTGCGGCGCGGCCGCGCGACGGCTTCGGGGTCTTGGCAGTTTCGTCAGGGTTTGCTATTTTGATAGCATGCGCAGAGTTTTCCGCTCGATAGTAGCAGTTGTTGGTTTTGCGGCGTCAGCAGTACTGACGGTTTCGGCGAACTCTGCGTCCGCGGAGGAGGAGACTTCCACGCAGTCCGAAACCACCGGCGGCGGCAGCGAGACCCAGCGCGGCCAAGAGTCCGGAGGCAAAGGATCTGCCCGCGGAAACGCTCGCAAAACGAAAGGCAAACGCCCCAGTGTCCGAGAAGCCGAAGGCACCGAAGCCTACGACCGCTTTGAAGCCAACACCGTCATCAAAAGCCGTTATCAGCTCAACGGAGAACCCCTCGAAGTGGATCCGGACTGAGCGTCCGATGCCGCTGCCCGGTTATGTCCGGGACGCCATCCAGCGGCTGTTCGATGCAGGCCATATCGCCTATGTCGTGGGCGGGAGCGTCCGCGATTTCCTGGTCGGTCGGGAAACCAAAGATCATGATCTGGCCACCGATGCGAATCCCGATGAGCTTTGCGCGCTTTTTCCGGAGGCGGTGACTGTAGGCAAAGCTTTTGGCGTGCTCAAGGTTCCGGTCCGCGCGACGGAAGGTGAAAAAGCGCCTGAGTTCTTCGAGGTCGCCACCTTCCGCGAGGACCTCGAGTACGAGGACCATCGCCATCCGGTCGCGGTGCGATTCTCGGGCCCCGAGGAAGACGCGCGCCGGCGCGACTTCACGATTAATGCGCTGTTCTACGACGCCAAAACTCAAAGGATCCTCGATCCCACGGGGGGAATGACGGATCTCGAGCGGCGGGTGATCCGAGCGATCGGCGATCCCGACCAAAGATTCAAGGAGGACGCTTTGCGGCTGCTGCGCGCAGTCCGTTTCACGACGGCTCTTGGCTTCGAGCTCGAGGCTCAAACCGCCGAGGCGCTCAAAGCGCGGGCGAGGCTGATCCGCCATGTCTCTTCCGAGCGGATCCGCGATGAGTTGACTTTGATTCTCAAAGGGCCGCGTGCGGCCGAGGCTCTCGAGCTATTGCGCAGGCTGCATCTTCTGGAGCATGTGCTGCCGGAGGTCCATGCAACAGTGGGGCTCCCGCAGCCCGGCGCTCCGCCGAGCGCCGGCAAGGACGACGTTTGGTTGCACACGTTGCGCGCCCTGCGTTGGCTGGAACGGCACGATCCCACGCGTTCGGCCACGCTGGCCTGGGCCACCCTCCTTCATGAGACCGGCAAGCCCGCGGCCTGGCAGCGTAACAAGAAAAAGAACTACAACGGACACGAAACCGATGGCGCTCGTATCGCGGCCGTCGTGGCGAATCGTCTCAAGATGTCCCGCCAGGACTGCGACAGCATCGCTGCGATGGTCGCGGACCACCTCAAGTTCAAGGAAGTTTTCGAGATGCGGGAGTCCACGCTGGTCCGATTCGTCCGGCAGCCTCATTTCGCCGAGCTTCTCGAGCTGCATCGGGCGGATGCGCTAGCCACCGACGGAAATCTGGCGTTTCATGACTTTTGCCGCTCGCGTCTTGACGCCTTTCAAAAAGGCGAGGGGCGCGATCTCCCCCGGCTCATCGACGGCACGGACTTGATCCAGCTGGGCTTCAAGCCGGGGCCGGAGTTCTCCGAGATTCTCAGGATCGTCGAGGATCTGGCGATCGAGCGACGCCTCGTCTCCAAGGATCAAGCCCTTGAATTCGTGGTGCAGAACTTTGTCCGCTGAGGGTATTCTTTAAAGACGCTATGTCCAAGAGCAACACTCCACCCGATCCTGAGTCCAGCTCCGAACCCGCTTCGACCGCGGCTCCCGCTGCTTCGGGAGCTGGGCGGGTAGTCGATCTCAGTGTTCTGATCGACATCAAGGAACTCAAGTCGGTGCGACTGACGCTGGATCCCCATCGCAAGGCGGATCGCTTCCCGATGCAGGAATTTCTCGACATTGGTTGCGAGCTTGCCGATTCTTCAGTCCCGGAAGGGAGTCGGCGCTGGTTGCCCGCCGTGCTGGTCGATGTCAGCGAGTCGGGTTGCGCCTGTATGGTGGTCGCGAGCGACGCCGCGCGGACATTGCCTCACGAGGTGAAAAATCTTCAATTGCGCCTTCGTTTCCGAAATGGCTCGTATCTAGCGCTCGACTTCTCGATCAAGCGGATCCTGGCGAGCAAGGGCGCGACGGCCGCCGTCACGGGAGAAGGCGAGATCGGTCTCCTCATGTACGGCGGGACGGTCGATGCCAGCGCTCCGGGGTATCCGACATTCCGGGACCTAGTCCGGTTCGTCGAATCCCTGATGACTTATCAAGGGCAGATGGCGCTCCGGAACGTGCCGGTCAAATAGCCAACCGCCGGCTAGGTCGGGCGGGCTTAATGCTGCTGCTGCAGCCGTTGGATCCGCGCGGTCTCGCACTGGACGATCAGCGTCTTGTTGTTCGTGTAGCTCGCCTCGGTCGAGTCCTTGATCCGCTTGACGTGCTTCTTGAAGGCGTAGTCGACTTCGGTTTTGCCCCAGCTTTCGCCGTTGCTGTAGTAGAGGCAGAGCGTGGCGGCGTCGAGCAGGGTTTCGAGCGGCACGGATTTTCCGGGTTGCACCGGGATCACCACGTGAGCGCCGGGGCGGCCACGGACATGCAGCCACAGGTCGTTGCCGCGCGCGTGGCGAAAGGTGAGCTCGAGATTTTCGTCCCGGGAGCGCCCGACCCAGATCGCCCAGCCGTCGCGAGAGAGGAAGGACTTACCTTGCCAGCCGCCGTGCTTGCCGCCGCGGGCCTGCGCCGCTTTGGCGGCCGCGGGGGCTCCGCTGGCGCTGCGCAGACCGAGCGAGATCTCCAGCGCCTCGAGGGCGCTCCAATCGGGCGCGACCGGGGGGGCGGCAAGTGCCTTCTCGGTCGACTCCAGTGCCAGGCTCGCGTCTTCGAACCGGAGCCGGGCTTCATCGAGACGCCGCTGCTTGCGGCGCGCGAGCTGATAGAATTTCTTGATCTGCTCCTGCGGCGAGAGCCGGGGATCGCAAGGGACTTTTTCGTCCGCTCCGGTGGCCCAGTCCTGCAGCGTGCGGGTGCCGTCCGCCTCCAGCGGCGGCGGCGCGTGCAGTGTCGCTTTGAGAAGGTCTCCGTAGCGCTGCCAATCCGGTTCGCGCGTGGCTTCCTGGATCGCCGTGTCGTTCTGACGGAGGCGGGTACGGGCGTAGTCGGCCTTTTCCTTGAGCGCGCGAGTGCAGGCCCGAAGCCGGACTTCAAACGCCTCCTCCTCGAGCTTTGCGTCGAGATACGCGACAAAGGCGCCGGAACCGGAAACCAGCTCGGTCCGCACCGCGGGTTCGGCCGGGGCGCGCGATCCGTCGGGTGGAATGAATCGCGAAGGCAGGCTTTCGGACGTCTTGCTCTGCTTGGAGGTCGCGAGCACCGGATAGCCCCGGATGGGGTCGGCGGTGCCATCGCCCGGATCCTCGATGAGAAGCGCCTCCGGGAGCGCGGGGATGAGGGTGAGCGCGAGTCCCAGCCGTCGGCGCGCCGAGCCTAGCGCGTCCGGGCTAGCCTGCAGCCACAACGTCAGGGTGCGCTCGCGCGGATAGAGTTCGAAGCCGAGCACGCGGGCTCCGCGGATGAGCTTGGATAGCGCGAGATCGAACGGGGAGCGCGTACCCTTTTCCGCGGCGGCCGGGCCCTTGCCGTCGATCCAGGCGACATAGGGATAGCGCGGGCGGACGCTCAAGAGCAGCACGGCCTCGCGCCGACGCTCCGTGAGCCGGATCGCCCACTCGCCCGTGATGTAGCCTTCGGGCTGCCGTGAGCGCGTGGGTACGA
>CAYXVB010000018.1:0-9555 GCA_964467785.1 uncultured Bacteriovoracaceae bacterium
CCTTTAATTCCGAATGGGCCTACAATAGGTTCAGCAGTTAGCGAGCGGTCGCAGCAAAAGTTGTCCTGACCTCGAGAATCGAGTTCGTATCCGAAGAATAGACGATGGAAGTTTTCACCCGAGAGTCACTCACGGCTTTCATCGCCTCGTAACAATCTTTGTCGCTACTGAATTTGATCTTTTCGCCAGATTTATGAAAGGTCAGTTGATTCACATGAGCGATATAGGTGTTCATCGCATGCCAAGCCGAATTTTGCGCCGAAATCGAGCACATGATTCCAACGTCGCCATTGCTCGTCTTCAGTATATAGCCACCATTTGAGAGTGGAATGGCCTTTTTGATTTCAACGATCTTATTTGTGCGAGACTCCGCCAGACCAGCCAGAGGTGCTAACGCAACAATCAGGATGCCTATACCCGAGAGGCAACGCCTCATTTGACGTCTCATTTGACACTTCATTCGCTATTCCTCGTTTCATATAGGATAGAGCAAATGAGGGGCCATCCCATTTTGCCGGGAATTCAGGCAGTGTCTTCCCAGACACATGGGTACGATCTAGACGGATGTCGAGCCGAGATTCTCACGAATGAAAGGGACGCCTGGAAGTGCCATGAGAACCTGCCGCCGAGGGTTTCGATTTCGATGAAGTCTATTATGAGGAGAGATGTTTACGCCCCTTCATCTCACTCGTCACTCGTCTCTCGTCACTCGTCTTCCCTCATAGGCTGAGGCCCGGGAACGATTCCGGCCAGATCAGGGTCAAGACCTTCCTTCAAAAGCCGCTCTCGCTCTTCCTTTTGCTCTGTACTGCGCAGCGCACGTTTTTCATTCTTATCCTGCTTCCGTTCTTGACGCATCCGCTCACGGTCTCGCTTGGCTTTGGTCGCTTGATTGGCTTTTCCCATGAATCAGGCTCCTTTTTGTAATCGCTTAGGTTCTGGCAGTCTCCCTGAATGACGATGGCTTCGGCAAGCGAAGATCACCGATGATCCATTGGTCTAGCTTCATTCAGGCTGGGAGCCACTCAAGAGGAAAAGGGCACAATGCCGTCAAGACTCTAAAGAAGCGAACTCACTTCAGAATCGTGATATGTAACACAGCGATTGGGCATTCCCTAGGTAATTCAAGGAGCACGACCCCCAATGGACGAAAGCGATTTTGAAGGGACGTTGGTACTCGAAAAACTGGCCCAAATCGACAAGGTCGACGACTTTTTTGAAGCCGTCGACTCAGATGATTTCGCAAAAGCCACCTCGCTGATGAAACGAGCTCAGATCGATTCGGAGACGATCGCCATCGTTTTGAAGAAGATGGAAGATGCCGACGGTCAGCATTGAATCCTTTTCGTCACTCGCCGCCCCGCCCCGCCCAACCCATTCAGTGACTCAAAGAGCGGCGATTTGCGAGGTCAATCGCTCCCGAAGTCTCGTCACCTCAGAGTCCATTTCGGACAAACGATCAGCGTGTTGTCCAAAGACTTCATCCGCGCGCTCCAAAGCTTCTTTGCCTTGCCTCGTCATGGCGATCAGCTTCTTTCGGGAGTCCTTGGGGTCCTCGGAGATGAATAGAAACTTCCGGCTCTCCAATCGCTTGAGGGTCTGCGTGAGCGTGCTCGGATGAACCCCCACCGCCTTGGCCAGGGCGAACGCCGAGGTGGCGGGCATGTCGATGAGATGGCTGAGCAGGCACCACTGCCCCAAGCTCAAGCCGGCCTGCTTCTCGGATTTCTGATTCAGATGGTGGATCGATAGTCCCAAATGAAAAAGTGAATGCAATGACTTAATGCGTTGATTCATGTTCTGCCTTGGCTCTTTTGCGGAGGTCCGGAGTGGCGATGGTACTGGATCAAGACTTTTAAAAGGCGATTCATCTCTGACTGGCGCTCGATATAGTACCTCGCCTGGGAGCTCCGCTTCTCCCCCACTCGCACGGTCATGATAATGCCATCGTTGTTTAAGGCAAACACATCCTCATCCGTGTCATCGTCGCCGATATAAAAGGCGTTCCGCGTGCCGGATCGCTTCATCAGCTCCATCAGGGCCATCCCCTTGTGGGGAGCCCCTTCGGGCATGAGATTGACGACGGATTTTCCGGCGATGACCCGGGGCGTGGGTGATAGCGCCGCGACTGCATCGCGGATCTGCGCCTTGGCCTTTTTCTTATTGCGTGATCGACGGTAATGAATGGCCAATGAGTAGGTCTTGTCTTCGACCTCCACGCCGGGGACGAACCTGACCTGAGCCAGACTCTCCTTCCAACTTTGGCAAGTTTTCCTGGCACTTTTGAGGGAACTGAGATTGTCCCCCAAACCCTCAAGGCCATGATTTCCGATCAGGTAAGGCGGCTCAAACGGCAGGCGCTGCCTGAGGTCTTCAATGCTGCGGCCCGAGATAATAGCGACCGGCACAAGCTCAGAGAGTTCCCGAAGCAAGGCTGCCGTCGTATTGCTCATCGTCGCATGGGATGGCACTCGCACGATTTTGGAAAGAGTGCCGTCAAAGTCAAAGGCAAAAAGGGACTGGGTAAAAGTCAGCGACTCCAGGATCATTAGGCTTCCTGGAGCAAATAAGGGATTCATAGCGTGATCGACATCCTTCCTTGAACCTTATCCTCTAAATGCCCAAACAAGCGCGTGCGCTGCCTCAGTCTGGCGGCATCAAGCAGCATCCGCCCAGCCCAGCGATAGACATTGAACTCCTGAATGAGCCCTCTCATGCTGCGGAGCCGATTGCGTTGCTCGCTCTTGGGCATCTCCAACGCAACGTGTAGAGCAGCGGCACATTGGTCGATGTTGTACGGGTTCACGATCAGTGCCTCAGGCAGCTCGCGACTGGCTCCGGTGAATTGGCTGAGGATCAGCACGCCTTGCTCGTCGTCGCGCGATGCGACAAACTCCTTTGCGACCAGGTTCATGCCGTCATGGAGGCTGGTCACGACGCAGACATCGGCCCCCCGGTAGTATTCATACACTTGTGGGGCATTGTGGTGCTCGATCTTGAGGCAGATGGGTTCGTAGGTCTCGCTGCCAAAGCGCTGATTGATCCGGGTCGCCATCGCTCGAACATCCGCTTCAAAATGCTGGTACTGGTCAATGGAAGAGCGCGAGGGCGCCGCGATCTGAACCAACGTGAACTTGCCGATCCACTTGGGCTCAAGCTCAAGAAGCCTCTCAACCGCCAGGAACCGCTCCAAGATGCCCTTCGTGTAATCCAGTCGGTCCACGCCAATCCCAATTAAGCGATCTTCAGGCATCCCGTTCAGACTCCGGATCCGGGAGCGACATTCCTTAACCGCCTTTTGCTCCTTGAGCCACTTCACGGGGTACTCAATAGAGATCGGATAATGGTTTACCGCCGTCAGATTCCCCCGGTAGGAAATCGTCGAGGTCTCCTGGTCGATCCGGCTCTCCATGAAGCGGTCCACGGCGTCGATGAAGTTGTTGCAGTGAAAGCGGGTGTGAAAGCCCAAGATACTGCTTCCGAGCAGCCCATCGAGGAGCTCCTCTCTCCACGGACAGATGCCGAAGACCTCCGGGTTCGGAAACGGGATATGCCAAAACGTGATGACCGTCGCCTTGGGGAGCCGCTCCTTGATCATTTTGGGGAGAAGCGCGAAATGATAGTCCTGCACCAACACCACCGGGTCGTCCGTCTTTGCCTCTTTTACGACGGCGTCGGCAAAACGCTTGTTGACCGCGACGTATTGCGCCCAATCCTGCGAGCGAAAGATCGGCCGCGTGTGCGCAATATGGCAGAGCGCCCAGAGGCCTTCGTTGGCGAATCCATAGTAGTAGCCCTGCTCTTCCTCCGGGGTGAGCCAAACGCGGCGAATCTGATAGGACGGATTCTCGGGTGGCACTCGGATATGATCGTTTTTGTCGACCACCTCCCGGTCCGCATTGCCCGATCCGTGCGCGATCCACGTGCCCGAGCAGGCCCTCATGATTGGCTCCAGCGCCGTCACCAAGCCGCTCGCGGGAAACTGCACCTCGATCCTCTCGTTTCGTCTGACATGGATGTAGGGCTCGCGGTTCGAGACGATCAGCACCTCGTCGCCCGTCAGCTCCGTGTTGAGGATCTCTTTGAGGGCTCGCGGGCTCCAGGTGATCTGGCTTTCGTCTTTCGCTTTTCGCTCCGATTCCAGATCGCGGATCAAAACGCGCAGATCCTTCACGATGGGTCGCAGCTCGGGCGACACGATCTGAGAGATCGGCTTGAGCAACCCCTCCCCTTTAAGCAGAGATCTCAGCCCCTTGATCCATCCTTTCCAACTCATCTGGGCGATCAAGACGGTCAGCAGCGAAATGACCGCGGCGAGCCCGGCAAAGAGATAGACGATGTACCATTTGGTGTCGGAGCTCCGGCGGACGACAAAGCTCATGTCGTGGACCAAGACGAGATTACCTAAGTTGCGCCCCGACTCTTCGATCGGTTGAAACGCGAGGTGCAGCGGCCCTTGCGGGAGCTTGATGATCTTAGACTGCGTTTCCGTCCCCGTCGTAACGTCGCAACGGATGTCCTTGATTAAGCTCTGGGTCTTGTAGAACAATTTTTTTTCTGGGCTGCAAAAGGCAATCGCATAAAGGCGCTCGTCTTGGATCACGCGGTCAAAGAGGCGTTGGACCTTCGCGCCCTCCTTGGCATCCAAAAGCGGCACAAGCGAGTCTTGCAGGGTGTTTCCGATCAACTTCGTCCGGATGTCCATGTCCCTCACGAACCATTTGAGCGTGAGAGTGTCCACGAGGGGGACGACACCATAGGCAACGAGTCCCAACACCACCGCCAGAGGAAAAATAAAGCGTAAGGATAGGCGCATCACAGGAGTTTACTTGATTCATTTTGATATCAAAGTAAAATCGGAAAACTGGAAACTGTAGAGCTTCATGAGGAGGTTCGAACGTGTATCGCTACGGATTGATTGGAAACTGCCAAACGGCGGCGCTCATTTATCACGACGCATCCATTGACTGGCTCTGCTTTCCGCGGCCCGACAGTCCTCCGGTTTTCGGGCGTTTACTCGATCCCGAAGGCGGAAGCTTTCGCATCGAAGCGCAGGATCTCGCGTCCACGGACCAGAGCTATCTCGATAACACCAACATCCTCATCACCCGCCTCCACACCCAGGACGGCTCGGAACTGAAGATCACCGATTTCTGTCCGCGGTTTTCGCAACACGGCCGGATGTTTCGCCCCAACGCGCTCTTTCGGATCGTGGAGCCGGTCTCAGGCAGTCCCACGATCCAGGTGAGCTGCAGGCCCGTCAACGGCTGGGACAGGACGTGGGTCAACCCCGTGCGAGGTAACAATCACCTCCGCTTTGACATCGGCGGCGAATCGCTCCGGCTTCTGACCAACATGCCTCTCACTTATCTATGCGACGGGACTTCGTTCGCCCTCAAGGAACCGTTGTACTTTGGCCTGACCTGGGGCCTTGGCATCGAAGACGATCTCGTCCGCACGACCCAATCCTTTCTCGAGCAGACTAAAGAGTATTGGCGAACTTGGGTAAAACAATGCTCGATTCCGAGCCTCTACCAGGCCGAAACGATTCGCTCAGCGCTCACGCTCAAGCTCCACTGCTACGAGGACACGGGGGCGATCCTCGCCGCCCTGACGACCAGCCTCCCCGAGGAAGTGGGACAGCACCGAAATTGGGACTATCGATATTGCTGGCTCCGGGACGCATACTTCGTCTTATCGGCCTTTCACAATCTGGGGCATTTCGAAGAGATGGAAGGCTTCATTACTTTTCTTCTCAACATCGCCGAAAAGCATGAACACTCACGCGAAAAGCTGCGCCCCGTTTACCGCCTCGATCAGAGTCTGCCGCTGCCGGAACTAGTGCATCCCCACTGGCGAGGGTTTCTCTCAACCGGCCCAGTGAGAAGCGGAAACCAGGCCGCCGAGCACGTCCAAAACGATGTGTACGGCGAGATGATCTTGACGCTGGCCCCGATCTTCTTCGATGACCGCTTCAAGCATCTCCGATCCAAGGACCATGAAGGATTACTCAAGCATTTGGCGAAGCTCTGTGCGCAGAATGTCTCCAAGCCTGACGCCGGACTTTGGGAAATCCGAAACGGCTGGCAGGAGCACTCCTTCTCGAATCTCATGTGCTGGGCCGGCTTGGAGCGCATCGAGCGAATCAAACAGAGAGGCTACCTCAAGGATCTATCCTTTGATCTCCCCAAAGCAAAGGCGCAGGCTGAGGAAGCGATCCGCAGAGCCGTACGCGAGGGCGCGCTGCGAAACGGTCCCGCCGATGAGAGCTTCGACGCCGCGCTTCTTCAGCTGCCGATCCTCCGCTTTCCGGATCTGGACGTCTCGCGGCGAACTGTTGAAATCATTCGCCAGGAGCTCAGTGTCGTCAACGATCCGGGCTCGCAGGCGTTTCTCTATCGGTACAAAAGAAAGGACGATTTCGGTCTGCCTCAGTCCGCCTTTCTCATCTGCTCGTTTTGGCTCGTACAGGCGCTCGCCAAGATCGGAGAGATCAGTGAAGCCCGCGAAGTCATGGCCGAAGCGGTCGCTTCCGCCAACTCCCTTGGGCTTCTTTCCGAGCACTTTATTCCGAAAGGAAAAGGTCAGGTCGGCAACTTCCCCCAGGCCTACTCGCACGTGGGGCAGATCAACGCGGCGTTTGCCATCAGCCCATCCTGGGGGGATGTGCTTTGAGCGCTAGCCCTGGGCCGACTCCCCGCGCCCTGATTGCAAACCGTCACGACTTTTTAAGGGTCTCTTCCATTCGTATCGCGACCACGCCCCCCGAGGCGAGCGTGATGACGGCCACAACCCAGATCGCCGCATTGACTCCGAAAACATCCGCCGTAATTCCCGCAATAATGGCGCCGATCGCGTAGCCGGAGTCGCGCCACAGACGATACACTCCGACGGCCGAGGCCCTCCAGGAGGGATGGACGACATCGCCGATCGCCGCCAATAGCGTCGGGTAAACCATCGCGGTGCCCACTCCGAGGAAGACTCCGCCGGCCGCAAACCATCCAAAGGAGTGGGAAACGGCAGTGAGCGCGATCCCCGCGGCTTGAATCCACATACCCGCCGCGATCAGCCATTTTCTGCCGATCTGATCCGAAAGATGCCCGGTCCAAAGCTGTAAGAGCCCCCAGGTCGCCGGATAGATCGCCGCGAGCCAACCGATCCGCTCCAGGCTCAGACCAGCAGCAGCAAAGGCGATGGGAAAGAGCCCCCAAGCCATGCCGTCATTGAGATTGTTGGCAAAGCCCGCTTGCGTGATGGACGAGAGATTTCGGTCCGAGAACGAGCTTTTGATGAAGATCTCGCGCTGACTCAATTGAACGGAAAGAGCTTCGGAGTGCAGCTTGACCTCATAAGCGACGTGATGCTGGGTCTCGCGCACAAAGAACAAACTCAACACCAGGCCGACCCAAGCGTACGCGATCCCGAGGTAAAAAGGCTGCGGACGAAGCGCGTAATGGCTCGCGATATATCCGGTCGCCAGCGCGGAGCCCGCGACGGCAAAGTAGCCGGCAAATTCGTTGAAGCCCATGGCCAGGCCGCGACGGGCGGGGCCGACGAGATCGATCTTCATGATGACCGTGGTGGACCAGGTGAGTCCCTGCGAGATGCCGAGCAAAACGTTTGCCGCGAGAATCCAATTCCAGCTTGGGGCCCAGATCAAAAGAAAGGGCACGGGCAGCGCGATCGCCCATCCGATCACGAGCACGAGCTTCCGCCCGAAGCGATCCGAAAGTCTTCCGGCAAAATAATTCGTGAACGCTTTGACGAACCCGAAAACAACGATGAAAGAGAGGATCGCCGCCTTGGCCGCCAGGTGAAATTCTTTTTCCGCCAGATGAGGCAATATGCTCCGCTCGAGGCCGACCATGGCCCCGACAAAGGCGTTTACGACCACCAATAGCGAGAATTGGCCCAGATTTTCTTTTAAGCCCAGCCGAGGAGCTACTACCGCGCCGGTCACACCGTTTCCTTAGCTCTTTTTGCGGATCTGGTAATGCACCGCCGCTTCAGAGGCCTCGAAGCCGGCCACTTCGTAGGCGTCTTCGACTCCAAGCCCGCCTAAGAGCCGCTCACCTTCGCCCACGAAGACGGGAGCCATGACCAGGTGCAGTTCGTCGATCAGTCGCGCTTTCCAGAAAGCGCGGACCGTGGAGACGCCGCCATTGATCTTGACGTCCTTGCCACCGGCCGCAGCCCGGGCTTGCTCGAGAATCGCTTCCGGCGAGCCGTTGACGAAGTGAAATGACGTTCCGTTTTCAAACTCCAGGCTGGGCCGAGGATGATGCGTCAACACGAAAACCGGATGCTTGAAGGGCGGATTCTCGCCCCACCAGCCTTTCCAATCCTCGTTGACCCAGGGGCCACGGTGGGGACTGAACATGTTGCGGCCCATGATGGAGGCGCCCACACCCTCGAAGGCCTTGGCCGCGTAGCGGTCGTCCAGGCCCGTGCTGCCCCCCTCTTGCCCAAACTTCGATTTGAAAGTCCGGGTCGGAAAGAACCAGTTCATGATCTGGATGGCGTTTTTACCAAAGGGCTCGTCTTGGCTCTGCTGTAGGCCGGCGCCGAATCCATCCATCGAGCAACCAAAAGCGCGAACCACCACTTGGGACATCAAAGATCCTCCAAGCGCCAGTATAGGAGAATCCCGAGCGAATAAAAACTCAAAGCGGCGCCATAGGCGCTCAAAGGGACTTTCGATGAGCTTATTGGTTCTGCAACAGGAGCACGACTTGCCCCGTGCCGGTGACGTCGAATTTTCCTGAATCCAAAACCACCCCATCCCCGTCCGCGAGCTCTTTCTGTCCCAACCGGAACTTGCCGAAAAAGACCGCGTACCCGAACTGGCCGCTGGGCACTTCGAAATCCTGGCGCCCATCCAGCTTTGCGGCGTAGAGCCAGAGATCCTGGCGAATAACGAGCGGAGCCTGCTTGGGCCCCGCCATCAACTGAAAGCCCTCGCCAATGAGGGGCGCATGACGGACTTCGGGGATGCCTCCGTTAGAATGGGGACGAATCCAGATCTGGAGAAGCCTTAGGTCCTCGGAACCGGAGTTCCCTTCCGCGTGAAAGATCCCGTCTCGAGCGCTCATCAATTGCAGACTCAAAGAAGGCACGAACTGCTCCGAACCCTTGTTGTCTTTATGATGCAAAGTCCCCCGCGCGACCCAGGTCAAGATCTCCATGTCGCCGTGGGGATGCATCGGAAAGCGCGCATCGGGTTTGAGCGTGGCGTCCGCGGCCACCAAGAGATTTTTCAGTGCTTCTCCCCTTCCGGAATGGGGTCCGACCGTCGCGATGAAGTGATCTTTCAAACTGATCCAGCCGAGATCGACCGCTGGCAAACGCGCAAACGGCCGGACTTGAATTTCCTGTTGGGACGAATTTTGCCGCTTCATTGCTCTCTCTCCCTGACTTCCAATCCATTTCCAGGAGCCGAGAAAAAGGCCAAAGCCCATTATTGAGAGCAGCAGGCCAGTTTTCAGCTTCATGGTGAGACTTCTCCTGAGTGTCATTCTCTCTTTGTGGTACACTCAGTAAAGTAGGGTTAATTTT
>CAYXVB010000018.1:9655-20493 GCA_964467785.1 uncultured Bacteriovoracaceae bacterium
CCGCGCGTGGAGTATTCGCTAACGCCCAAAGGCCGCGGACTCTCCGTCGTTTTCGATGCCATGGCGGAGTTCGGATCGAAGTGGCTGTGAACCGCTTTGCGATGGGCACGGGCTCAGTCTTTCCTTGGCGAATGAAGCCCCTTCCCCTATGACTGTGTGAAATGACCAGGAAGCCCCGCGCCCACTCTCACACGCACTCCGCTCCATCCTTGGAAAACGTCCTCGCTGCGATCAAAGCTGCCGGGCTCAAAATCACCGCTCCCCGCAAAGCGATCCTCCAGGCGTTTGTCGGCGAGCATGGCCCCTTCACCGCCGAAGAGATCCACACGATCATCACCAAACGGGTGTGCGATCTCGCTACCGTCTATCGGACGCTCGGAAGTCTCGAGGAAGCGGGCATTCTCAAACGCTGCGATTTCAAGGACAGTCTGGCGCGCTATGAGCTGGCCGAGCCCGGCCACGCCCATCATCACCACATCATCTGCAACAAGTGCCGCCGGATCGAGATCATCGAAGACCACGAGGTTGCCCACGAGCTTGACCGGCTGGGCAAAAAGATGGGTTATGCGGAGGTCTCCCACTCATTGGAGTTCTTCGGAATCTGTCCCCAGTGTCGGTGAGTCCGGCTCGTTTGGCCCCGGCTCGGACATGAAATGGCAATAGAGCGAAACCGAAGTCTCCGAGTGGTAGTGACACGCGAGATACCGGGTTTCCGACTCTGAGTCGTCACTGTCGCTATATTGAATGGCAACGCTCACGGCCGCGCCAGAGTCCCAGACTTTGATATTCTGGACCGAAGAACGCGGGGCGATCTTCTTCTCGAATTTACGAAGTGCCGACTCCTGAGCGCCGCGGATTTCCGCCAGGCAATAGCCGCCGACATCCTCCCAGCTCTCCCCACCCCGCTCTGCTGGGGGCTTGACCCTCTCTTTGACGCATTTTCGCTGCAAAGCGGGCCCTTGAACGGTAGGCTGCGCTTTTTCTTGGGCCTTTTCTTGCGTCTCCACCGCGTTGCAACCAGACGCCAGGGCGACTGGCAACACGAGAGCGCTGATCAGCCTCGCTCGCGATCGAATCATACCTAACTCCTTGCTCCGTGATCGGTTTCAGTGATCCGTTTCAGTGATCTGGCTCAGTGATCCATCTTAGTGATCCATCTCAGTGATCCATCATCGACGGGTGGCAATCAAACCGCTCAGGCGTATGGAAGTGACAGAAATAGGTCGCCTTCTTCAGAGCCCCATATCGGTAAAAGATCTTGATCTCGAGCTCGTCGCCGATGACGGCTGCACGGGTTTCAGTGACCTTCTCCTTGATCCAGATCCCTTGCTTTTCGTAAAATAGGTTCATCGCGATCGGCAAAGCCGCGCGAAGCTCCCGAGCCGTGATCGGAGTCGACTCCTCGTCCGCGTGAACCCTGCCGCCCATCAGGATCACTGCGAAAAGGGCGCCCAGGACCGCTTTTTCAAACTTCCGTTTCATGGATTCTTCCCCTCTCACTGCTTCACGCAGGTCATTTTCGGATGGGTCGCAAATCCACAATGGAACGTGAGGGTGCTTTTTTCAGCGCCGTTCTTGTAGTGGAACTTGACGATCGCTTCAGCCCCCTGCTTGACGCCCTGATAACCGTAAATCGTGCCCAGCGCCTGCTCGCCCAAGACGGCCTGAAACTGTTCAAACGCGAGATCGATCCCCTGAACGAGCTCGTCGGTGGTGAGACTCTTGTCCGCGGCATGGACACCCGGAATCCCGGCTCCCGCCAACGCCACGATCCATGCTGCTCCCACTAAGCCAAATTTATTCATGCTGATCTCCTCTGAATCGGTCGAGTTTATCGACTGGGTGTTTGACGACCTGGCCTATTCCAGATCGATTCAAGCGCTGCAACCGCGCTGGTCAATGCAAAGAGCGTCAAAGTGACCGTGGGGACGGTGGGAAAACGCTCAAAATAAAGCGAGAGCGCAAATCCCACTCCCGTGCTGGCCATCGCCGATCCAGCGGCCCAGAACAGGTGTCTGGAGAGACCCTTTGACCTTGCGAATCTCAGGATCGTGGTCGGCAGAAAAAGAAGGGCGATGGTGAAAAGCAAACCGAGAAACTGCACGGAAAAGCAGAGAACGCTCAGGGAGAGCGCGTTGAACAGGAGCGCCCAGCGCTTTCCGGTGCCTAAAGAATGTTGATGGCCGAAAGTCGCCAGCTCGAACGATTGTCCGCTGATGGGCCGGCGAAACACGATCAGCACAAAAGCGCCGATGAGCCCCAGCACCAACGTCATCTTTGCGTCGAACTCGGTGAGCGTCGCCAGATCCCCAAAGTAGATCTGCGACATGTGGCTTTCGAGCGCCGGGAAAACCGCGGTCACAAAGTGGCCCGACGCGAGTAGGAGCGAGAAAACCGCCGCGAACAAGGTGTTTTTGGAAATTCCTTTGCGCTTTGCCAGAATATCGGTGGCAAGAAACGTCCCCGCGGAGACGAGGAACGAAAAGACGAATGGCGCCAGGTGGCTGTCCGGGTCGGCATGAAAAACGCTCTGCGTAGCCCCCTCGAAAGCCAGAGCCAGGAGGACGCCCAGCATTGCGCCCTGGCTGACGCATACCGTTTGCATCGCGCGATCGCGCGACGCGAGCTGACAACCCAGAAGCGCCAAGGCGCCGCTGAAAATGCAGCCCGCCGGAAGGGTCCACGAATACAGCGAAAGGAGTTCCATCATGGGCAATCCCCCTCTTCTGAGCCAGCCGACTCATCTGACGCCCCGAGATGAAGATGCCGAGTCTTGACCTGCTGGAAGTCCGAGAGGAGGCGCTTTTCGTGGGAAACCAAGACCACACCACGTGGAGCGCGCCTGTCGTCCCGAAGAAAATCGACAATCGCACACCGGACACGCTCCCGGCTTTCCTGATCCAGATGGTTCATGGGCTCGTCGAGAAGCAAAAGTTTGGGCGATGCGAGCAAAAGGCGCGTGAGCAACGTCCGCTTGCGCTCGCCTCCACTCGCGGAATTCCAACCCAGATCGAGCTGATCGCGATCCAGCAACCCGAGCGCGATGATCTCGGCTTCCGCGACCGGCCTTTTCATCGAGATTTCAAGCACGTCCCTCAGGGTCAGCGGCAGATGGAATTCCGTGTTCTGCAGCTGGGGCAAGAGTGCGATCCGCGACCGCTCCACACTCAGCTTGACGCTTCCGGCAAGCGGCTTGAGCTGCTCGAGCAGGACGCGAAGAAGTGTCGACTTTCCGGACCCATTGGCCCCGGTGACCAGAAGCAACTCTCCCGCTTCGATCCGAATGGAGAGGTCGCGCGCGAGAACTTTGCCGCCGGGCGCTCCGTAAGCCACTGCCGAAACGTCAATGAGGGAGAACGCGCCGATCATTGCCGAGCCTTACTGGAATCGAGCAACCCCGCGATCGAATCGACGGCATGTTCCTGGAGCGAGATATAGTCTTTGAACCGGCCTCCCGTCTGCACCGAAGCCTGCACGATCAGGCTCGGGATCCCGGAGATCTCCGCGACCCTTTCCACGGTCTTTCGAGGATTGTAGTCGGTAGCCAGGATGAGTCGGACACCGGCGGACTTGGCGCTCGCGGCGATGCCCGCGATTCGTCCGGCGGAAGGCGGCACTCCCGGCTTTTCCTCGATGCTTCCAAAAGCCTTGAGGCCATAGGCGTCGAGGAAATACGTGAACTCGCGATGGTATTCCAGCACCTGGGGTCCAGCCTGTTTCGACAAGTAAGGCGCGAGTTTCTTCCGGCCGGCCTCCACGAGCGCGTCCATTCTCTTGCTGAACTCCGAGTAGTTTTTCTGATACGCGGCCGCATGCTCCGGATCGGCCCGGAGAAGCGCTTCGAGAATCTGCGACGCCCCTTTGGCCAAGGCCTTGGGGCTCAGCCAAAAATGCGGGTTGCCCATGGGGTGCACATCCCCCATGGAACGATCCACCGATCCAGAAGGCTTGTCCAGAACGTCCACGGCCTTGCCAAGCTCGCAGTGCCCTTTTTCATTGGGCTGTACCTGCGCGTTGCCGGATCGCGAAAGGACCTTGGGCAGCCAACCCACTTCGAGATCCAGACCGACGGAGCAGACAATGTCCGCGTTCGAGACGAGGCGAATGAACTCAGGGACCGCATCCGCGTAATGAGGATCTTCCACTCCTTTGAGGAGGGACCTGACGGCGACGAAATCCTTGCCGATCTCCCGGGCCGCCCAAGCCAGATCAGGAATCGTGGTGACGATCTGAACCGGAGTGGCCGCGGCCGCGGACGGGGTGACAAACGTCACGGACATTAGGGATATTACGGAAATGAGGCCCCAGGAAAGAAGGCCCGAAATTTTTTGGAACCCGGTACTCATTGAAAAATCCTCACCCCTTAAAAATCATGCGCCGGATGGGCGCCCAGAATGAAAGTCGCCTGAAGCTCGATCAGGTCGCTGGCCTGAGTTTCGGCGCCCTGTTGACTGACCCATTCGCGGGTATAGCTGGCCCGCAGGGTAGAAAACTCGCTCGCCTTGTAGGTCAGGCTGGGAATCAGCGCGATGGTGGAATTGGAGACGGAGCCTCCGACCGCGTTCTTCTGGTTCAGGACGGAAAAATAATCCGCCCGGACGCCGAATTGCAGCGACGGATCGAAACCGTATTGCGGAAACACGTACGCGCCGAGCGTGTCCTCGGTCTCAGCGCCGCCGGGGGTCAAAGCGCGAAGCCAGATTTCCGACTGGAACAGAAACTTCAAGGTCCGCCCTTCGCGCCACTTGGCGGTAGCGTCCAGGCCGAGATAGCGCTGCTGGGTTTCGTTGGCGGCTTTGCGGCCCAGGTAATTCAGGCCCAGCTGGGCTCCCCCGTCGATGGGCAACTCCAAGTAAGTGGCGGCCCTCAGATAGTGGGTCGGGATCAAAGGGCGCTGCCCCTCTGAATGCGCGTGCCCAAACGTCCAGCCACTGGTCAAGCCACCGGTTAGATCCAGGAAAAACGGAAGCGGGAGGAGATAGCTCCATTCCAACCCGGAATCGTTGACCCCTTCCTTGTCGAAAAACTCCCTTTGAACCTTGGGCGCGGAGACGAACGGCCAGTCATGGCGATGAAACTGGTTCAACCGACCGATGCCCAGAAAAAACTGCCCGAGCCGAAGACGCGACCGAGCAATAAGCTTACTCGAGGAGAGGTAGGCCTCGTGCACCTCGAAAAGCGCCACACCCGACTCCTGGTGGGCCGCCATGTTGAGCTGACCATCGAAAAGAGGATCAATTGGCGCAAAAAGAATCAGCTCCGCCTCGCGTACCTCGAGACGGTCCGCTTTACCTTCCCGAGGAGTCCCAGCCTGCCCGAAGATGTCTACGGCGACAGCCGTTTGGAGCCCGGATCCGTCGGAGGCATGGACCGCCGATGATAGAAGGCCTGAGAGTAACGAGACGACCGAGAGCCCCGAGATCAGGCGGGTGAAGAAAAACAGGAAGTTGCGGTTCCGCATCTTAAGCCCCGAAATCAGCGCGATCACTCGACGAACTTGGCGCCACCGACCTGGGCCTGGCTCACGGTCGCGTTAGAAAGCGAAAGGCCCCAGAACTGCCCGCTTCCGTTTCCGGGCGGATTGAAGCCCGGGTCCTCGGAATTCATGAGGGCCGCGTCTTCGGTATAAGCCGAAGTGGATCCGGACCAGATCAGGATATGGGCCGGAACCTCATCATTGTGGACGTCCACGAGGAACGAAAGCGTCTCCGAAGCATCCAGGCTCGCGAAGGCGGCCGAAACATTCGTTTCCGCGCCACCTTCTTTCAGTTTAACGCTCAGGGTTTTACCGCTTCGACTGAAGACGACCCCGATGGCGCCCCCCAAGCGGCTGTTCCCATTGGAGTTCAACGCCAAACTTCCTCCCTCATTGAGGACAAAAGTCAGCGCGAAACTGCTCTTGGATGTCACGCCGCTCAGCGGTGAGTCAAAGACGACGGTCTGTGACCCATTGAGAGAAGTCGCGCTGGAGGGGGCGCTTCCAGAGAGGTGCGTATGGGCATCGAAGAGTGTCTTCGCGCGCTTGGGCGTGCTCTCGGGCGCTTCGGTCTTTCCGCATCCTGCAGTGACAAGGGCCAAAACCGCCCAGATCATCGACCTGGTATTTCCGCCAAGAAAGGACCGATTAAACCTCATCTGACTCATAAACCCTCCCGGGGCACGGATAAATAGCACGGATGGATAGCGCGCCTGAATGGCACACCGTATCGCCCAAATCTAATTGCAAGTCAATCGCATTTAGCTTTCGGCCGCAATGCGTCTGCGCCTCGACTCGAGATGCAGAATCCGAGGAATCACGATAAGCTCAAGCCAAGGAGACTCTCTCATGCCCAAGATCCAAATCTGCCTCTGGTCCAACGACAAAGCCGAAGAAATGGCCAAATTCTACCGCTCCGTCTTCAAAGGAACAAAAGTCGGCAAGACGTCCTACTGGGGGCCAAACCCCATGGGAGTCAAAGAGGGCTCCGTGCTCACGCAGGACATCACCGTACTGGGGCAGAAAATCATGCTCTTGAACGGCTTTGCCAAAATGCCATTCAATGAGTCCATCTCGCTCATGGTGCCGTGCAAATCCCAGCGCGAGATCGACTTCTACTGGAAAAAGCTCCTTCAAGGCGGTGGCAAACCCGTGCAGTGCGGCTGGCTGATCGACCGATTTGGAGTACGGTGGCAGATCTACCCCGCCGAAATCTCCAAGTGGAACACGAGCAAGAACAAGAAAAAGAAACAGGCCATGAACGAAGCGATGTGGCAGATGGTCAAGCTCGACGCAAAGAAACTCAAAGCGGCCTTTGATCGCGCCTAAAGCCTAGCCCCGACGTGGCCCCGGCTCGCGCCGTCGGGGCCACCTGACTCAATGCAAGGACCGCCCACGCGGGCCGAAGTCCTCGCGCCGGGCGAGCCTCGCCGATGTAATCTCGACTTCGCAAAGCAGATCCTGCCCGGCAAAAGGGTGATTGGCGTCGAGCACCAGACTGTCCTCAGTGGCCCGTGTCACGCGAAATACCAGGCGCGGCCCACGAGGAGTCAATCGACCCGCCACTTCGCTCCCCGTTCGCAACCAGAACCCATTTTGGATTGCCGAGCGTTGTACCTCCACCACCAAGGCCGGATCATAGTGTCCGTATGCGTCGCGAGCCGAAAGCTTGAAATGCCTCCGCTCGCCCTCGCGGACATTTTGAATTCTGACCAGAAATCCCTGAAGCCATCGCTCTTTTTTGCCGCGACGCAGGCCGGCCTGATTGACCACCTCCTCTTTGAAGAACGATCCGAGGACTCTTCCTTGGCTGTCCTTGAGGACGCAGTGGAACGAGACGACCTGGACATTCATGCTCTTTCCCTTCTTTGATACGGGGGAGACCAGGGAGACCGGGGAGTCCTGCAGCGCGTTCATGGATCGCATTCTGATTATCCTTTGGCGATGTAACTGTATTTTTGACCGAGGATAGCGCGCGCGGAGGAACTCACAATGCAAAATGCAAATGGAGATGGTTTTGTCTTCGAGCCCGCGCTCCATTCGAGCTGACGGATGACGCGTGCGAGATACTCGGTGCGCTGGCGCTCCGCCGCATGCATCGACCCCGGAATGGACGGCTGCTTGGGCGTGGCCGCCCGCTGCCTGAGCCCTGATTGAGCGCTGAGTTTTCGCTGCTGATGATTTTTCTCTATTTTTTGTTTGGAAACCGACAATGACCCTAGCCTAAAATAAGTTTACTGGCCATGAGCACCACCGACGAAGATCTCTGCATCGCGACTCTGCCGACGCTCGAGCGCCGCGCGATTCCGAAACTCCACCCCAAACCCATCCGAAAAGGATCGGCCTCGATCGTGGCGCGCAACTTCACGCATGGTGACGAGTTCATCCGGCTTTACCAAGACGAAATCCTGCATCTGAACGTGCGCCTCGCGTCCGATGCCCAGGGCGCACGCGTCGTGCTGAGCTCCGATCTCGACGGCGAGTGGCGCGACTACGAGTTCAGGCGGATTTCGGAGCAGGAATATTCCCTGCCCCTCGAATGTCGCCAACCCGGCACGTTCCGCTTCAAGGTCAAATACACCCTCAACGGCGGCCTGACGTGGTTTCTGGACACAATTCCGCATTCCGCGGTCATGGTCGATCCGGCCGGCGCGAGAAACGTTCGCATCTACACGCTGATCCCGACTCTCAGCGGTCCGGTGAGCCGCTGGAAGAGAGAGCTGCGGCGGATCCGGGCCATGGGTTTCAATACGGTGCACCTGCTTCCGGTCACGCACATGGATCAGAGCGAGAGCCCCTATGCGGCGTTTGATCTCTTTGAGCTGGATCCCTCTTACGCGGATCCCGGCGATCGGCGCCCACCCTTGGATCAGTTCGAGTCCTTTGTGGAGGAAGCGCGGAACCTCGGCGTCAAGCTCTGCTTGGACCTCGTCATGAACCATGTCGGCGCCACCAGTCAGGTAAGCACCATCAATCCGGATTGGATCGTCAGCGACACCAACGAAAAGGACGGCCTGAAACGGGCCGGGTGCTGGCACCGAGAAAGCTGGATCACGTGGCAGGACCTGGTGCTCATCAAGTACGACCATCCCAACAAGAATATCCGTAAGGAAATCTGGGATTACATGGTCGAGTACCTGATGTTCTGGGCGAATTACGCTCATCACACCGGAGGCATGATCCGGCTCGACAACTTGCACAGCACGGATCGGAACTTCCTTCAATTCGCGGTCTCCAAACTGCAGGCCAGGTATCCCGACCTGACGATCTTCGCCGAATTCTTCACGGATCGCCAGACCGCGCAACAGATGTCGTTTTACAACGGGCTCACCCTTCTTCTATCGACCCCGTGGGTCACTCCCTATGCCGACCAGTTCAGACAGGAGATCTTGCGGCTGCACACGGATACCAAGCTTCGTTACTTACTCCCCGTGAACTCGCACGACAGCGGCACGCCCGCCCAGGAGTACGGCACTCCCGAGACCGTGATCCCCAGGTACGCGGCGTGCGCGCTCCTTGCCACCGGGCAGACGGGCATGGTTCAGGGCGCTGAATATGGCGCTCCCGCGAAACTGCAGTTCATCGGCCGCCAGCCTCCCTTGGAGCTCGGGGCGGGAACCTGGGGCCATGACTTTTCGGAGTCGATCCGGAGGATCAACCTGCTGGTGGAACTCCACGACTTGTTCTCGGAAGCGGGGAACGTGCAGTTCGTGGATGGGGACCACGGGGCGATCCTGGCGGCGATCCGGACCGCCCCTGATCGCAGCAAGCGCTTTTTGATCTTGGTCTCCTTTGACACGCAGTCCGCGCACGAGCTTCGGCTCAAGTTGACGGATACCCCGTACGAGGTGTCGCCCGGCCAGCTTCGCTGTCTCATCGGAGAAACAGCTGAAGCGGGCGAACTACCGGAATGGCTGGAACCGGCGACAGTCTTTACGCTTGGCCCGTGCGATGTCCTGGTTTTTGAGATTCTTGAGTGGCCGTGATCAGACTAGCCATCTCGGCCCCCGTCCCGGCTTGACGGCCCCACGTCGAGTCCCGTAGATTTTTACCTGAACGGCGGACAAAAGCATGAGCACACGCATTCGACATCTCTTCCCTCACAACGGCGGCCTACTCACGGACGATCGGATCCCGCGCGGATGGATCAACCCCACCGGGCACTTCATGAAGACCAAGCAACACTGGGCGAGCATCAACTCCCACTTCCGCAGACCGGAGTTTCGCTCCTTTCAAAAAATCGAAGCTCCCGAGGAAGCGGATATCGCCGAAAAGGCTGCCCACCTCGCCTACAGCCAAGGCTGGCTCAGTGTCGGGCATGCGGGCAAGCTCAATGCGATCGGGCACAAGAGCACCTTCGAGCTTTTCAATCACCCGGCGGTTCTCACGCTCCGGAAACTGCTCGCGGAGCTGCCAGACCTGACCATCCAGATCGAGACGCAGCTCGGCGCGTTCATCCCCTCGCGCGGCCTGCACGAGGGCTTTGAGCTAAAGGAATACGATCTCGACATCCTCATCAAGCGCGGCCGTTTGAGGCAGGTGCTGAAAACCTAAAGCCGCTCCCTGTATCCGCTTAGGGCCGCAAGAGCCCTGAGGTGTGCTAAGGTCTCCCCATGCCTATGATTACCCTGAGAACCCAAGCCGGAGCCTCGAGCCCCACGGACCTCCCCGTCGAGATCCGGGACAATACCTACGAATACCTGCAAACCTCCGACGCGCGCGCCGTGCGCGTCTCGGCCTACCTGGACCGGGACTGGCCTCTCGTTGCGGACCGCTATGCCGAGCTCTTTGTGACGGAGGACTGCCCGTGGGTCGCCACCGTGGTCCGCATCCTGCCCGGCAGCCGCGAGCGCAAGGGCATTGTCTTGCCGGGCCCGATGAAAAAAGGCGAACAGCTCACCGTCGAGGTCTCCCGGGCCGCGCGGGGCAAGTCGTGATGAGCGCCGCCCCCCAAGGACGGCTCAAGCTTCCGCGCGAAATCGAGGCGACCCCGGAACAAAACGACGCCATCTCGAAGGTTCTTGCCGAGAGCGAGGGTCCGCTCTGGGAAGGCGGGCGCTTGCGTGTGGCTCGGCTCCCGCTGAGTCCGACGATCGAAGACGCGCTCCTGCAGGCCCTGAACTTCAGAAAACTCGAACGCGGGCTCGAACAGGCGGAAAAGATCCTGGGGGCCGAACAAAAGGGGCTTCTTGCCGTGCAGGCCAAACAGGGCGCTGCGCCGGCGCAACGGGTTTCGCGCTTGCTCGTGATTGCCCGGGACGGCGCGGAGCGCTTTAATCGCGCGTGCGAATCCCTCCTGGCCCGGCACTCGGATCGCGTGCTCGGCATGCTTGTGGACGTGGACTCCGAGCGTCTGGGCCTC
>CAYXVB010000018.1:20503-27008 GCA_964467785.1 uncultured Bacteriovoracaceae bacterium
CTCGCGCTTTTCGGGCCGGGCAAAGCCGTCAAGGCATTGCTGGTCACCGACCGCGACGCGGTGACCCGGATCCTGCGCTCGTTGATCAAAAAGTAGCGCCGCGGACGGCGGGGCTTATTTGCGGGCTTTGACGACGATGCCGCGGGGACGACGTCGAGCGTCCTGCGAAGTGGCGTCTGACGGAGCCGCCGGCTTGGGGGCTTCAGCCTTCTTGGCGTGCTCAGGCTCGGCCGGCCAATCGCGGGAAGAGTCAAGACGGGCCGCCTGCGACTTTTTGTTCCGAAGCGACTCGAGCTTGGCGACAAAGGTCAGATCGCGCTCGGTCACGAAATTGAAAACCAGGCCCTTGCGGCCCGCGCGCGCGGTGCGGCCCACGCGATGGATGTAGTTTTCGATCTGTTTGGGAAGATGGTAGTTGATGACCCGGCCCACGTGGTCGACGTCGAGGCCGCGCGCGGCGAGGTCGGTGGAGATCAGGAACTGGATCTTGCCCTCGCGGAAGAGCTTGAGGTTCTTGCGGCGCTCGATCTTGTCCATCTCGCCACGGTAGACCGCGCAGACATGACCGGACTTCTTCATCTCGGCGGCGAGCTTGTCGCATTGCTCGCGCGTGTTGGTGAAGATCATGGTCCCGCCTTCGACTGATTTCTCCAGCAGTTTTTCGAGCAGCGGAAAGCGTTTTCCGTCGACCACCTCGATGGTCTGGGTGGTGAGGCTTTTGACGAGTTGATGGCTGCCCTGGCTGCGAATGACCTCCGCGTCCGTGAAGAGCCGGTTGATCAGCTCCTGCACCCGTGAATTGACCGTGGCCGAGAAAAGCGCCATCTGACGGCCTTTGGAACAGGAGTCGGCGATGCGGACCGCCGCGGGCAGGAAGCCCTGATCGAGCATCTGATCGGCTTCGTCGAACACGAGCACCCGCACGTCGTTGAGCGAGATGAGACCGCGGTCCATGAGCTGGATGAGGCGCCCCGGCGTGGCGACCAGCACGTCGAACGCGCCGCTGATGTTTCGCTTGGCGACGTCGAGATCCGTGCCACCGAGCAGGCTGCGCACCCGCAGGCGCGTATCGTGCGTGAACGGCTTGAACACCCGAGTCACCTGCTCGCCGAGCTCGCGCGTGGGCACGATAATCGCGGCGCGAGGCTGGCTTTCGAGCTGGACTGGAAAACGAATATTCTCGAGCGTCTTGACGATGTGAAGAACGGGCAGCGCGTAGGCCAAGGTCTTGCCGCTGCCGGTCTCAGCCACGCCGACGACCGAGCGCCCTTCGAGCAGCGCCGGCAACGCACTGGCCTGAATTTCCGTGAGTCGAACCAGCTCCTTCTCGGCGAGGGTTTGCTGCAGGGTCGGAAGGAGGTCCAGGGCTTTGAACGTCTGAGCAGGCTCGAGAGTTTTCATTGACGCGCACCCTAGGTTGTTTGACCTCTTAAGTCAACATTTGGTTTGAAGTATTTCCCACTCCTTGCAGTTGAGATAAGATCTTCAGTATCGATGACGATGATAGCCGCCCGGAAGTCCACTCCCGAACAGGATCTGAGAGTGCTCTTTGGCCTGACCCGCCTGCTGCGAGAAAATGTGCCCTCGCTCACGGAACGGGTCGAGCAGCTTTTCCCGGAGGTCGAGTCGCTCTCCCTTTCGCCGCTCGAAGGCTGGGATCTCGAGTCGCTTCAGCACGCGCGCCATTTCGCGGAGGAGCTGACGATCCACTACGTGCTCCACTTCCACAACCTCAAGGAGCTGCCGGTCACCTATTACAAACGGGAAAAAGCGATTCGCCGGCGACTCGACCACGAGTTCTCTCGCCTGTTCCAGGAGATCGTCCGGAGAGCCGGCCGCGAGTACAAGCCTGAGCTGATCACCGAGGAGCCGATCTACTACCTCCTGCAAAAGGCCCGGGAGCGGAGCTTTCCGACGAGCCCGCGCTCCAAGGGAAAGCATCCGCTGCTCGAGACGCTGCGGATCCTGCTCCACGTCGATCTGGCGGCCCGCCTGGATCCGGACGCGCGCGGGCAGGAGGACCGCCGCGTTCTCCTACCGTTCCAGATCAAGTAGTGCCCGTGATCGCGATCAGAAACGCGTAAGCCGAGAACGCCCCCCCAAGGAGCCCCAGGCCGATCATCGTCCGAAAAAACAGCTGGCGCGAGGTGGGCTTTTTGAGCACGAGGCTCACCGCCCCGATCACCAGGCTGATCTGCAGGAATAGGGTCGCGTAGTCAAACTGATCGCCCGCGCGCGAGAGCGCCTCGATGCGTTTTTCCCACTGTTTGGCCCCGATGATCTGGCCGAGCTTTCCTTCGACCGATTGCGCCCAGCCGCTTTCGCCGACGGCCGAGGATCCGAGGAGGATTTCCTTTTTCTCCCGTCCGTAGCGCCCGGCCTCGGTCTCCAGGGCGCGAACCCGGGCCTCCACGGCGGGCCGCACCGCCCCGACGACCGCGTTGCCATCCAGCAGCGCGCGCAGCATATCGCGCTGCCCTTCGATCTGGGTCTCCTTGATGCTCTTGGACTGGTACCAACTGAGCGCGGAGGCTTTTTCGTTCGTGGCGATGATCTCGTCGTCGCCGAATTTTCCACCCCCGAGATCCGTCAGCGCGAGCACAGCCGCGAAGATGGCGATCGTGAGGCCGCAGCGCATTTCAAAATCCTTATCGTCTCCGACGTACGTTTCGACCGATGCGGTATCAGGTGTTGCTTCAAGGGATGCGGAATTGGATGCAAAAGTGGATGTCGTCATGCGGTATTTATAATGCAGAACCGCAAGATCGGAAAGACTCCGCCCGAAGCTGGTCCCATTCCTTGCATGAAACGCCCCTGGCGAACTCAAGTCCTGACCCACCTGACGCGGTTGCAGCGATTTGCGACCCGCCCATGGTACGTCGCGGCGATCGCCGGGCTCGCCGCGTTGGATGCGTTCGTGGTTTTCATCCCGGTCGAAGCGCTGATGTTTCCAGCCGTGCTGACCCGCCGAAGCCGCTGGCTAGGGACCACGCTCTGGATCTCGCTCGGATCGGCCATTGGCGCGACCTTGTTTGGCCTGTTTTGCCGGGAGTACGGCACGCCGTTCCTGCACGCGCTCTTTCCAGAACTCCTCGGCTCCCGATCCTGGCAGGACATGGAGCGGACCATTCAGGCTCACGGCGGCTGGGGACTCGCGCTGGTCTCCCTCAGCTTCCTGCCTCAACATCCGGCCGTGGCGTTCGCCGGCCTGGCCCATCTTCCGCTCCGGACGATTTTCCTCGCGGTGCTCGCGGGCAGGGCGCTCAAATACCTCGTGCTCTCCTGGGCAGTGATCCGTTTTCCAAGGCGCGGCAGCCGATTCCTCCCCTCGCGCTGAAAGCGACTTTTCCCGGCTCCGGATCGGTGAGACACTGTCCTACGCTCATGCGCGACGGATCACAGAATCATGCTTGACGATCACGGCCGAAAAATCCGCCACTTTCGGATTCCCTCACGGGTACGTCCGGACAATCCGCATCCTCCCTCGTGGCTCCGGATCTCGCGCCGGCGCGGCCACCTGCTCGCGCGCCTCTCGGCGATCGCCGAAAACTTCGGGATCGCGCTGTTCGTGACCGAATCCGACGAAGTCGGCGGGGGCTTTGCCGATTACTCGATCCACTCCATCACCCTCGCGCGCGCCGCCGCCACCCACCGCTTGGACAATGCCTTGTTGAGCGTCTTTTTTCATGAGCTGGGTCACTTTGTCCTCCACCGATTGGGCCGCCACCTGCCAGCGCCTCCCCGGCGAAGCGTTCGCACGCCCACCCAGCTTGATGCGGCCTTGAGGCTCGCCCTTCGTAACGAGCGCAATGCCGACCGCATGGGGCGGCGGCTCATGGAAACCCAGTTTCCCACTCGCCGAGGCGCCTTCATCGCGGGTTATCAGACCCGTGCTGACGTCGAGTGGCTGCGAGAAAAACTGCGGCTGTATTTTAGGATCGGGCTACAAAAATCGCGGCGGACGGCGCGAAAGGCGGCCTAGCGCCGGGCCAGCCAATCCAGCTCGGCGCGGAAGCTCATCGGCTCGGTGAACGGATTGTCCTTGCGCTCGAGCGAGGCAATCCCGAGCTCCAGCAGGAGCTGGAACAGACCGGTCCACTCGGCGACCTGGCCGAGTCGCTCGCGCGAGATCTTGAGTCCCGAACGGCTGCCACGACGCGAGTCCTCGTGCTCGCGGATGGCGCCGGTGATCGCCTCGCCGACCTTGCCCAGCAGGACGGACTCGCGCTGCCGGAGCACTCGACGAATCCCTTCGGCCGCGTCGGGGTTGGCTGCGTAGCGCAACACCCCGTTGGGCCCTTTTGCGGCGGGCAGGATTACTTTGTAACGGAGAAGGATCTGCACCGACTGCGTGACGAGCGCGGGAGAGACTTCGAGCACCTGCGCCAGCTCGATCGAACTCAAGGGCTCCTCTGAAACATAGAGGTAAAGCCAAAGCCGACCCTGCACGGACTTGAAGCCCCAGTGCTCGATGAACCGGCCCACTCCCTCGGCGAGTTGCCGGAGCCCGGGATCTTTGCGGATCTGCAGGCGACGATGGCGGACTTTGGGCTTCAAGCGCCTTCTCCGGTCTTTCGATAGACGTCGAAGTAAGGCTCGAGCGCGCGACGTGCCTCGAGTCGTCGCATGATTTGGAAAATGCCGCCCAGCTTGCGATGGAGAAAAATCAGGTCACGCGGCGGCGGCGAGTATTCGAGCGCGGCCATGAGCGCCAAGGTGCACTCACGCATCCGACGGGGGTAGGCCTCGTCGCTGAAGTCGTAGACCGGCACCCGGAACGGGGCCATGCTCTCGACGACAAGATCGGTAATCGCCCGCCGCGCGGCGTCCCCCTCGCGGTGATCGATGAGTCCGAGCTCCACGCAGTGGTCGAAGGCGGCCTTCCGGTCCTCGGCGCGGGCCGCGACCACGAGCCGGCTGTAATTGCGACGGAACTTCGGGGAGTAGCGACGAGTCGCGCCGAAGTCCAGCAGCGTGAGGCGTCGTTGTTCCGGCTCGAGCAGGAAATTGCCCAGGTTGGGGTCGGTCTGCACGAGACCCCATTCGCAGAACTCGAGCGAATAAAGCCGCATGAAGAGGTCCGCGTAGAAGTCCCGCGCTTCTTCATCGAGCGCGCCCGAGCGCACCGCTTCCGAGAGATTCACGCCCTCGGCGAACTCGAGAGTGAGAACTCGCCGGGTGGTGAAGTCCGTCATCACCTCCGGGATCCGGATCTCCTTCAGCTCCGAGGCCCGCGCGCGATATTCGGTCAAAAGCCGCGCCTCTTCGAGATAGTCAATCTCCTGCGCGAACACGGAGGAGATCTCGTCAATGAGACCGCGAAAGTCCACTTCGCGCTTACCGGAAAAAAGCGACCCGACCCGGATGATCTTCTCGAGCAGCGCGATGTCGGACTCCATGGCCTCGTCCACGCCGGGGTATTGCACCTTGACGGCCACTTTGCGCCCGTGCAGGCGCGCGGAGTGGACCTGGCCGATGCTGGCCGCGGCGACCGGCTGATGGGAAAGAGCCATCAGCTCTTTATAGCGCGGACCAAGCTCCTGGCGGAGCACCTTGCGGATCACCTCCGGGCTCATGGGCTCGGCTGACGACTGAAGGCGCTCGAGCACCTGAACCACCTCGTCAGGAAAGTAGTCCCGCGCCTCGATGGCCAGGAGCTGGCCGACCTTCATCGCCGCGCCCTTGAGCGCCCCAAGCTGCTGAACCAGCTGCGTGGCCTGGCGCACGCGCACCTCCAGGAGCTGCGCGGCGTCCAGCCCCTTGAGCTTCTCGCTAGCGGCGCGGCCCATCTCGCTCCCGGCGATCCGGGCTGCCGTTCCTAAAAGTTCGAGCCCTCTTTTCCATTTCGAAGACGAGATTTGCCTGCTCATAAGTTTTATAGTACCATAAAACTTATGAATCGCCATCTTTTGTACCCCAGCCGCTTCCTTCCGCCAGTCTCCGTCATCCTTGCCGCAGTGGCGCTTTGGGCAGCGCCCCGACCGGGAGTGGCGGCGGAGACACGGCAGGCGTCTTCCCACTCCATCCCGATCAAGACCATCGAGGGTCGGGCGACCACGTTGAATGAGTGGCAAGGCAAGGTGCTGCTCGTGGTCAACACCGCCTCCCGCTGCGGCTACACGCCGCAGTACGAAGGCCTGGAGAAGCTGCATCGCCGATATGCCGACCGGGGGTTTTCGGTCTTGGGATTTCCGAGCAATGACTTCGGCGGGCAGGAGCCAGGGAGCAATTCCGAAATCCGTTATTTCTGTCAGACTAACTATAAGGTCAGCTTTCCGCTCTTTGAAAAAGGTCCGGTCACCGGAACCGCGATCCAGCCCCTTTTCAAGGCGCTCGTGGGCGACGGACCGGCGATCGGTTGGAACTTCGAGAAGATCCTGCTTGGAGCTGACGGAAAGGTGCTCCGGCGCTTCGGCTCGACTACCGCTCCGGACTCCGCGGAGCTGACGCAGGCGATCCAGTCGGCCCTCGAGGATCGCGCCCGGCTCCGTCCGGGAAAGTGACC
>CAYXVB010000018.1:27018-33025 GCA_964467785.1 uncultured Bacteriovoracaceae bacterium
TTGGCGATTTCGCGAAACGCCGGCAGATGTTAGAGTCGGAGCTCCATGTTCACTTCTGACTCCAAAACGTTCGGGCTTCGAAAAAGACTTTCGCTGCGTCTTGAGCAGATCCTGGTCCTGCCCGCCGTGCTCCAATGGCTCTTGATCGCCGCGATCACGGGAGGCCTGGCCGGTTCGGCGTCCGCGCTGTTTCTTGCCTCGCTGAATTTCGTGACGGAGACCCGCGACGCCCACCTCTGGATCATCGGATTCCTGCCGTTGGGCGGGTTTATGATCGGCTGGATTTATCATAAAATCGGCCGCGACGTGGAAGCCGGGAACAACCTACTCCTCGAAGAGATCCACGACCCCCGCAAGGTCATTCCGCTCCGAATGGCCCCGCTGATCTTATTTGCCACCCTGATCTCGCACCTCTTTGGCGGCTCGGTGGGACGCGAAGGCACGGCCGTCCAGATGGGCGGTGCGCTCGCCGACCAGCTGTGCGGCCCCTTACGCCTCACGCCCGAAAACCGGCGGATTCTCCTCATGTCTGGGATGAGCGCTGGATTTGCCTCCGTCTTTGGCACGCCGCTGGCCGGAGCTTTTTTCGGACTCGAGGTGCTGGCCATCGGCAAGCTGCGCTACGACGCGGTTTTTCCCTGCCTGATCGCCGCCGTCGTGGGCAACGGCGTCACCCAGGCCTGGGGGATCCATCACACGATTTACTCCATCTCGTCGATTCCGGAGCTGACCCCCGCTCGCCTCGCGCTCGCCCTCTTGGCCGGCGCGTGCTTTGGCATCGTCGGGATGCTCTTTGCGCGCTTCACTCACCGGATCACCGACTTTTACCGCTCCAAAATCGCTTACGCGCCTCTGCGCCCGCTCGTCGGCGGCGCCGTGGTCGCGGCGATCGTCGGGCTCACTGGCTCGACTCGCTACATCGGCCTGGGCATTCCCACGATCTCGGCCGCGTTCACGCAATCGCTGCCGCCCTGGGATTTTGCCGGAAAGTTCGTGATGACGTCCCTCACGCTGGGCTCAGGCCTCAAAGGCGGCGAGGTGACCCCGCTTTTCTTCATCGGCGCCACGCTGGGCAACGCCCTTTCGTATGTGCTCGCGCTTCCGGTCTCGCTTCTGGCCGGCATGGGCTTTGTCGCGGTATTTGCGGGCGCGGCCAACACGCCTTTTGCCTGCGTCCTGATGGCGATGGAGCTTTTTGGCGGCCAAGCCGGGCTTTACGCCGGAATTGCCTGCGTTTCGGCCTATCTTTTTTCGGGCCACGCGGGGATCTATCACTCCCAACGGATCGGATCGCCCAAGGCCGCTCTCTGGCGGAAATGAAGGGTTTAGCGGAACAGCTGATGCATCCGCTCAGGGCGGATGAAAAAGTCACGACTCCTAAGCGGTCTACTCGCCTCTTTCTTGCTGATCGGCCTGCCACTGGCGCATTGGGGTTGTGGCGACAATAACGTCACTGTGATCCCGCCGGCCGCTCCACCGGCCGCCGGTACCGCGCCTCCGAGCCCGACTCCCTCACCCACAAGCTCGGCATCAGAATCTCCCACCGTGACGCCGATACCGGAGCCCACTCCGGTCATCGTCAACATCAACATCACCCAGATCTTCAAACCCGCACCGATCATCATCAAACAGACGATCATCAATCAAAACATCACGGTCGTGATCGTCAACAATTCGCAGTCCACGCACTCGGTCGTCGCGGACAACGGCGACTTTGACAGCGGCCCCATCCCCCCCGGTCAGAGCCGCACGGTCACGCCCCGAGGTCCTGGCGAATATCCGTTCCACTGCGGGGTGCACCCTTCCGATGCGACGGAACGCGGCGTCTTGCGAGTCGAGGCCGGCGATCAGAATCCGGAACCCACTCCGAGCGCAAGTCCAGGTACTGTTACGCCAACACCCTCTCCGACCCCGGTCATCACGACCGCCACGCCCGAACCGAGCCCGTCGGCGACCCCCACTCCGTCGGTGACTTCTACGCCGTCGCCTTCGCCCACTGCATCGGAGTCTCCGTCTCCGTCTCCGTCTCCGACACCTACAACATCACCTACTCCCTCGATCTCGCCTTCGCCTTCGATCACGACGACTGCCTCTGCCGGGTACACTCCGCGCCCGATGGCCAGTGCCCCGGGACTCATCATCATCCAGCCTGAAGCCAGTCAGCGGGGCACCGATGCTTTCGCGGCGGGCCCAATCACCATAAGCGCAGATCTCACCGTCATCTCGATTTTCAACAACGATACGGTCACCCATACCGCCACCGCGGATGACGGAAGCTGGGATACCGGCGACATCGCGCCCGGCGAAACGGCGCGACTCAACACCCGCGACATCGGCTCCGGCAGCGGGGACTTTGCCTTCCATTGCCGGCACCATCCTTCGATGAAAGGCGTGCTCCAGATCGAGCGCCCGGAAACCAGCGGAGGGGGAACGCCTACCGCGACACCGGAGACCGGCCTATCTTATGACGAAAGTATCGGGCGATAGGCTGATGGTCCTGACTCGGACGCTGCAGATACTCAGGACTTCATGACCTCCAGACAACGGGCGGTCATCGTATGACCGCCCGTGATGGAGCTAGAAAAGGCAGGGCTTGTTACTTGCGTGACATGTACGTCGGGTAATAGCCACCGCTGGCGCAGGCCGCGGCACCCTGGTTCTCTTGGATACAATAGGTGTCCCCGCCTTCGACTCCGAAGAGCAGTTTGGAGCCTTCGAGGGCGAGATGAATCATCTGAGTGCTGAACTGCTCTTCGGACCGGACTTCGCGCGTGAACAGATAGTGGTTAGGCGAGCAGTTATTGAGGATGTAAGTGGCCCGGTGAGTCGGGTCCGTCACGGAGACTGTCGAAAGAGCGTAGGTCGGGACTCCCGTCGACGCCGAGATATTTTTGGAGATCTCGAGCTTGAATTTCTCGCCCGTCTCGATCAACTCAACATCCGAAGAGAGGATCTTCCAGGGCTCGCTCAGGTGGACCTCGCCCCGCCATGTGGTCTTGTATTGTCCGGATACCTCAAGGCCCCAGTTTCCATTGATCGCGCTCAAGAACTTTTCAAATCCCGCGCAGCTTTGTGCCGACCAGGCCATCGGGCTCTCAAGCATAACCGTCACGAAAAGCAGAATCACGGTATTCAACTTCAATTGTTTCATCGGAGTAAATCTCCCATTAAAGATTGGTTCGACTTCGTCGCGTCAAGTAGCACCCAATTCTCGAGGAATCTAGATCGAATGGATCCAAATTCGCACTTTTAATGACCGATTTTAATTAGGTTTGTGCGATATTGGCCTACAAATGGATCATGACGTTCTTGCTAGACAGCTTGTACGCTCCATCCGGGGCAAGACCACGCAGCGCAGCCTGAGCCAGAAACTGAAATTCTCCCATAATCAAGTTTATCGCTGGGAATCAGGGACACGCGAGATCAAGTGGGTGGATTTCGTGAGCCTGGCCGAGGCCTGTCACAAAGACGTCGCGGCCGCGCTAAATCTCCTGGGTTATGCGGGCCCCCCAGACGCTACGGCTGACCTATGCCGACACTTATTATTCGGCCAACCGTCGCTCCAAGTCAGCTCGCGAGCCGGGGTCTCGAGATTCGCGTTATCCAGATGGCTGAACGGGAAAGGCGCTCCGGGGCTGGCCGATATACTGTCACTGATCTCTCTCACTCCCCTGATCACGGAATTCGTCGGGAAAATGGTCGACCCCTCGATGATTCCGGAGATCCAAGCCCTTCATCGGCGGCACTCGCTCGAGCGAGCGCTGACTTACCAGTATCCTCAATCCACCGCCGTGCTCCAGTGCCTGAGCTTGCGAGCTTATCGGGCATTGAAGGCTCACAAAGAGGGCTGGATCGCGCAAAGGATCGGAATTCCGATTGAAGAGGAGAAGGTGATCCTTCGAATGCTTTCTGAGCTGGAACTAATCCGGTACGACAGGATTTGGATCCCAGACCAGGAAACGAGACTCGATACGCGAGGGGACCTTCAAGGGGCCATCAAGATCAGGCAGTACTGGCTCCAGCGTGAGCTCGCGATGCTGGAGGGTTTGCAAAGCCGTCCCGAAAACAGCTCCATGGGGCAACTCGTGTTCAGCGTCAGCGTCGAAACGGCGAAAGCGATCAAGCAGGAATACCGCGGATTCTTCGAACGCGTCCGCGGCCTCATTGATCAGGATCGTTCCGAACCCGAGTCCGTCTGGCTGTTGAACATCCAGCTTCTCGATCTCAAGGAGTCGGGAAGCGGAAACTGAGAAGCCAGAAATCACAGGCCCTGAGGTGATCTATTTCAAACACGGTCCACTTGGACTGCTCAAAGCTTGGACACTTGCGTCTCATTTATACAAGAGCTCTCCCCCACGCTGGCGCATCCTAGAGCTACAATAACCCTCATTTCAAGCATTTGGATTGACACAAGGCACGTCAACGAATCAGCACGTCGCTTGCTCTGTAGAAGGCGCCCCCTACTCGAGAGCGAAAAAATGAGAGACAAAAAAATGTTTACTAATACTGCTAAGATGCCGAATTCCGGCCAATTCAAAAACTTCCTGCTCACCTTGATTACAGTGGCTTCGCTCCTGGCCTCTCCCCAGGCCTGGGCAGGCCTCAAGATCTACCGAACAGGCAACGCCATCGACGTAAAGACGCCCAGCTCGCAGTCCATCTGCCTCGCAGGCGGAGGCCTCGACGACGAATGGGCTGACGGCTGGAGGTTCCTCATCCGGCAATCCGGCGGCGGCGACGTCGTCGTCATCCGCGCCGATGGCTCGCGTGGCGGCTACGAGGATTGGATCTACAACGATCCGGATCGACATCAATTCCCGAAGGTCAACTCGGTAACCACGATTTCGATCGCGGACGCCAAGGACGCCAACCGCACCGACGTGGAACAGCTGATCCTCAACGCCGAACTGGTATTCTTCGCCGGCGGCGACCAGTCGCTCTACATCGACTATTTCCGAGGCTCCAAACTCCTTTCGGCCGTCGAGTACGTCATGAACGTCAAGAAGGTCCCCGTAGCCGGCAGCAGCGCCGGCATGGCGCTACTCGCCGACATCGACTACGCCTCCCATTATGGCTCACCTCTCAAGAAAAACTCGATAGTGACGGCCCTGGACGTGATCAACGAGCCGACCGGAACCTTCGTCGACCTGGACCGCACGGTGCTCAAGGCCCCGTACATGAACCAGGTGATCACCGACACCCACTTCGCGCAGCGCGCGCGCGAAGGACGCCTCACCGGCTTCATGGCCCGCGCGGTCTACAACAACTACTCCGACGTGAGCTGGAGCAACATCAAGGGCATTGGCGCCGACGAGGGCACCGCGGTCTGCTACGATTCGACGGGTATTGCCAAAGTCTTTGGCGCCGGGAACGCCCATTTCCTCAAAGGCAATGCGCCGATCGAGCGCATCACCGCGGGCCATACACTGAGCTGGCTCGCAGGCGGAAAGGCCGTCCAAGCCTACGTCATCCACGGCACGATCGGCACCGAACCCACGGCAAGCTTCGACCTCAAGAGCTGGACCGGCAGCGGTGGCCGATCCGAGTTCTGGTTCATCGATGGCGCCAACGAAGCCAACACGTTCTTTGGCCGAAAATGAAGCGGATGAAGCTCGTTTCGGACCGGCTCTCCGGCCTGGACCTAACTCTCGGGTTGCTCAGGCGCCCATTCCAGCTCGGCCCACACTCCGAAATGATCGCTCGTGAATTCACGCGCAAACTCAAAGGGAAGCCCGGACACAAGCGCGCCCGCGGGCTCGTCAAAAACCACGTGGCATTCCAGCACTGCGGCTGAGCGATCGCAAAGCACGTAATCGATCCTCCGATCCGGTAGATTCTCCCACGCGGTAAGCGGATTGCGCTTGCTCCAGGTATGCCCCTCCTCGGCCGGATGGACCCGCGCAAAGGCGTCCGTCAGTTGCGCAAGCGCGGCGCGAAGACAGGGTTCCTGGGTAGTCGCATTGAGGTCTCCGGCCAGGAGCTGCCGGGTGACGCCCGGGCCCCAGGG
>CAYXVB010000019.1:0-10295 GCA_964467785.1 uncultured Bacteriovoracaceae bacterium
GTGGCGCGCGAGAACGAGGACGCCGAGCAGAACGAGTTGATCGAGGCCTTACAGACGCGATACACTGATCTCGTCGAGCGCTGCCGTCGAGGAAATCGCGAAGTCGGAAGCGGAGTCCAGAACAAATCCGCGACCCGCGTGGTGCATTAACGGAACTTGCCGAACGAATAGCTGGGACAAAGCTGCGAGTTGCCCTGCATCAGGCAAGAGGTCATCTGCGAGCGCGCCGAGTTTTCGACGATGAAGACGGCGTTGTAGTTGGCGTCTTGGAAGGTCAGGAGCACCTGCGCGGCATTGGCGGTTTCGACACAGGTGGACCAGGCCAAGTCGGGTTGCTTGGGGTCGGGCTTGACGTAAACATGGAGCGAGTCTTGATACTGGGCCGGAAACACGCAGATCTGGGTCTCTGAAGCGGTCTTTCCGTGGATCAAAATGTCATCAAGGTTGGTTTTGGACGCGCAAACCTGGAATTGCCCGGACCCATCGCGGCTCCAGTCGTATTCGGGCACGACGTTGTTGCCGGAGGGACAGTTGTAGTCGGAATCGGGATCCGACACGGTGCTTGAGCCGGGATTCCACGTCGAGGCAGAGACGCGAAGCTGACCCGGGGTCAAGCGGCCGCAGCCGACCAGAGCGATTGCCAGAGTGATCGCCAGCGTGGTTGGGGTGATCTTCGAAAGACCCGAGCTCATGTTCCGTCCCTCCTTCTTCCTGGCTTAAGAAGCAACGCGCGTGCCGGTGCAAAACGGCTCCGAAAACGCTCAAAACGAGGGGTATGGGTAGCAGGGGTGTCTAAAGGGTGTACACCTGCGCACGATTGAGGGTGATTAAAGGTTTCTGGCGAGCTTATGAGGACTTTGGCGGGAGCCTGAGGACTGTCCTGAAGCCGATTAGGCCTCCCAGCCAGAGGATCGACGCCAAGAGCGCCCCACGGCCGAACCAATCGCCCCAGGCCTTGATCAGGGTGGGTACGGGCTGGAGGATCGGGATGCGCGCGGAGAGGATCTTGGGCTTGTTTAAAGGCGTGGCCTGGGTAATCTCCCCGTCGGGGAGGATCAGCGCGGAGATGCCCGTATTGGTCGCGCGAAGCTGCGGGATGCGGCTCTCGATGCTGCGGAACGCGGTGAGCGCCAGATGCAGATGCGGTTCGCCCCAGGGGCCGAACCAGGAGTCATTGGTGATGTTGAGGATGAGTTGGCTGCCCTTGCGCGCGGCTTCGGCCGTATAGTCCGGAAAGAGGGCTTCGTAACAGATCACCGGGCTGAAGCCGATCTCTCCCGAAGGAATTCGGGTGCGCGGCACTCGGACCTTGAGCACGGACGGGCCGATTCCACGGCCGAAATTTCCGACCTGCGGAAACATCGTCTTGATCGAGGTGATCCACTGCGCGCCCGGGATGTACTCGCCGAAGAGCAGGAGGATGTTCTTTTGGTAGATCTGGAGATCTCCGTCAGGCGCGAGCGCGAAAAGGGCGTTGAAATCCTGCGCCGGACGGATGGTGCGGTCGTAGCCGCCGAAGAGCAGGGGGACTCCGCGGGCCTTGACGAGTTCCTCGATCTTCTGGTCGCGAAAGAGGTCGTCGGGCGTGGACGGCTTACGGAAGGTGGAGGGATACGCGGTCTCGGGCCAGACGAGAAAGTCGGGTTTGTCCTCGAGCCCGAGCGCCTGCTCGGAGAGATCGATGTAGGTGGCGAGCACTTTGTCGGCCGCGCCACGGATGCCGCGCTCCGCGGCGATCTTGTCAAAGTCGCCGATGTTGGCTTGGATGGCGGCGGCGTTTACGGTCCCAAGGGCCGAGCTCGACATCGCGACTTGGATGGCGAGCGCGCGCCATCTGCCGTAGAGGAGATTGCCTCCGAAGGCGAGCAGGGCGATCAGCGCAAGCGGCGTTGCGGCGCGAAGAGTCGGCCAATAGCTCGGCTCCTCCCGATCGCGAAGTCGGGCAATGAGGCCGGCGATCGCGAGGTTGGAGAGCAGGATGAGCGCGGTCAGACCAAAAGCGCCCACGGCATCGGCGGATTGGCGCGCGAGCGGCGCATTGTAGAGGGAGTGCCCGAGCGTGTCGGTGAAGAGCTTGGGAATGAGCCAGTCCATGCCGGCGTAAGCGAGCGCGAGCGCAGGCGCGAATCGGAGATCAAAGAGCGAGCGCCCCTTCACGGCGTCCTGGCGCTTGAGGGTCACCCAAAGCAGGGCGAAGAAGGCGAATTGCGGCTGACCGGTCAGCGAGAAAAGCAGGAGGCCGGCGATGCTCACGGGCCAGGGCAGCGGACCGTACTGGTGCAGTGCCGTGGCAACCCAGGTAAAGCCCAAAAGGCACATCAGGATACCGAGCCAGAGGCCGGATTTCAGTGCTTCGCGCTTATGTTCGGCGCGTCGAAGCTCGAGCAGCCACGGAACGAGCGCCACCCAGATGAGGCAGCTCTGATCCCATGGCGGAAAGGCGGCAACGATCAGGACGGCGGAGAGCGCACCCTGCCAGGTGGGCACCCAAAAGCGGGTGGAGTTCAGGGGCTTCGAACGAGAGGGCTTTTTCGGCACGGCCCTATCTTAGACCGGCCCGGAGGCTTTGGGCTAATGGGACTTTTGAAAAGACCCAGAAAAGTCCCTTTGGCCCATGACCTCTGACCCCAAGAGCTCTTCGGCGCCCGCGGGGGAGTCTTAGGGATTCACTTGCGCGGGCGATTCGAGCACGCTCAAAAGCGAGCGGTTGGGCAGCATCTGCTTGCGGATGAGGCCGCCGCCGTTCTTGTTGCGGAGCTCGAGCAGGGCGGCGTAGGCGTTGATGCGGCCGCCGGTGGCGAGTTTACCTTCGAGCTGCGGCACGCGGTCCACGCTGGCCATGATGATCTCTTTGATCCGTTTCGGAGTGAGCGATGGATCCTTGGAGAGTAGCAGCGCGGATAGTCCGGAGACGAAGGCCGTGGCCTGCGAAGTTCCGGTCATCGGACCGAAGCGGCCGCCCGGAAGCGTGCTGTAAATATTTTCGCCCGGGGCGGCGACATCCACTTTGCGGCGGCCCCAATTGGAGGAGGGCAGAAGCTCGTTGTGGATGTTGGTCGCCGCGACCGTGATGATGTTAGAGAGGCCATAGGCGGCCGGGTAATAGGCATTCTCGGTTTTGTCGGTGTCCTGGTGCTCGTTGCCCGCGGCCGCCACGAAGAGCACGCCCCGCGCCTCGGCTTCTTTGAGGGCCAAGTACTCTTCCTCGGAGAACTCGGGACCGCCGCCGCTGTAATTGATGATCTTTGCGCCGTGATTGACGGCGTAACGGATCGCCTTGACGGTGTTGCGCAGGTTCACGGTGCCGGTATTGGCGTCCGAGTAATATTTCACAGCCATGATCGAGACGTTGTGGGCCACGCCGCTCACGCCGGACTTCTGGTCATTGACCGCGCCGATAATGCCCGCCACATGGGTGCCGTGCCCGTGATCGTCGATCGGATTGGCCTGGTCGTTGACGAAGTTCCAGCCGTAGACTTTGCGCGCGGAGGTCTTGGGATCATGCCAGACGTTCTTGGCGAGATTTTTATGGCTCGAGTCGAGGCCCGTGTCGATGACGGCGACGACGACGTCCTTGCTGCCTTCTTCGATCCGCCACGCGTCCAGCGCATGGATGTGAGAGCGGCCGGTGGAGTTGATCAGGCCCCAGTTCCGGAGGGGCGAGGCGATGGTCTTTTCTTTGGGCTTTAAATTGGACTTGAGTCCGTGGATTGGGGCGGAGCCCAAGGCCACGAGCGAACTCACCGAGAGGAAAAGGGTCACTGCCGCTTTTTGTATCCGCCGCATCATTTTTTCAGTCCTTCACTTCTGCTTCTCACTACTTCAACTGGCGCGTCTTTACTTCAGCGCCCCGAGGCTTTCCAGCCCTAGGTTCGGCGGGGGGATGAGCAAGGAGCGTGCCTCGTTGCGATAGTGAGTTAAGAAGTTGATGGATTTAAATAAATGATTTAATTTCAAGTAGTTAGTTATGCTTCAAAGAGGTGCGGCAGTCATCGGGCCATCCCTCTGAGTGCCTAAGATTTAGACAGGTGATGTCGAAAAATAATACCATACTGTTTTAATCCAGAAATAAAAGAGTCCTGCCGATATGAAATGCATGCTCGGGGGCTCTATTTTCAGGGGGATGAGGCGCGGTTTCGCGATAGCGGCGAGATGGGGGGTTCTGTCCGCATGGGTCGCGCAGGGCGCGTTTGCGGGAACCGTCTTCGATGGGCGTGAGGGGCGTGATGTTCGCGAAATTCAGGATACCATCGATGCACTGGAACGTTCGGAGACTGGAAAGCTTTTGATCGAAAAGGCGACCCGCGAGTGGGGAGGTCTGCGGCTGGCAGAGTTTGTCCGTTGGGGGGAGACTTCTCGAACGGATGCGGTTCTGACGCGATTTCTCAATCCGCGAACTGGCGAAGAGCGCCGGGAACGCCGGGTCCTGATCTATCTCAAGCGGGGCCAAGAGCTTGAGGATCGGCTGCTGGACCTGGCCCACGAGCTGGTGCATGCCACTTCGAGGCCCTCTTGGGACCCCTATGATCCCGAGCTCACCGCCGCAAGCTACATCACCGCCGCCATCGAAGGGCCGGGAGGCGAGGTCGACGCGGTCCTTGCCGAGTGCCAGGTGGGACTGGAGCTGGGGCTTTCCGCTTTCCCTTCGGCCGCGCGCTGTCGCGGCTACCTCCGTCCAGGTCAGGCGCGCCTGTCGCGGGATCGGGTGACCGCTGATTTCTACCGTTCCGGCCGATGGAGCGATGCGCTTCGGAGTAAACTCGGTGGCCGCGCTCGCGAGCTTCCGCTCTTGAGTCCCGAGTCGCCAGTGTTGTTCTCCTCCACGGGCAAGCGGCCCTATCCGATGGCGCTCTTTGAAGAGTTCGAGGCTCTCAATGAAGTCGCCTGTCGCAATTCGCTCAGCCGGCTGCAAAGCAGCTCGGCACCGATCCGCTCGCGCGCATCGGAGTTCGTGCAGTCGCGCTGCCGCAAGCCCTGAGGGAATACCGGTTGCATCATCGCGATGCATGAACATTCTTGGATGGATCCTGTTTGGTTTCGTCGTCGGTTTGATCGCTCGTGCCGTGATGCCGGGACGTGATCCCCTGGGCTTGATCGGAACCACCGTATTGGGCGTGGTAGGCGCGTTATTGGCAGGTTGGCTAGGTCAGGCCTTCGGACTGTATCGAGCGGACGAAGGCGCCGGTTTCATCGCCGCGACTCTCGGGGCCGTGATCGTGCTTTCGCTTTATTACATGGTCAGTGGTTCCAAGCGCCGCGCCGCGCTCCCTGGAGAAGGGGCCTTTACCCGGAATCGTCATGATCGGGCCGCTTAGTTCATGCTTCGGTTGGTATGGGCGGTGGACCCATTCGGGGATCCGAGCATGCTGGCCGCGGCCGCCAGGAGCGCGGCCGCGCTCGGCAGGCTCGGGCCCGTCGAGGTCATTCCGGTCTTCGCGCTTCCACCCTGGATTCGACCGATCCGTCCTTCGGATTCCCTGAAGGCTCACTCTGCGGCCCTGAATTCCCTCGCGAACTCCGGAAATGCCGGAGCCGTTTTTGCCGGGCCGGTTTGGCCGGGAGGTCCCGGATTCTCCGGACTCCCTGGACTTGGCGGACTCGGGGACGATGGCGTGGTGAAACGCATCCTGGGGGAGGCTCGCGCCCAGTTCGGTCATGTGCTTTCGCGTTTGAAAGGCGAACTGGCCCGCACCCTCACCGTGCGCATGATTCCAGGTCGCCCGACCTCTGCTCGCACAGCCTCTGGCGGGAGCAGGGCGCGCGTCGTTCGCCGCGGCCTGTACTTCCGGCCGCTCGAGATCCTCGTGCCCTCTTCTGAGAGCGCGCCCGAGGGAGCCGGTCTGAGCTTTCAGGCGGACGAGATCAGCGCGTTCGCGCTGGAGCGGGGCGCCGCTTCAGTGCTGGTGTGCACGCACGCGCGTCGCCGGCCCGGGGCCCCGCGCGCGCGCCTGACCGAGCGTCTGGCCGAATGGGCGATCGGAAGCTTCGCCGAAACGCTGATCGAGCGATCGCGCGTGCCGGTGATCGCCCTGCAGCCTGTGGAACCGCCCGCTCGGACTCCGCTGGTCGTCAAGGAAATGCTCTTTGCCACCGATTTTTCGCGGGAATCGCAGCTTGCCTTCGGCCCGGCCTTGGGCTTTGCGCGAAAGCTCGGTTTGCCGCTTGTGCTCTATCACTGTTTGGAGCCGCCGACGCCTATCCTGGACTATGCCTACAGTCCATATTTGGTTTATGCCAGCGAGCGCCGGCAAGAGCGCGCGCATCTCCAGGCGACCGCCTGGCTGGCGCGCGCCGCAGGAGCCGGAGTGCGAGCGCGGGCCCACTTCGAGGAAGGGGAGGTGTCGGTGGCCGAGAGCGTGGCTCAGGCGGCGCGCGTGCGCTCGAGCCTCATTGCCTTGGCGGCTCGGAGCAATCCAGCCGTTTCGGCCCTGCTGGGCTCAGTGACTCGCAAGCTCGTCCGGCTTGCCACTTCGCCGCTTTGGGTGCTGCATGTTGACCGACGGAGCGCGCGCGATCTCTCCCGAGATCCCACGCGAGACTTAGCAGACGAAAGGGACAAAGCCGCCTGAGCCTAAAGCAAGGGGGCAAGAAGAAAGGCCGCACGAAGTTGCCGAAAAAAAACGAATTAAAGAACGACGAGTACGTCCCGCAGCTTGGATACGTCGATTAGGAGGTCGATGATCGTGTCGGCATCCGCGGCGGCAGCCAGGGTATAAGTATAGGCGACATGCGAGCCGGTCTGGCCGCTCTCGCGCCGAGACTGGAGCTTGAGCGCGGGGCGGGCCTTTTCCAAGGCGGTCACATCGTCAGCAAATGACTGCGTATTCTTGCCAATGAATTTGACGATGTAGTCGAGCGGAAAAGTCTCCTGTGCCTGCAGGAGTTCTTTTAGTTTGAGATAGCGTTCCGGCGTTTGCTGAGTCATAGCGGCGAGGGAGATGTACTTCACCGGGCCGTGCGGCGTCAAGCCGTGCCGGCGGCGCGCCAGCTGCAAGCCAGATTGGATGGAAGGGGCATCTTCAGGGCGAGCAACTCGAGGTCCAGTCGTCGCGCGATGAGCTCGGGCCATTCGGGTGCGAAGAGATTGACCCGCAACCCGGAAAAGCGTTTTTCGATCCGATAGATCTTTCCACCCCAGCCGGTGCGGGGGACCAGCACGGTGAGCCTCCCGCCGGGGCGTAGCCAACCGGAGAGCTTGCGCATGCAAAGTTCGGGATCCGTGACGAAATCGAGCACGCCGACGCAAATGATCGCGTCGAAGCGTTGGTCAGTCTCCCAGGTTTCCAAGTCCGCGACCCAGGCTTCGTCGGCCTCGGCGACGACTTCCGCGATCATCCTGGGCGATACGTCGATGGCGGTGACCCGGTAAGCATGGGCTTTTGCCGCGCGCGTATAGAAGCCAGAGCCGCAGCCCGCGTCCAGCAGCCGCCCGCCCGGGCGCGGGGCGGGGCTGGACGGGTGCAATCCGGCGAGCCGGAGCAGGATCTCGCGTTCCCGGCGCCTGAGATAGGCGGCTGGTCCGCGACAGACGTGCTTTTCGTAGATGGGCGCGAGAGCTTCAAAATAGTCCCGCGCCCGCGTCTTGTCCGGGGTCTCGAGTGGCAGAGGCATGGCCGGCCTTTCGTGTCCTGAAGAAGGAGCCCAGAGTTACGAAGCAAGCGCGATGCCCCCCTTGCCGAAGCTTTTTCCGATCGTAGGCGGCTCGAAGGCGAGAAAAGGCGCAAACAAAGTTTTTCGCGGCGCTTTGCAGTCGCCCGCGAGCGGAGACATGGCCTTTGCAATCCTCGTGGGCCGTCCCCGCCAGATCGCCACTCAATCGCCACCCCATTATCGCTAAAGGAGAAGACTCATGACGAACAAGAACAGGAACGGACGCTGGATCGCCGGTGGAGCGCTGGCCGTCGGCGTGCTCGGCCTCGGAGCCGTCCGTCTCATGTCGACGCAGATCGCTTCCGCGCAAACGTCGGATGGAACCGAGGACGCGGCCGGAAGAGCCGCGACGGCGACGTCCACCGCGAGCCCGGCGACCGCGTCGGACATCAAAGTATTTGTCGCGCAGCTTTTTGGAGTCAACGGCATGGGTGCCACCGGCACCGCGCGCATCGTGATCGACGGGGATCAGTTCCAGGCGACAGTCGAGGGTCAGGGGCTGGATCCAGGGATTCTCCACGCAATGCATGTCCATGCCGGCTCGACGTGTCCCACTTTGGCGGATGACAAGAATGGTGACGGTTTTGTCGATCCAAAGGAGGGCCAGGCCGCCGATGGCGGCATCCTGATTCCATTCGACGGTGATCTCACCAGTCAGAATGCGGGTCAAAACTTCACGCCGGCGGCCGCGCCTGATGGCACCGTGTTCTTTGCCGGCTCGGGAAGATATTCGACGATGCAGCAAGATCTCCGCGGTGGGGGCGCCGTCAACCCGGCCACTGGCCTGGTGAAGTTGCGGGACGGGGAGGAGCTGGCGCTGGACACGCGCACCATCGAGATCCACGGAACCAGTCAGGTCCTGCCTAATACTGTCGCGGGACTTGGCAGTCTCAAGAATAACGAAGCGCTGACCGTCGCCTGCGGAACGATCGTGCAGATCAGTGGGGCCGTGGCAACGGCGACGCCATCCCTGGGTTCGACCTCCACACCGACCTCAACACCTTCGGAAAGCGCCTCTCCGACCGAGACCCCGACTTCGACTCCGGCAGCCGGCGCGACCCCAACGGAGACTCCGAGCCCCAGTGAAACGCCTTCGCCGAGTCCCTCGCCCAGTCAGTCCTTTGCGAGCGGCTCCACCAATTCAACCACGACCGCGAGCGGCGGTTGAGGTCCGTGAGCCTAGCTCTCTTTTGGCGGCGGGTGAGTCCGGCAAGATCGCTGGAAGCACCCGCCGCCTCACGCGGAGAGGGTCCGGATGATCCACTCGCGCATGCGCGCGACGTGGGAGCCGTTCCAGTAGATTTGTTCGCAGCGCGGACAGAGGTAAAACGTGTCGAACTCGAGGAGCAGGTGTCCCGGCACGCGATCCGTGACCTGATGGGGCTTGAGCGGCAGGATCAGCGAGTTGCATTGGAGACAGCGGGTTAAAAAACCTTCGCCATTGCGGGCCGCGTTTCCGAGCTGGAAATGGGCCAGGACTTCGATCAGCTGCTGGGGCGGAGCCTGTGAATGGATTCGAAACGCTAGGTTTTTGCCCGCCGTCTCAGCCAGGTCAGGGTCGCAGGTGAGGAGCGCCCGTCGTTCCTCGCGCGCGATACGCAATAGATCCTTGTCCCTCAATTCCGAAAAGGAAGCCTCCCAAAGCGTGTCGTGGCCGAGCATCCGCAGATGTCGCGCCAGCTTTCCGAGATGGGCGTCGACTACGAAGCGAAAGGGACTGCCGGCATCCTGCTGCGTCTCCGGTGGCGTCACCATTCGATCTTCTCCCGGTCCCGGTAAAAGCCGCCGCTCGCCCGTCCGGCCTCGCCCGAGGCGAGCCAGACCACAGTGTCGGCGCCTTGCGCGGGTTCGCGTTCGGCATCGGGCCCGCCCATGTCGGTCTTCACCCAGCCGGGGCAGACCGAGTTGACGGTTACGCCCGAGCCGGTGAGTTCGTCGCTTAGGATTCGGGTCACGGCGTTGAGCGCCGTCTTGGAAATCCGGTAGGCCGGCCAGCCGCCGCTCATCTCGCTGAGCTGGCCCATGCCGCTGGAGAGATTGACCACGTGCGCGCCGCCTTGACGTTTGGCCGTTTCCTGGAGCAGGGGCGCAAAGCTCTGGATCAGGCGAAGCGGTCCGAGCGTATTGGTTTCGAGCGTTTCGCGCACCCGTTTGAGCGTGAGCTCGATCTCTCCCGAGAGCGAGGAGGGTGTGGTCCCTTCCGCGCGATTCTCGGAGCTGTCGAGAAAGATCCCCGCGTTGTTGACGAGTGCGTCGAGACGGCCGTGCTTTGTCGTGATGTTCCGCACGCAGGCCTCGACGCTTGCAGAAGCCGTGACGTCGAGCGGCTGGAATTCGACATCGAGACCTTCGCTTCGCAGTTGCTCGGCTGCGGACTGGCCGCTTTGTGGATTGCGCGCACCGAGCAGGACTTGGTAGCCCTTCTTGGCGAGCTGCCGGACGGTTTCCAGGCCAATTCCGCGATTGGCGCCAGTGACCAGCGCCACAGGTTTGCGGGAGGCGACAGAAGAAGGATTTGAAGCGGTTGTCATGGGCTTGAGTGTCTCCTTTCAGGGAGATTTTTCCCTGAACGAGCGCACTATAGACCGCCCCTCAGGGGGTTGTGAAGAGGGTCTGTCCGGAAGGATTTCCCCGTAGGATTTCCC
>CAYXVB010000019.1:10395-19988 GCA_964467785.1 uncultured Bacteriovoracaceae bacterium
CCTGTCCCTGATCCGCTGCCGGCGAGGCCCGTGCCTGTGCCGACGCCGGTCGATGTTCCGCCCATTCCTGTCGACCCTGTCGCCGAGTTTCCGGGGCTGCCGATGGCGCCGCCGGCCGTGCCCGCCGCTCCGGATCCGGTTCCATACATTCCCGCGCCGCAGGGACATGAGCAGGTTCCTTCGGTCGCGCCGCCGGCAATACCGACGCCGGTACTGCCTGCTGAGCTGCCGCCGGCGCCTAGAGCGCTACTTTGCGCGAATACGGCGGGCGCGTTGAAAGCAATCAGGGCGATGCTTAAGCCACTCAAGCCGCTCCATCCCATCAATCCCAACATCAGGCCAAAGGCTCTAAACGCCCGAAGCGGCACCCATCGAAACCGGTTTGAATTCATACTCATACTATGACGAAGTGCAACGATAGTACCCGGGTACCGAGCAGGCATTAGGCAGACATAACCGGGATGAATATCTGGACTTCGCGGTTTGCGTATTCGCGCGGAAGGCCCGCCTCCCCAATCGCGGCGAGCCGCTCGGGCGAGCCGGCCTCTAACACGGTGAGCCGCGCTCCGGGTCCGGGATCGTCTTCGAGATAAAAAACGCGTAATGTCGGCAGGCCGGCTGGATCTGGATTCAAAGCCGGCGCAGCTTGCCAGATCGCACCCGCGCACATCCGGCAGGGCTTGAGGGTGACCCAGATCGCCGCCCCTTCGGGCAGCGGCTGGCGGTGTCGGTCCCACCAGCCTTGGACGAGGTTCATCTCGGCGTGTCGGGTGCGGACGCTGGCGTTGGTGTTGCGGGAGCGAGCAAGGACGCGGCCGTCACGACTGATCAGTAGGGCGGAGACCTGGCGATCGCGCTCATGACGAGGGCGGGCGCTTGCCTCGGGAGTCAGAAGAGCGTCTCGATGGAACTGACGAAGCTCACGAAGCGCCATGATGATTTCGTCGGAAGACCGCAGAAAAAGGACGTCTTCCAAAAATTCGATCCCGTCGGGAGACGCCGGTTCCGGGACCTTCACGCAGAGCGCGCTCATCTTCAGGGCGAGCCTTTCGCCCTCGCGGGGATCGAGCCGGGTCATTCGCTTGGCTGCGACCTTGACGATTCCGCGGCAGAGCGGCGTGAGGCGATCTTGAGTGGTGAAAATGCGGTTTCGCATCCACTTGCGGGCCATTCGCGGTTCGAGAGCGTAGATCCCTGAGACCAGGCGCGTGACTGAAGTCTCCGGGCAGCCGGGGGGGATTCGGCGCGGAGACGCGGCCCAGTAAACCCGTGCGGGCTCTAAGTCGGTGACTTCGATCCAGGAGACGGCGAGCTCCGGCGACTCGAGGGCCTGAACGAATTTCAAGCGTTCGGCTTCCTGCGGGAGTCGAGATAGAGTCGCAGCGCTCCGGGCGCCGGTTCGATCTCGACGCAATCGGAAGTCCCGTCCAGTAGTTTCTGCAGCTCGGCGGGCACGGCAATCGCGCGGCCGACGAGCGGCTCCACGATGGTCTCGAACTTTGCCGGATGAGCCGTGGCGGCGATGATCCAGTCGGAACCGCCGAGGCGCTCGCGGGCATGAAAGCCGGTGGCCGTATGGGGGCAGAGGGTCTCCCCCCAGCGTTCGTTGGCGTCGCGGATCGCCTCTTGGATCTCCGTGTCACTCACGCTGTGAACCCGCACCTCTCGCCGGAGCGCCCCGAGGTCGGGCGCTAGCTGGAGCAGTCGTTCCATATTGCTCGGATTGCCCACGTCCATCGCGTTGGCCAGTGTCTGAATGGTCGGACGCGGCACGTAGCGGCCGGTCTCGAAGTAATCCCGCACTGTCGTGTTGGCATTGGTGGCCAGCACTACCTCGCGAATCGGAAAGCCAAGCCGCTTGGCGTAGAGAGCCGCCATGGCGTTGCCCAGATTGCCGGAGGGCACGATGATTCCGGGCGTGCGTCCCTGTAGGCCGTGAAAACGGAGACTCGCCAGCGCAAAGTAAGCCATCTGGGGCAGGAGTCTCCCGACGTTGATGCTGTTGGCGGAGAGGAGCGGCCATTGCCGCGCAAGCTTGGGGTCGGCATGGGCTTCGGCGAGCGTTTCTTTGACGAGACGCTGGCAGTCGTCAAACGAGCCGCGCACGGCCAAGGCGCGGACGTTTCCACCCCAGCAGGTGAGTTGCTTCTCCTGGCGGGAGGAGACCATCCCTTTGGGAAAAAGAATGAGCACTTCGATCCCTGGGCGACCGTGAAAGGCGGCGGCGACGGCGCCACCGGTGTCGCCTGAGGTCGCCACGAGCACCGTGCCCCGACTGCCGAGCCGTGTGAGGCACTCGGCTAGAAAGCGCGCGCCCACGTCCTTGAACGCGCAGGTGGGGCCATGAAAAAGCTCAAGCAGCGCGATATTGGACGGGTGGGGATCGATCTTGCGCAGTGGGACCGGAAAGTCGAGTGCCGCGTTGCAGATGCCGCCGAGCTCGGACGCGAGCCGGTCTCCCTCGAAAAACGGACGAAGCACGCATGCGGCGAGCTCCGCGAAGCGACTGCCGGATTCGGGAACCGCCGCGAGGGCGCGGATCTCGTCCGCGCTAAAGAGAGGAAGACGCTCCGGGACGTAAAGGCCGCCGTCGGGCGCAAGACCCGTCGCGATCGCCTCCGAAAACGAAACCGCCGGTGATCTGCCGCGCGTGCTGACAAAGTTCATGAGATCACTCTCGCTCCGCGGGCGGGAAGCGCGCCATTCCAAGCGTCCGTGGCGATGCTCGCCTTGGCGAATTCCTTTCTCATCGCCGCCTCGATCCTCCAGGCATCGGCGGCGTCCGCGGCCCATGCGAACACACTGGGTCCGGAGCCGGAGATGGAGCAACCCAACGCCCCCGCGCCCAAGGCCGCCGATTGCACGGAGCCGAAGGCCGGGATCAGATGCGCGCGTTGGGGCTCGATGACGAGGTCTTGGAAGGACTCGCGGATCAGCGCGAGATCGCCGCTGTGGCAGCCCGAGATAAAACCCGCGAGACGCGCTGATTGCTGGATCCAGAGCCGCATCGGGAGTTCGGGGCGCAGGAGCTTTCGGGCGCTCCGGGTTTCGATCTCGAGATGCGGATGCAGCAGCACGCAATGAATCCCCGCGGGGATCGGAATTGAGGTGATCCGCACTTCAGGCGCGCCGTGCGTCGGAGCTCGAGCGCTGACGGGGTCTTCCAGTGTCGCTAGGGTCAGGCCGCCGAAAAGCGAAGGGCCGACATTGTCGGCATGGTAGCCGCCACTTGCGGCGAATTCACCGATCAGCGCAAAACGGGCCAGTCGCTCCAGGGGCAGAGGGTGTTCCAGTAACGCGTTGGCCGCCACGACCGAGGCCACTGCGGACGCCGCGGAGCCTCCCATGCCGGAGCCCAGGGCGATTCCTTTTTCCACGCGGACCCGAAAGCCGTGAGCGAGGCCCAGCTCCTCGCGCAAGGCCACGAGCCCGGCCGTAGCGCAATTGGTCAGCGGGTCCGTGGGCAGGCCGGTCGCTTTGCCGGAGATTTCGGCCAGCTCTACGCTCGGCTCGTCGATCGTCTCGACGGTGACTTGGTCTCCCGCGAAATCCACGCTGAAGCCGAGCAGGTCAAAGCCAACTGCCACATTGGCGACGGAGGCTGGTGCAAAGGCCGTGGCGACTCGTTTCATGGCGCGGCCCCCAGGTACGCGCACAGGCGCAACAAGTCGGCGAAAACGCCTGCCGCCGTGACCTCGGGACCCGCGCCCGGGCCCTGCACGATCAACGGCTGGGCGTGGTAACGGCGAGTGCGAAAGGCCACGCAATTGTCCGTGGCGCCGAGCCGGGCAAAGGGGTGGTGTTTTGGATAACGCTGAAGCGCGACGGAGGCCTCGCCTTTGGGTGAGATCCGGCCCACGTAACGCAAACATTCGCCCGCCGCGATCGCATCGGCAAGTAGCTGCAGCATTGGCGCATCCATTTTGGGCAGGTCTTTGAGAAAGGACTCGAGCGAACCCGAACGGAGTTCCGCAGGGACGAGGCTTTCGACTCTGACGTCGGAGAGGTCGAGCTTGAGTCCCATTTCGCGCCCTAAAATGACGAGTTTACGCGCGACATCCATGCCCGAGAGGTCGTCCCGCGGATCCGGTTCGGTGAAGCCTTGATCGCGCGCCTCGAACACAACACTCGAAAACGGTCGCTCCGGCGAGAAGGTATTGAAGAGGTAGCTCAGCGTGCCCGAGAGCACGCCTTCGATCTCCAGCACATCGTCGCCGGTTTGGACGAGGTCGCGCAGCGTATTGAGCACAGGGAGCCCCGCGCCGACCGTCGTCTCGTAGAGGTAGTGGCGCTGGTGTTGGCGCGTGGTCGCGCGGAGCCTCTCGAAAAAATCCTGTTCCGCGGTGTTAGCTTTCTTGTTGGGCGTGATCACGTGTAGGCCCGAACTCAGCCAGGCGGGGTAAAGCCGGGCGACCGTCTCGCTGGCCGTGCAGTCGATGATGACCGCGTGCGGCAGGTGGTCCGCGTGCACATGTGCCGCGAAATCGTCGAGATCCACTTCGATCGTGCTGTCTTTGACGTCGTCAGTCGCGCGCGCCGGATTTTCAAAGCGGTCCCGGAGCACCATGTGGCGTGAGTCGGCCACGGCGCGGACGCGCAAGTCAATCCGCTGGTCCCGCCTCAGGCGAGGTATGGCTTCCTCGAGCTGCCGGAGCAGCGTGGCGCCAATCCAGCCGATGCCGATGATTCCGATCGAAATGGCCTGGTTGGAAAGAAAGAAACCCGAGTGCACCGCGCGCAGCGCGCGAGTGGCGTCAGCCCGCGGGATCACCACCGAGATGTTGCGCTCGGAGGAGCCCTGGGCGATCGCCCGGACGCTCACGCCGGTGCGACCGAGCGCGGAAAAGAACCGCGCGGCCACGCCAGGTCGGTTCGCCATCTCATCGCCGACGGCGGCGAGGATGGTGCAGGAATCCGATACTTCGACTTTTTGGATTTGTCCGTGGTGAAGCTCGGCATAAAAAGCGCGCTCGACGGTCTTGCGCGCGAGCTCAGACTGGGTGGAGGGAATCGCAAAACAGATCGAGTGTTCGGAGCTGGCCTGGCTGATCATCACCACCGAGACGCCGACTTCCTTGAGCGCGCCGAAGAGCCTCTCCGCCACGCCGGGAACGCCCATCATCCCAGTCCCCTCGACATTGACGAGCGCTACCTGGTCGATCGTGGCGAAGCCCTTGACGGGCGTGTTTTCGGGCCCGGCTACCGGGTTTCCATGGATCTTCGTGCCGCGGCAGGAGGGGTTGAAGGTGTTGCGGATCCAGATGGGGATCCCGCGGTCAATGGCCGGAGCCATCGTGCTTGGGTGCACGACCTTGGCCCCGAAGTACGCAAGCTCGGTGGCTTCCTGATAGGACATCTCCGGAAGCACCACGGCCTCGGGCACAAGCCGGGGATCCGCAGAGAGCACGCCATCCACGTCGGTCCAGATCGAGATGCTCTGTGCGTCAAGCAGCGCGCCAAAAATGGAAGCCGAAAAGTCGCTCCCATTGCGTTTGAGCGTCGCGGCGATGCCATCCTCGGTGGAGGCGACAAACCCGGTGACGACCAGCCAGTCGCAGGGATGCGCGGCGAGCCAGGCGTCGAGTTTGGCGCGTGAGAGCTCCCAGTGGATCGTCACCGGGGCCGTGGGAGTCGCTCCCGGTTCAACGATCAGGACCTGGCGGGCGTCGAGCCAACGGGCCTGGTTTTCGGATCCGGGACGCGTGGCGAGATGGGCGCGCAGAAACTGCGCCGACCAGACCTCCCCATAGCCGGACACGAGCTCGACGATGCGCTCTGAGTCGGTGCGTACGAGCCAAACTCCCCGGAGGACCTCGCGGATGTCCTCGAAGTCGCGCAGGAGCACGGCCGCGAGCTCGGCGCGCGTCGCGCTTTCCGCCGGCAGCAGCGCCTCGACCGTGTCGAGGTGGCGCTTTTTGAGTAACTCCAGTTTCGAAAGGTAGGATTCGTCGCGCAGTTTGGCGAGCTGCACGAGCTCGATCAAGGCGTCAGTCACCTTACTCATCGCCGAGACGACGATGGCCTTGCGCGCGCCGGTTTCGGTGCTCATGATCCCGGCCACCGTTCGGTAGCGATCGGCATTGGCGACACTCGTTCCGCCGAACTTGTGAACGACCCAAGGGGAGCTGACGGGTACGGCTGCGAGGGGCTTGGTCATGTGAGTTTAAATGTAACATGAGGATTCTTCGGATTCATGAAGTCTCTTTCTTGGAGTCATCGGTTAAAAATGTCGCGGAACTCGGGAGAAAATCAGGTGCGCCCCAGTGCGCAGTGGTAGGCTTTGCCGTCTATGGACTCCCATTCTGAGACACATTCTGGTTCCGCGGGCGATTGGGTCACGATCGCTACCGTATCTTGGCTGCAAGAGGCGCTGCTGCTCCGGGCGCGTCTGGAAGGGGCAGGGATCGCCGCGAATATTCCGGAGCAATTCGTCGCTTCCATTCATCCCGCCGCTTCGGCGACCTGCGTTCGGGTCCAAGTGCGCGAGAGCCAACTGGAGGAGGCGCGCGCGCTGCTCCTCGATCCAGGCGTCCCGGGTGACTCGGGAGTCACGAGTGAACTTGGCGTCGCCGCCACCGCCGCCGCCATCGGGGACGCACAGTCGGGTCCGATCTGCCCGAGCTGCAAGAGTCCGCGGGTCGGCAGAAAGCTGGCGACCGGAAAGAATCTCCTGCGCTTTGTTTTGGGCCTAGTCGGAGGAGTCCCCATGTCGGCGGCCGAAAAAAAGGTGTGCCGCGCCTGCGGGCATGAGTGGGGTTGAGCGGGGACTTGCAAGTCTCCGTGCATGGTTTTAGAGGAGCCCGATCTTCTAAATAGGCCCAAAGGGAATAGCTCGCAAATGTAGGGTGATCACCCTACATCCTGGAGTAATCGGGGCGGAGTGCTCAAACCCCGCAAGCCTCAGCGGCTGTCGAGAAGAAGCTTGCGTCCCATCTTGTTGCGCGGGGGCTCCACGATGGATGTGCGCAGACCCGGGCTCGCTTTGCCGCCTTGCCCCTTCTGGGGAGTTTTGGGGCGTGCAGGAGCCCGCGAGTCGTTCGTGCCGAAGTCGGTTTTGACGCCGCCTTCGACCGCGCGCCGGCGGAGCATCGAGCGGTACTCGCGCAGGATCTCCTGGTGCTCGGGCTTGTGCGGCTGCAGCAGCGCTTGCTGGATCTTGCGGTCTTTCCATTCCTTAGGAACGAAAAGCGGTGAGCGATCCATCGGATTGAGGCCAGTCCAGTACATCGCCGTGGCAAAGGTCATGGGAGTCGGGATGAAGGCCTGGACCTGCTGGAGGTTCCATCCCTTTTCGCGGAGGTAGCCGTAGATCTTTTCCATCTTCTCGTGGGTCGTTCCCGGGAAGCCCGAGATGAAGTAGGGCACCACGTACTGTTCCTTGCCGATCTCGCGCGAGACGTCCTCGAAGTAGGAGACGAATTCGTCGAAGTTCTTGAGGCCGGGCTTCTTCATGAGATGCAGCACTTCCTCGTCCAGATGCTCGGGGGCGACCTTGAGATGGCCACCCACGTGGTGGGAGATCAGCTCGCGCATGTACTCCTGGCCGTTCTTCTGGTCGGCGATGGACAGGTCGTAGCGCAGGCCCGAGGCGATGTGGATCTTGCGGATGCCGGGAAGCTTGCGCGCCTTGCGCAGGAGGTTGACCGACGGTCCGTGGTCGTTGTGCAGATGTGGGCAGACGCGGGGATGCACGCAGGAGAGCTTGCGGCATTTGCTTTGAATGTCGGGACTCTTGCACCGGAGCTGGTACATGTTCGCGGTGGGACCGCCGATGTCGCTCACGATGCCTTTGAAGCCCGGGACTTGGTTGAGGCCTTCGACTTCCTTGAGCAGGCTTTCCTCGGAGCGCGATTGCACCACGCGGCCTTGATGGAGCGTGATCGCGCAGAAGCTGCAACCGCCGAAGCAGCCCCGGGTCGAAGCCACAGAAAAACGAATCATGTCCGCGGCCGGAATACGTTCCTTGTAAGACGGATGCTGTTCCTTGGTGAAGGGCATCTCGTAAATGTAGTCCAGCTCTTCGGTCGCGAGCGGAAGCGCCGGAGGGTTGATCACCACGGCCTGCTTGCCATGGTACTGGACCAGGCGCTTGCCGTTGAAGGGCGACGCTTCGTACTCGATGAAGTACGCCGCCTTGGCGAATTTCTTCTTGTCGTCGCGTACCTCTTCGAAAGAGGGGATAGTCAGGCGTCCCTCCAGCGTGCGCGCATGCGCCGGCGTGGTGACGAAGGCGATCCCGCGCTGGGTCCGGATTGCCGCGAGGGCCTCCTGCACGGCCGGGTGCGGGAGCGAAAGCGGGCCGCCCATGGCGCTCTCCGCCTTTTTGAACTCGTCGACCAGCATCTTCGTGGTGCGCTCGCCCATGCCAAAAACCAAGAGCTCGGCGTCAAGTTCCGAGAGAATGGACGGGCGGATGCGGTTCTGCCAGTAGTCGTAGTGCGCGAGCCGCCGGAGCGACGCCTCGACGCCGCCGACGATCACGGGCGTTTCCGGGAATGCTTCGCGCGCGAGCGCGGAATAGACGATGGAAGCGTAATCGGGTCTTTTGCCGCCCTTGCCGCCTTCGGAGTACATGTCGTCGGAGCGTTGTTTTTTGTTGGCTGTGTAATTATTGATCATCGAGTCGACCGTGCCCGAAGACACACCGACAAAAAGGCGGGGGCGCCCCATGCGCTTGAAATCCGCGAGTGCCTCTTCCTTTTTGCGGAAGCGAGGTTGCGCGACGATGCCGACGCGGAGCCCGAGCTTCTCGAGCCAGCGGCCCAGGCACGGGATGCCGAAACTCGGATGATCCACGTACGCGTCGCCACTGACGAGCAGGACGTCAAGCTCGTCCCAGCCGCGCCAGTTCATTTCCTCGCGCGTGGTAGGGAGAAAGCGTGAGCAGGCCTCCCGATAAACGCGGGAGTTGTCCAGGCTGACCGCTTTGGCGGGGAGAGTGCGCGCGGGTTGCGACACGGAGGCGCTTCGGGGGGTGGTTTTCATAAGTGCGGGAGGTTTAACGGAATCTCCGCTTGTCGTCAAGTGCGATGACGCAATGCAGCATCATAAACGAACTGGGAAGAGTAGGGAGAGGCTAGGGCTTCTTTCAACACTCAATCGCTCGAATGCTCGAGATGCGTAAGTACGAGAGTGAGGATGTGACCCTCGTGGCACCCATTCCCTGTGAGTTTGACGGGGGTTGTGCGCGCTTCGCGCCGGTCCCCGTGTTGCAAACGCCTCTCACGTCACTGAAACTCCAAAACCTTCTTTCACGGGAGAAACTCGTATGTTGAATATCCGTAAGTCCTGGCTTCTGGCATCGGCTCTGGCTCTCGGCATGGGAACTTCTATTCCGTCGCTGACGATGGCCGGGACGACTACGTCGGGACAAAAGGCGGGTCAAGCCGCTGGCCAGAAGGCCGGCCAAGCGGCCGGCCAAAAGGCAGGCCAGAAGGCTGGGCAAAAAGCCGGTCAGGCTGCTGGCCAGAAGGCCGGTCAAAAGGCTGGGCAGAAAGCCGGTCAGGCTGCTGGCCAGAAAGCAGGCCAAAAGGCTGGGCAGAAAGCCGGTCAGGCTGCTGGTCAGAAGGCCGGCCAAAAGGCTGGTCAGAAAG
>CAYXVB010000019.1:20088-32263 GCA_964467785.1 uncultured Bacteriovoracaceae bacterium
GGCGTAGCGGGCTCTGCCCGGCTGACGATTGGAGTCGCTAGGATGAGGGCGCCGAGTCCGAAGCCGAGCCTGAGCAGGGACTGAATGAGTTGAGGACGAAGTGGAGCGGTCATTTGAGGTTCCTTTCGTTCGAAGCGGGAGTCACGTCGGAAGCAAGAGTAATCCGGTTGCGGCCCGAGTTTTTCGAGCAATACAGCGCTTTGTCGGCGCGTTCGAGGACGAGCTGCGGCGTCATGCCGTGCGTGGGGTAACCGGCGATCCCGATGCTGATCGTGATCCGTCCGAGGGGCTGCGCGGCGCCGCCCGCGAAGGGATGGCTTTCGATCACGGTGCGAAGTCGCTCGGCAAAAATCAGCGCGCCCTGGGCCGGAGTGCCACGACAAAGTACGGCAAACTCCTCGCCGCCATAGCGCGCCGGGAGGTCGGTGGTGCGGCATCTGGACTTGAGCAGATCCGCCAGCTGCCGTAGCAACGCGTCGCCGGCGGGATGCCCCTCGCGATCGTTATATTTTTTGAAGTGGTCGACGTCGCAGAACACGATCGCATAGGCGCCGCCCTCGGCCTGCACGCGCTGATGCTCCCGGCCAAGTTCGACTTTAAAGCGCCGGTAATTGGAGATTTGGGTCATCTCGTCGATCGACGACAGGGCTTCAAGCTCGGCGCGGGTGCGCGTCTCGAGCGTGATGTCATGGAGGATCACTTGGATGACCGAAGTCTGCCCGTCAAGATCCAGGCAGCAGAGCACTGCTTCGAAGTGGACCGGGTTTTCCGGGTTGGCCGCGCAGGCGATCCAGGGCAGGCGGATCTTGCGCGGATGATGGCTGCGGCGAGCCATTCTCAAGGCGCGGTTGAACTCATCATGCAGCTCGACGGCAAGCCAGTGGGTCAGCTCCCGACCTCTGAAGTCCAGGCCGGTTTCCTCGGTATTCGTGGCCTCCTGGGGCGATCGTTCAGGTGCCTGGAGGCGGGCGAAGGTGTCGGCAAACCGGGTCTCTGCGGCGGGATTGGCCTCCAAAATGACGAACGATTCCTGGTCGAGCAGGAATACCGGATCGAGCAATCGTTCGAACAGATCGCTGTATTTTGCGCGCCCTGAGGGCCGTGAAATTTTAAAGGAAGTCACCCTCTAACAAGGGTAGGAGGTAGAATCACTCTTGTCAAAGGAGTCCTCTTTGCGGGGAGTGCTCGCGAGCGAAACCAAAGTCTTTTAACTGAAAAGGAAACCCGAGGGCGCGTCCGGGCGTTGTGGCCTTTTGGACACAGAGCGGTGCCGGGTTCCTGTCTATTTCGCAGCCGCGGCTTCGACGGAGCCTGAAGCGGCCGTTCCAGCCGATTCGTCGATCTCGGTGGCGTTCCCAGCTTCGTCGATCCGGTAGCGGATGCCCGTCTCCTTGTCGACCAAGATGCGCGGGGCGCGCGAGATGGAGCGCGAGTCGTTGACCTTTGGATCGCGGACCGCGGCGGCATCCGGGGCGCCGGTCACGCAGGTGGCGACATATTCGGCTTTACAGCTCACCTCGATCTTGTTTTCGGAATGGATCGTTCGGCAATCGCCTTTCAAAAGCGTGGGATCGGCGCGAAGTCGGCCACCCTCGATGCCAGCGGTGGCGGGTTTTTCGCACGCTTCGCGCAGCTTCTTGTTGGCTTCCGCTTTGACCTGTTCGCTGGCCTTGCCTGCGGGATCGCTCTCGCTGGAGCAGGAGCCGCCGGAAATGAGTCCTCCGAGGTAGCTCTTGGATGAGCAGCTCGAGGCAGTGACTCGCTTTTCGTTTTCGTAGCGCAGCAGGCGCGAGCGCTCGGCGGAATGCGCCGGAGTCGAGGTCAGGGCCGTCAGGACCGTTAGGGCCATGACCGGCACCGCCCCATAGACCCATGACCAGGCGGAATGGATGGCTCGGCTCATAATTCTCTCCTTAGGCAAAAAGCTCTCTCAGGAGTCGATTTGTGCAAGGTGGATGCCGCTCTGTTTCCATAAAAAGAAGCGGAAATAAGGCTCTCATTTGCGATCACGGAAGCCCTCTGGCGCGCCAGCGCTGTTCAAAAGTTCGACACCTGTCCACGGCGCTGTTACACTCGGAAGAATATGAGAATCGGACTTTTGACGGGTGGCGGCGATGCTCCAGGACTCAATGGCGTCTTAGAATCGGTGTCCCGTTGTTTGCTCAAACAGGGGCATGAACTGGTGGGCATCCTCGACGGATTCGAAGGCGTGTTTGATGGCAAACAGCGCCCGATCGGACTTCACGATGTCGAGGGGATGCACAATTTCGCCGGCACCTTTCTCGGCACGAGCAATAAGACCGGCACCCAGGGGCGCGAAAAGGAGTTCCTCGAAAAGTTCCGCGCGCTCCGGCTCGACGGTCTGGTTGCCGCGGGCGGGGATGGCACTTTTGCGGGATTAAAATCTTTCGCGAGCGAAGTGCCGATGATCGGCGTGCCCAAGACGATCGACAACGATCTGGCCGGTACGGACGTGACTTTCGGTTACGACACGGCGTGCTCCGTCGTGGCCGAAAGCGTGGATGCCCTGCGCGCCACGGCGGATGCGCATCGGCGCGTGATCGTCGTCGAGACGATGGGTCGCACCGCGGGGTGGATCGCGCTCGGCGGGGGACTCGCTTCCTACGCCGACGTGATCCTGATCCCGGAGCGCCCGTTCGATCCGGCTCGGCTCTCGGCCCATATCAAAAGCGTCAAGGCCTCGGGACGTCGACGCGGCCTGATGGTGGTGGTGGCCGAGGGCGCGCGCCAGGTCGGCGGCACGGTGCATGTGGCGTTTGAAGTCGCGGGCAGTCCGCAGGCTGAGCGCTTTGGCGGGATCGGGCACTGGCTAGCCCGGTGGATCGAAAAGGAGACCGCCTGGGAGTCGCGCGACGTGGTGCTCGGGCACCTGCAGCGTGCGCGCTCTCCAACGACCACCGACCGATTCCTCACACTATCGATGGGCGTCCAGGTTGCCGAAATGGTCCGCGACGGAGCCTGGAACCAGGCCGTTGTCATGCGGGGGGGCCAAATCACTCGCGCACCGATCCAGGAGCTGATGGCGCCGCCCAAGCTCGTTTCCGAGCGTCACCGCTGGGTGCGGATGGCTGAAGAGCTGGGGCTTTGGCTTTAATGGGCGCGATTTAGATATCTGCCTAAGCAAAAAGTCACATATTAAGTCTCCGAAAGAAAAGCGCTTTCGTGTCCTTGACGAGGAGCGGCGCATCTGTTTTAATTATTAATATTAATTAACAATTTCAGGCAGGGATGAAGTTTATGCCACGACCTGATTTGCAGCTCGCCTCCGCCTCCGCTTCCTCAACTTCGGTCAGTCGCCCCATCAACCTCATCGCGTTTCTAGGCTGCACCTTATCCTTTGGCTGTGCCGGTCCCCACACGCCGCTTGGGGCGGTCTGGACGTGGAAGCCCGTTTCGGCGCATTCCACTTCGTTTGCCTCCGAAAGCTCTCATCCCGCGGGCCTTCGCATTCAGTTCCTGCCCTCGCGACAGGTTTTGCACTCGGCTTCGCTTTGGCGGATCCAGGTCGAGGACGTCCAAGGCGATCTGGATCTCTCGAGTCTTCGGGTGCGCTATCAAGGCTTTGATGTCACGCAGTCCTTTCTGCGGCGTGCGCGGACGCGGCAGCTCTGGAAGGACCGGCTCCTGGTGGTGGATGCGCCCTTTGTGCGGTTGGATGCGGAAAAGACCCATCCAATCGAAGTCTCCTATCAAAGCTCCTCGGGGCTCTGGGCGGTGGCCAACTTTGAGCCGCCGACCTGCTCGATGTTCACTGCGGATCGGCGCGCGATGCACACTGGGGATTTCGAGGTTTCCCGCGCGATGCTCGAGCAGATCACGCACGCGGCGCGGGAAGCGGGCTTCAGTCCCGCGCTCTTGACCGGGCTCATCGCGCAGGAGTCGCGCTTTGACCCGCGCACGGTCAGCTGGGCGCGCGCGCTCGGCCTCACCCAGATCACGGGGATTGCCGAGAGCGAGATCGTGCAGTCGCATTCGGACTGGCCCCGCTTCGCGGGGATCGAGCAGATGGACGCTACCGAGATCCGGCGTCGGATCCTGCTCGGCGAGATCCATCGAGGCAATGAGTGGAGACTCGATCCGAATCTCTCCATTCGCGGCGGGGTCGACTACACGCGACAGCTCGCTGGACGCTGGAGCGGGCCTGAGAATCTTCGCGCGATCCGGGAGACTTTTTCCGATCCAGAAGTGGCGTTCACGCAGCTTGTGCTCGCTAGCTACCACTCCGGCTACGCGCGCGTCGCCGGAGCGTTTCGTCGACGCGGCAAGGACTGGCTCGGGGCGAACGAGCTGCGCGAGGCCCGCAAGTATGTGAACCGGGTGTTCAGCTATTGTCATCACTTTGGTGAGCCGGCCGATCTGCCGACGCTCCCCGCGAATGCCGTCCGTTCGTTGCCGAAAGTCCATTCCATCCAGGAGGAGACCGATGCGCACGCGTCCTAGAGAGTTCGACGGGTTGGCCGGGATGCTCTTGTTCATTTGCTTAGGGCTGCCCCTCCAGGCGGCGCTCGATTACGGCTACGGGCCCGGGCAGTGGCTGGAGATCGTCACTTCGCTTGCGCCGCTCAACTGGGCGCTGATGATCGCCGCGGCGGCATGCGCCGCGCTCGCGCTTCGGGCCTCTCCCTGGCTTATGGCTGGCGCACCGGTGTTTGCCTTCGTCCTTTTATGGAACAACTGGGTGGTGGCCGACACGGCCGCCAATGGCTCGCCCGAGTGGACGCTCTGGGCCGCGGCCGCGGGGATGCTTCCGCTCGGGTTGATGGTGGCGCCTCGCGCGCGCCGCGTGCTGATCCGTCCGGGACTTCGCTGGTGGCTGACGCCCGCGCGTCGCCGGACCGCTCTCGAGGTGGCTGTGCGCCCCGTGCTGGCCGACGCCTGGAGCGTGATGCGGGGAACGACCTTCGACATCTCCGAGGGGGGCGCCTACATCACGCCTTCGGGGCCGTCCTGTTTTCCGGAGCGCGCGCCCGATCCGGCCTCGCAGTTGAGCTCGGGAGCGCGTTGCACCGTGCGTCTGGCGCTCAATCAGTTTCACGTCATTCAGTGCGGCGCCGAGGTGGTGCGGCAATGCGAGGGCGGGCAGGGCGATTATCCGGCCGGCTTCGCGGTTCGTTTCATCGGCCTTGATCCCGGCCAGCGCGAGACTTTGTCACTTTACGTGAAACGGGCGCTTCCCGAACTGGTGGCCTGATCTCCGCCGAGGGTGCGGCGCCGTCATAGCGGATCCGGTAGACCGCGCCCGCGAAATCGTCGGAGACCAAGAGCGTGCCATCCGGGCCGTTGATCACCGAGACTGGCCGACCCCAAGGCTTGGATCCCTGCAACCAGCCTTGCGCAAAGATCTGATAGGCGCCCTGGGCGTCGCGCGAGGGCGGCGCCGAAGGATCCACCATGCTGATGCGGTAGCCGGTGGGCGTGCTTCGGTTCCATGACCCGTGTTCGGCGATGAAGATTCGGCCACGGTATTCGGCCGGAAATCGAGTGCCCGCATAGAAGCTCATGCCTAGCGCGGCGACATGCGCGGGCAGCTCGAACTCAGGACGGACGAATTCCGTGCAGGCCCTCAGGGCGCCGAATTGAGGGTCCGAGACCGCGCGCCCGTGACAGTACGGAAATCCGAAATGCAGGCCCGCGCGCGGGGCGCGATTGAGCTCGTCCGGGGGCGAGTTGTCGCCGAGTAGGTCGCGTCCGTTATCGGTGAACCAAAGATCCCGTGTCCCCGGCGCCCAGTCAAAGCCCACCGTGTTGCGCACGCCGCGCGCAAATATCTCGGCATTGCGCCCGTCCGGATCCATCCGCACGATGGTGGCGAAGCGTTCGTCTCCGCCTGCATTGGGTCCATTGCCCGGACCGTCGGGCGACGTCGGCTCGCAGACGTTGCAGGGCCCGCCGATTCCGATGTAAAGCTTGCCATCCGGACCCACACGGATAAAGCGCAGTCCGTGGTGACTGCGGGACGGCAGGCGATCCGTAATGAGCACCGGCGTGGGCGCGACAAACGGCGTGCGCGCCAAGGCCGCATCCAGGCCGTCGTAGCGAAGGACGCGATCGGTCTCGGCGACGAAAAGATCCCCGCCGCGGAACGCGACACCGTTGGGTATGTCCAGGTTGTCGAGCGCAAAGCTTGCGCCCTCTGGCGTGAGCAAGGTGACGGATTTTCCCAGCCCTCCGATGGCGAGATTTCCGGAAGGGCTTAAAGCCAGCTCACGGGGCCGATTTAGCCCGCTTGCGACGAGCGAGATCGAGAATCCGGGAGGCAGTCGGATTGACGAAAGCTGCGTCCGAAGCGAAGCGGCATCCGACGCGTCTTGAGCGAAGGCGGAGACGACGGGAGCGCCAGGAGTCAGTGGTCCCCCGAGCAGATGGGTCAGGGCGAGCGCGAAATGCAAAAGGAGAGCTCCGGTGAAACGGCCGGCAATGAGGCGAGTTCCGTTCATGCGCTCCATTCTAGCGGCAGCGTTCTGTGCCATTCAAGCGCGTGACCTGGATTTTGGGCCTATTTTGGGCCTGAATCGACGGGGATCAACGTGGATCGACGGCGGGATGAAGCGGTGCGGCGACGGCAAGGGCTTGTCATTTTTCGGTGCCTTTGAGAGACAGAGCAACTTATGAAAAACGAATTTGCCGACGGTGGGCCATTGGACTCAAGATCGACCTGGATTTCGAAGTTTTCGGTGAGGATGAAAAAGGTCATGGCGATCCCGATCGGTGCTGGTGTCATCTGTGCCTGGCTGGGGGCGACAAGCAGCCTCGCCGGAGCGTCGGACGTGCTGCCCCTGGGCGAATGGCAGCAACCCTGTCACGGCGGGGTGATGCGGACTGAGTACATCACGAGTTCCGAGCCGGGGGCTTACCGCGCGGTCTTGAGTGAGGTCTTTCATCGCGAGGCGGAATGCGAAAACCCGCTCTTGATCCTGATCAGCGAAGGCTCCCTAGCCTGGCCTGAGTTGCCCGCTGATTCGGGGACTCCGAACGGAGCCCGAGCGATCGATTTTCGCTTCGAAAGAGTTTTGGCGGTATTCCGTACCTCGAGCGGCGCTGACGCCGCCCGGAACTCCAGTTTTTGCGGTTTAACCCATTGGGAAATGAACCGGGCGGTTGAGATCACGGGATTGTCATGCGCGTTCGTGCCCGGTCAAAAGCCGTGGAGCGTGCCGCGGACCGGGGACGCCCGCTACGGGATCTATCGGACGGGGCCGTGGGGAGAGGCGCAAGCGGCTGATCGCAAGTACCTCCAATGGGGAAAAATGACGCGCGAACGGAACGGCCTGGATCCCTCGCTTCGTCCCTCGGAATGGGATCCGCAGGTCTATTTATCGAGAGGAACTAGAGAATAAGAGAGACAGGCGGCTTTCCGGCTTATTTCCACTTGAATAGCCTTCGAGGGTTGTTAATGTGACACAAGGAGCGTGACCCTGATGTCTGGTTCGGGAAATAGGAAAATCCTCCTGGTGGACGACGAGATCGACATCCGTCTTCCGTTGGCGCAGGTATTTGAGTCTATGTCGTTCCAGGTCCTGGAGGCTTCCTCGGGCAATGAAGCGCTGGCGATCTGCCGCAAGGAACCGGTCGACGTCGTGCTCTCGGACATCCGCATGCCGGATGGCGACGGCGTGTTCCTGCTCAAGCAATTGCGGCAGGAGTTCGGAGTCAGGACTCCAATTCTCTTTATGTCCGGGTATGCCGATGTCTCTCCCGAACGCCTCTACGAGCTCGGAGCCGAGCTGATGATCGCCAAGCCGTTCAATCTCAGCGCGATCATCTCGGCGGTGAACCGGACGGCGCTTCCCGTCGCGGAGCGCTGGAGCGAGGGATTTCAGCAAGGCGCTTCCGGGGCGCGCCCCTTATTGAATCTGCAGATAGCCGGAAGCGGAACTTCCGGCTCGGAGCTAGCCAAGCTGGGGCGCGGTGGTTTTTTTATCAAGGTGGACAGTCCCAAGATCCGCTCCGCCGCGGAGATTCGGTTTGATCTCAGTTTTGATCAAGGGCCGGTGACTCGCTTGGAAGGTTGGGGTCGGCGGCTCTGGTCGCGCTCCAATTACGTGGGTGTCGAAATTCTCGGTCTCTCGCCGCAGACGATCGCCTCGTATCTTGCCTGGATTGAGGCGGAGGCTCCAACCGCATTCGTTCCGGCGGCGCCAGGAGCGAAGTAACCCCGGTCAAATGCCCGGATTTTAGGGTGCGGATCTTTGAACACACTGTGTAATATTTGATTATTACATGATTTCAATAATTTGCGTCCTGTGTCTGAAGTGACGCATTTTGCTATTATTGGCGGGATCCCTTAGGCTTTTTCTGAGAAGTCTTTGGGGGAAATATGGGGAAGTTTGGCGGGCAATGGATGGATGGCCTGCTTGCGTCTCTGACGCTGGCGGGAGTGTCACTGGGGTTGAGCGCTTGTGAAGCGCCTTACCAAGTGAGTTTGGTGACGGAGTCGGGCACAAGCGTTGGAACAAAGCCCAGCGTGGAGGAAGGCGTGACTCCCGTGCCACCAAGCGGCACGCAGCGGCATGAGGAGTTCTCCCTCGCGGCGAATGCGGGCAAGGTCAAGATCGATCTCCTCTTCGTTGTCGATAACTCCGGCAGCATGTCTGACAATCAGGATGCTCTCGCTGCGGGCTTCAGCAAGTTCGGCGAGACTTATTTCAAAAATCCCGCCCTCGATATCTGCACGATGATCATCACCTCGGACCGTTACAACGGGCGCGGCACGGCCACCTATTCGCGTGAGCGGAAGTTGGCATGCTCCTCGCCGGCGGGCACTGAAACCGAGACCGCCGCTCAGCGCGCGGCCCGGATCGCGGCACTGCTCGCTGATTTCGAGACACAGGTCAGGGTGGGGACGAGCGGTAGCGGACGGGAGCTGCTGGCTAAGTCGCTCGTGGCGTTCCTTCGGGGCGAGGAGACTTATTCAGGCGCGGCGACAGGGATCACTTCGGCTAACTCCGCCTCGCTCAATCCATTTTTCCGGAGCGATGCGATTGCCAACATCACCTTTATCACGGACGAAAACAACATTCGGACAGGGACGGCTTCCTCGGTGACGGAAGGACAAAGCGAAGAAGCGATCAACGATCTTCCCGACACCACGAGCGCGACCGATCCACGTCGGGGAGTCCGGGAGTTCTTGGATGGGTATTTCAACGCCCGATTCGGATCCTCCGGCTATAAGCCCACCTATTCAATTACCTCGCTCTTGGATACGGTAAATACCGCAGCTGAGGCGGCAAACTTGATGAAGCTAGTCCCGCTCGTGGGTCGGGACTCCGTGCTTGGAGACGTGAATTCCAAGCCGGATGACTTCACCGGGCTTTATCGGACTCTGGGCAGGCAGATCTTGATTCGGGCACGGTCGGTGGAGCTGGCGTATTCGATTCTGACCCATGAAGACGTGAGCATTCGCTATGTGAACGCGACAGGCGCTTTCCGGACGCTTGCGCAACCGATGGATTACACCATCAGCGGAAGCCGCATGATCACTCTCAGCGAATCGCTCTACTCGCAGATCCAAGAGGGCGATCGGCTGGTCGTGGATTATCTGTACTGATTTCCTGGATTCAAGTGGAGATCGATTGAAAAAAAAAGGGCGGTGCCTCGCGGTACCGCCCTCTGTTGCACTCAGCGACCGAATCCGGCGATTCTATCCGGCGATTCAATCCATGATCTTGCGATCTTTGCTTTCCTTGATCAACAATCCGCCGACGACTAGCGACATGATGGCCACGCCGATCGGGTACCAGAGGCCGGCGTACATGTCGCCGGTGGTCACCACGACTGAGGCGGCGATCAGAGGCAGGAATCCGCCAAACCAGCCGTTGCCCAGGTGATATGGGAGCGACATCGAGGTGTAGCGGATCCGGGCCGGGAAGAGCTCGACCAGAAACGCCGCGATCGGACCATAGACCATCGCGACGTAAGACACGAGCACCGCCAAGATGAGCACGACCATGGGTTCGTTGACACGGGCCGGGTCCGCTTTTTCGGGGTAACCGGCTTCATTCAAAGCGGCGGAATAGGCTTCGGCATTGAAGCCGGTGACGCTCGTTTCGCCCACCTTGAGCGAGGCATCCGCCAGGTTGCCAGCGGCGTTCGAGTACGGCGCGCCTCGCTTGGTGAGGAACTCGCGGGCATCATGGCACGACTTGCCGCAGTCGCCCCCCAAGAGGACGATCGGCGCACGGGCCACCGCTTCCTCGAGCGCCGGATTCGCATAGTGCGTGAGACCCTTGAATAGCGGGATCGTGGTGAGCACCGAAAGCAGCAGGCCGGTCATCATGATCTTCTTGCGACCGATCTTATCCGATAGGCTGCCGAAGAAGATGAACAACGGGGTCCCGATCAGCAGTGAGACGGCGATCAGGATGTAGGCCTGTTGATATTCGACCTTCAGCGCGTTTTGGAGGAAAAACAGTGCGTAGAACTGGCCGGTGTACCAAACCACGCCCTGGCCCGCCGTGGCGCCGAAGAGCGCGAGTAGCACGACCTTGAGGTTCTCCGCCTTGCCGAAGGATTCCTTCAGCGGGGATTTGGAGGTTTTGCCTTGGGCCTTCAGTTCCGCGAATACTGGAGACTCCTTGAGCATGAGACGGATGTAGACGGAGACGCCTAGCAGGATCACGGAGACCAGGAAGGGGATGCGCCAGCCCCAGACTTTGAAGTCGGCTTCTCCGACGGCCATGCGCGAGGCCAAGATGACCGCGAGCGAGAGGAAAAAGCCCAGCGTCGCCGTGGTCTGGATCCAACTTGTCGAGTAGCCGCGCTTGTCGTCCGGCGAGTGCTCGGCCACGTAGGTGGCCGCGCCGCCGTATTCGCCGCCGAGGGCGAGACCCTGCGCCAGGCGCAGCGTCACGAGGAGGATCGGGGCCCACATACCGATCTGCTCATAGGTGGGCAGCACGCCGACCAGCGCCGTGGAACCCCCCATCACCAGGATAGTCACCAGGAAGGTGTGTTTGCGGCCGATGAGGTCGCCGAGCCGGCCAAAAACCAGCGCGCCAAAGGGGCGGACCGCGAAGCCGGCGCCGAAGGTGGCCAGCGAGGCCAGGAATGCGGCCGTGTCGTTGCCTTTGGGAAAAAATAGCGAGCCAAAGAAGACCGCGAGAGTCCCGTAGAGATAGAAGTCGTACCATTCGAACACGGTTCCCGCCGAGGAGGCGAAAATCACGATCGATCTCTCCTTTGCGTTCGAGCGCCTCAGGGCCGGTGAGTTTTGGGCCTGGGAGCCTTTGGACGGAGCGAGAGTTTCGGTAGCCATAGGTTTGCGGTCCTTCCTCGGTTTGGGCCGTGATGCGTCCGTCCTGTTTCGGGCGGGTTCATTCCATTGATATTAGTTTAGGAATTATTAACTTCCTCAGTCAAGCGGCGTTTCGTGAAATGAATGAATCCTCTTCCGGTTTTTTTGCGGCCGCAAAAGTAGGAACGGGTGCACGATTCTCGATCTGCGTAATGATTGCCGGGTTTTCCAGCGTCGAGGTGTCCTGGGTCACGGGCTCGCCACGTGCGATCGCGCGCAGCAGTCGTCGCATGATCTTTCCCGATCTCGTCTTCGGCAGCAGCTCCGCGAAGCGGATCTCCTCCGGCCGAGCGATAGGGCTGATCTCGCGGGTGACCCATTTGCCGAGCTCCACCGCCAACGCCGCGAGCGCGATCGGATCTTCGGGAATGCTCTGTTTGAGCACGACGTAAGCCACCACGGCTTCGCCCTTGATCTCATGGGGACGGCCGACCACAGCGGCCTCGGCGACCATCCGATGGCCGACGAGCGCGGATTCGATCTCCGCGGTCCCCAAGCGGTGTCCGGAAACGTTGAGCACGTCGTCGATCCGGCCCAGGATCCAGAAATGGCCGTCGTTGTCGAGGCGCGCGGAGTCTCCCGCAAGGTAGAAGTGCCCGCCGAGCTCGGCTGGAAAATAGCTGTTCCTGAAGCGTTCGGGGTCTCTCCACAATGTGCGCGCGAGCGACGGAAACGGGCGTTTGATCACGAGGATCCCCGTCTGCCCGCGAGGGAGCTCCACGCCCCGCTCGTCCACGATCGCGGCCATTATCCCCGGAATCGGTCGCGTGCAGGATCCCGGTTTGAGATGCTCCACCCCGGGCAGCGGCGCGATCATGTGCGAACCCGTCTCCGTCTGCCACCACGTGTCGACGATCGGGC
>CAYXVB010000020.1:0-23764 GCA_964467785.1 uncultured Bacteriovoracaceae bacterium
CAAAAAACAACCCAAATAAGCACACAATATAACAAAACAAACCAATTCCGATCTAAAAAAATAAGAGGCGAGCTGATTCAACCACTCTCACACCTCTCCATACCTTAGAAATGCGATGACCTAGTTGATAGGGCGGCACCATAACCCAACTTTTTCTGAGCACCAAAGCGAATCTTTGTGAAGCCATGTCGAAGTATTGATGATGCGGCGCAGCGTGAATCGCTCCGCACCACAATTCCGAGTGTGTCCATCAGGGATCACCACAATATCTTGATTCGACCCCAGTCCGGCTATTGCCTTAATCTGCCCTCGTTGGGATAAAGAGCGGGTTCAAATCAAAAAGGGGAAGACTAATGAAGAAGTTGATGTGGGCTAAGGCAGTTATTTTAGTGGCAACCGTGCTGAGCGCCTCGATTGTCGGTGCCTCGGAGTTTGAAACTGCTTCCCCCCGCTTCGTGAGGGGCATCCCGAACCAGCAATACCCCCAATCCATCCTTCATCGTGGGAGTGTCACGCGCATTGTGGATGGCGACACCGTTCGTTTTGTACCTGGCGCAGCGGGTGTCGTCCCCGGCGAGCTCAAGATTCGAATGGTCAATATTGATGCTCCTGAAACGCATTTTCCGACGGATGCCGGCCCAGTGGTTGGACAGCAGCCCTGGGGCAATTTCGCGACGGATGCTTTGCGCAGCCTGATTACCGATCCCGCTAACGCCGAGCTCGAGGACTTCGGGCTCGATAAGTACGGCCGGACGCTCGGCCGCCTCTATATCAAAGGGCAGGACATCAATCTTGCGATGGTCCGCTCGGGCATGGCTTACCCCTATCCGATTTGCGCGGACGCGGATTGCACCCCGGACTTCTTTCAGCGCCATCATGTAGATGCTTATTCGGCCGCATGCGAAGAAGCTGTGGCATATGGTCGCGGAGTGCACAATCCCCGCAAGCCGCTCACGGAGCCTCCTTACTTGTTCCGTCTCCGGATGAACGACAAGCCGGCTTCCAAGTTCGTTGGCGACATCAAGACTCGCCGGCTCTACGCTCCGGATCAGTACAATCAGGTGCCGCTCTGCAGCCGTGTCTTCTTCCTCAAGGAGAGGGAGGCCAACGCGGTTGGATACTACCGGATCCGCGGTTTGCGTTGAGTCGCTTTAATTCAATGACCAGCTGACGCCTACGCCCGACGTCCAGCGGTTGTATGAAAAATTGCCGTCGCTGGACGTATTGATGACGTAGGACAGATCGATCAACGCGGACCAGCGAGGCATAAAGTTCCATGTGTAGGTCGGATGGATGGTCAGGTTGCCGTCACGTCGGGTGGAGTTGTAGTAGGAGTAGCCTGCAACACTTACATCGACGTAGAGCGAGCTGGTGGCATTGAACCGGATCATGTTGTTGACGTCGACTGTAGCGATCAGATTGGTCATGGCGCCGCGGGTGTCCACGTTCTCCAGAGAGAGCGTTGCGCCCGGATTCAAGAAGCGATTGCCGGTCTCGAACCTGCCTGAAACTCGCGCGTACTGGGTATTGCCGGAGTAGTCCGAGGTGTACGGATAGTAGTGGCGGCGCACTCCGAGGTCGAGTTGGTATTGGACCCGATTGGATGGCGCCCAACGCAGGTACGGACTCACGTCCAGGATGTGCGCGAATGGATAGGTCGGGCGGAAGGCGTAGCTGCCATCAGCCGCCGCCGTGCTCTGAACCGTGTAGGTGTAGTCGATCTTGATGCCATGGGGCGTACTCGAAAGCGGCGCGCGCGTCAGATAAAAAGTTGGATTGAGCGACGCATACTGCGACGAGGCGGTGGTGCCGTTGGAATTGAGGTTCATCGAAGCGCGGAGACTGCCCACCCATTGCCAGGGCCTCATCGCGGAGCTCATCCACCCGCCACCGGCGGCGGCGTTGGCCTTGAGTGAGGCCGAGCCCGTGGGGGCGGGACCGGCCACGGGTGTGAGCGAGACGTTGCTGTCGAACTGCGGCAGCAGGTTCGCGGTCAGGAACCATTGCCCCTTGTCGAATGGGCTGAGCATGGACTCGGTGCTCGCCGTGATGTTCATGGCGGTGGGATTGTCCTTGAGGCCGCCGCCGATCGATCGCGCTTCGACTAGTTTTCCCAGTCCGATGGAGCCGTTGCCGTTTTTGAGGTGGATCAGGCCCAGATAGTAGTTGCCGATCATCCGGAGCTCGGCTTCCGAATCGCCTGAAACGACATCGAAATGCGTCTCCGCTTCCGAAAGCCGACCAGCGCTGAATTTGGCGATCCCGAGGAAGAGATGGCTCGCGGTGACGTTCGTGCCGAGCGCGATCGCCCTTAGGAAGTGCTTTTCGGCGACGGCGGGCTTTTTCTGTCGATTGTAGATGACGCCAAGCTCGAAGTGGTAGGGGCCGGTCTCTTTCGCGGGTTTGAGGGGGATGAGGCGGGTATAGGTATCGATCGCTTCGCGATCATCCCCCATGGTTTTCAGCGTCAGCGCCTTGAGTTGGAGCGCATCCACGTGGCGGGGGTCCTGCTTGAGGAGCTGATTGAGGATCCGGAGCGCTTCGTCGGACTTGCGCTTATTGTAGGCGATGACCGCCTCGGAGTAGAGGGGCTCGACCGAAATGCCCGGATGCGACTCCTCGGCGCGCGCGGGCGGGCTCGGTGCCAATATGGCGAAGATAACAATTATTGCCGCCAGGAGCTGTCGGAACGGACTCGTGTCCACGGTGACACGCTTTGCTAAAGGCATCCATTGAGTCTACCATGGAGTAAGTATCCTCTGTGTAGCGGTAACGGCGGAACGTTTGGAGAAGTCATGCAAAGTCGAAAAAAAAATTCGGCACAGGGTCCTCGGTTCCTGGCAGACGGCGCCCTCGCCTTCACGGCACTGGCAGCGTCGGCTCTTTGCGTCGAGGCCGCCGAGAGCGTTGACCGTCAAATCGCTGGCGAAGTGGTCAGCGTTTCCGGAAAGGTATTTATCCGGCAGGACGGGCGCGCTGCTGTCGGGGCGCTTGCCGCGGCCAAAGGCGGGGATCCGATTCGAGCGGGCGACATCGTGAACACGTCGAGCGACGGCCAGGTCAAGCTCCTCCTCAAAGACAAGAGCATCGTCGATCTGGGGCCATCGGCGCTTTTCAAGGTCGAGAAGTTCGAGCCCAAGAACGGCACGGACCGCGAGTTCAAGGGCAATATGATGTATGGAAACCTGCGCGCGGCGGTGTCTCAGAAGATCACCGGCACGGGCAAGTTCCAGGTCCGCACCCCCACGGCCACCATGGGTGTCCGCGGTACCGAGTTTGTCATCAAGTCCGATCCCCCGGCCACTCTCGCTGAGATCCGCCAGGTCGTACTCGCGCCCGAGAAGCCGGTCGCCGCTCCATCGTCATCCGAGGGTAAATCCGCCAAGACGGAAATCACGGTCATCCAAGGCCGGGTGGACGTCGAGCAGAAGGTCCCGGAAACAACCTCAGGTGGTGAGGTTAAGAAGACGGCGCCCGTCGTGCTGACCGCGGGCACGCAGCTGGTGACCACTCAGGAAGACAAGGCGCCCGCCAAGGCCGTTAAGCTCGAGGCCCAGCAAGTCGCGCAGATCGCGCAAAGCGTGAAAGTTAAGGACAACACCTTCCAGAAGGCCGTGATCGTCGACGTCGGCGGCAAGGACTCGGGCGCCGGCGAGGCGACCCGGGCGCTGATCGGTACCGCCATCGCCAATGTCGCGGTCCCGCAGATCACCGTGGGCAACGCCGGCTTTACCGGCACGTTCAGCGCGGTGGATTTGACTCGAGCGCCCAGCTTCAATTATCAGGCGGGTCTGAAGACGCTGACCGTGATCATCCAGAAGTGAGCCGCTGGCGGCGCCGGCGCTCGTGGATGACGATTGCTAGGATCGCGGTTCCCAGGATCGCCCCCGCCGTCATTCCGACTTTTTTGTAGGCATCCGTGATGGAGGATGATGTCTCGCCGATCTGCTTTCCGATGAGCAGCAGCAGGGGGATGTGCAGGCAAGAGGCCAGGTAATCGGTTTTGAGGAACTTCTTCAAGCTCATGCCTGAGATCCCGTACGCCAGATAAACCGCGCCGCGGACCGTGGGCGTGAACCGGGTGAGAAAAACCACCCAGGCGCCGTAACGTCTGACGTACTCCAAGGCTTCCTCGACCCCCTTGCGTTTGAGAAGTCGGCTACCCACGCGGCTGCCGAGGAACGCCATCCAAAAATCCGCGGGCATCAGGCAGACCTGGATCACGAGCAGCGTCGGAAGGAAGTGGACCTTGCCTTGCGCCCAGAGCAGGCCCATCGTGATGATGATGACCTCCTCGGGAAAGACCGCGATGAACATGCCCTGAAGGATAAGGCCGCCCGCCAGGAGATAGATCTGAAGTTCGGAAAGTCCGTTGATCAGGTCAAGCACTTCAGAGAGTTACCATGGCTGGGTTCCGAGCGTCGAATCAGGATTGCGTTGAGCGGCCGGAATCGGTCGTACCGATCACGGGTTCGTCCTTGCGGTCCGCGAATTGGTATTCCCGCAGAGTGTCAATCGCGGCGCGAAAACCGCTGCGCACGATATCGGCCATTTTGCGGGGCGAAAGGCTGAAGTGCTCGCCGAAGAACATCTGTGAATCAGCCGCGTTGGGATGGATGTAAATGGTGTCCACATCCATCCGATGGTGGAGCTCTTTTTCAAGGATTTCGGTGATCCGCCGGCGATGGTCCTCGGAGATGCCCTGCTCCTTGCAGTAACTCGAAACCGCGGAAATGGCCGTGCGCTGGGTCAGCTTGTTGTGGACGTAGTTGTTGATCTTCTGTTCGATCACCTGGTAAATCGCCTGAATCGCGATCGCCGGCAGGCCGCGTTCGGTCAGCGACCCGATCCCGGGAGCCAGGTGATAGGGCTGATGGGTATAGCTTGCAAAGACCAGGTCCGCGCCACTGTCGATCGCGACATGGGTCGAGAGCGTGTCCCGGATCTCCCCGTCGATATAATGGATCGTGTCCCCTTCCTTGTTGCGGATCGGGTACGGAGCGAAGATCAGCGGCAAGGCCGTGCTTGCGGCGCACGCGTCGGAGACGGGCACGTCGTTGTCGTATTGGCAGGTCAGATCCGAAGGTGGCGGCTGGTAGCTGTATTTGCCGAAGACTACCTTGCGCGAATGGTTGAGCTGGGTCGCCACGATGAACAAGTCGGCTAGGTAGTCCTGGAAGCGGTTGGAAGGCAGCACTTCCTCGCGCAGGTATTGTTCGATCCCGTTTGTGGAGAAGACGCCGGTCGCCTTGATCCACTGCAGCTGGAGCAGTGCTTCGAGGTTACCCTCCATCAGCCCGGAAATGGTCTTTCGGATGAAGGAGAACTGGTTGATCTGCTCCTTGACCAGCGCCGGACGGGGTCGGAACATCTTCTGATAGGTCAGGCGCGGCAGTATTTTCGGGTAAGTCTCGGCCGGGTTGTTCGGGTCCGAGGGGGGCCGGGACAAGAAAGAGTTGAAGATATTGTCGAGCGAGTAGCCGGCCGCCAGATAGGACGAAATGATCGAGCCGGCGCTGGATCCGACGTAGGTCGAGATCTCCATCGGGTTCGGCGTTCGGGGCTTTCCCTGTCCAGCGGGCGGCATCAGGCCGCCGTAGAACTTAAATCCCTGTTCTTGCAGGGCCAATGCGACCCCGAGATGGAACGCGCCAGCCTTGGTAGCCCCGCCACTGCAGACAAAGGCAATCTTTCGTTTGGGGCCGATCGTTATCTTTGCCGGGTTTTTACCCGGGGCGTTGCCCTTCGACACTGGATATAAGATTACTTGAATTTCGCGGTCATGGAAATACAATTGATCTATGGAAGGCTCGGAGATAGCTTCGAGTACGAGTATGGCACAGTGGATTCCTTTGATGGATTATGCGGTGAAGTATGGCGTCAGTTTGTCGACGCTGCGTCGCTATATCAAGGCCAACAAAATCCTCTATAAGATCGAAAATGGTCGGTATCTGCTGCGTGAAGACGCAACCTCTCTCGCGCATGGAGAGATGACCGCGCAGGCAGCGCAGCCTCAGTCCATCCGTGGCGAGTTAGCGGCTCCCCTTGTGAAGCCTTCCCAACCATCGATCCCGGTCGCGAACCATCCGGAAGTGGAGCGATTGAAGATCGAGTTGAGAAAGGCCCGCGAAGAAATCGCGGAGCTCAAGATGCTGGTCGCCCTTTATGAAGATCAAATCCAACCCAAAGCGCCGTCTCCCCCGAATCATCGGCCTTTCTTTGAGGTCTGAGCGCGCGGTGCGCCCACGGATTCCTGCCCTTTCCACGCTGATCATTTCCCTGACGGCGGTGACCCCGGCTGCCCTCTTGCTTGCCTCCACGCCGGCTTGGGCCAACACGGAGCTCGATCGGCGTTACGCGCTTGAGACAGTGGGTTTGCTTCGCTCCGTAGACAACATGGACGGTCTGTTTTCCGACTATGTGGTTACGGCTTATAAAGATTATTTTGCGCGTCAAAGTCGGTTTGTCCTCCAGGATTTGTCGCGCAGCGACGAGCTTCTCACGCGCTCCAAGCTGCCTTACGCCAAGATCATTCAGGACAATGCGATCCTCGCGCAGCTCTCCCGGTCCACGCGCTCACAGACCTTGATCCGCACCAAGGTGTATAAAGAGGGACCGCAATATCGATTCAACCTAGAGTGGCTGCACGCCCCTTCGATGGATCTCCTGGCCACGGGCGAATTCGTCCTTCAGGATCTCCACGACGGCAAGGGTTTCAGCATGCAGGATCTCCGCGAGTCGCTCCAGGCGGCGCTCGATGCGATGATCCGCAAGTTGCCATTCCAAGGCGCCGTCACCGGCCGTGACAACAATTCGGTGACCATCAATCTGGGTTCGACTTCGGGCCTGAAGCCTGGCGACATCGTCGTTGTTGGCACGATTGACGATGCCAAGCGCCACCCGCTTCTTAAAGAGGTGGTGGACTGGACGGTCACGCCGGTTGGCCGAGTCAGCATCGATCAGGTCGATGAGAAAATCGCCTTCGGTCAGGTGGTCGAGGAGACGGAAGGCCACAAGGTGGCCCGCTACCAAAAGGTGACTCAGATCATTCCCAAGTCGGTGCCGGCGGCGCCCTTGGTGGTCAAGGACGATTCCGACGAAGGAGGATACCGCGGCCCGACTATCGGTTGGCTCGGCGGCGAGCTCTGGGGTGGTGGCCTGAGTCGGCAGATTGGCAATGCGGCGGGGACGACGGGGCGCACCGGGGGTGGGCTGTTGTTTGGCGCCAAAGTCGAGTCGAATATCTGGCTGACTCGTGAGACCTTTGCGGATCTTCATCTCGGTTGGGGCACGAGCGGTTACGGACAAAAGGATCTCGCAACTGCGGCGTCCTCCTCGGCTGACACGCTTTCCAGTACCTCGGCGCAGATGACGCATTTCCGTCTTTCGCTCGGTTATTCCTACCTGGTTAACCGCGACATGTTTGGTCCTAAGGCTTGGGCCAAGTTGGGTTACCAGAGCACTTTGTTCATGATGCCGGTCAACGCGGCAGAGCTGGTGGATTCGGTGACGTTCTCCTCGCTGCTCGTGGGCATTGGCGGACAGTTGCCCATCCGGGACCAGCTTGGCGCGATGATGACGCTGGACTTCGGCGTGTTTCCCGGTGTTTCGGAAACCGGGGGAATCAATGGCTCGGTGTCTTCGTCTTCGACGGTCTTGTTTTTCCTGGGCGGGTATTATCACTACACGCCCCGTTTGACGGTGCGGGCCGGTATCGAGGTCAACGCCTTCGGGGCGCAGTTCTCCAACGGCAGCAGCCTCGCCCAAAAAACCGTTACATTCGCCCCGGCTCTCCTGTATTACTTTTAGCGCCATGACCAAAGCCAATGCCTCGGCCTCCGCCCGCGAGGTCGCCCAGCGCATCCAGGATCTGGTATCGCAGATCCATCACCATGATTTTCGCTATTACGTGCTCGACGACCCCGAGGTTTCGGACGCGCAGTACGACGCCCTGTTTCGCGAGCTGCAAAAGCTGGAAAGCGAACATCCCGACCTCCGGCTCTCGGACTCTCCCACCCAGCGAGTCGGTGGCAAGGCGTTGGATGCGTTTAAAAAGGCGCGCCATGCGCAACCGATGCTGTCGCTCTCCAACGCGCTCTCCGAACAGGAGTTCGTCGACTTCGACGAGCGCCTGCACCGCTTTCTGGATCTGCCGGACGAACGCCCTCTCGACTATCATTGCGAGCTCAAGTTCGACGGCCTCTCGATCAACCTGACCTACGAGAACGGTTCATTGGTTTGTGGCGCGACCCGCGGCGACGGCGAGACCGGAGAGGACGTCACCCAGAATGTCCGCACGATTCGTTCGCTCCCCTTGCGCCTTGCGACCCGAAACGCGCCCGCGCGCATCGAGATCCGGGGCGAAGTGATCCTGCCCATCAAGGACTTCGAAAAGCTCAACGAAGAACAGGCAAAAAAGGGGCTAAAACTCTTTGCGAATCCCCGCAATGCCGCGGCCGGCTCGCTGCGGCAGCTCGATCCCGCGATCACCGCCACGCGTCCGCTAACGCTCTTTGTTTATGGGATCGGCGCGGTCGACGGAGGGACGGGTTTCAGTACGATGGACGAGTACCAGTCCACGCTCAAGGAGTGGGGCTTCCAGGTGTCCACTTGGCGCAAAGTCGCCAAGGGCCGCGACGAGGTACTTAAGTTTTATCGGGAAATCGAGGCTAAGCGCGACACGCTGCCTTTTGAGATCGATGGAGTGGTGGTCAAGCTCAACCGTTTTGCCGATGTGGACCACGCTGGATACATCTCGCGCAGCCCCCGAGGGATGATCGCCTTCAAATATCCTCCGCGCCAGGAAACCACGACGATCGAGGACATCATTGTCCAGGTCGGTCGTACCGGCGCCTTGACGCCGGTGGCGCTAGTGACTCCAGTGCGCCTGGGGGGCGCCACGGTCCGTCGTGCGACCTTGCACAACCAAGACGAAATCGATCGCAAAGACATCCGCATCGGCGACCGGGTGCTGATCCAGCGCGCGGGTGATGTGATTCCCGAAGTGGTCAAGGTCGTGGAGAGCGCGCGTACCGGCAAGGAACGTAAGTTCACGCTTCCCACGGAGTGCCCGGTCTGCGGCTCGGCCGTCGAGCGCAAGCCCGGCGAGGCGGTGCTTCGCTGCATGAGCCGCAACTGCGTGGCGCAACTCAAAGAGCGCATTCGCCATCTGGTGATGATCGACGCTTTGAACGTCGAAGGCATGGGTGAAAAGATCGTGGAGCAACTTGTCGACGAAGGGCTGGTCAAGCACTTCGGCGACGTATTCCGACTCCAAAAGGAACAGATCCTCGGCCTCGAGGGCTTTGCCGATAAATCCTCGCAGAAGCTGCTCGATTCGATCGCGCGCGCGCGCCAGCCGGAGCTGTACCGGGTGATTTTCGGGCTCGGTATCCGGCACGTCGGCGAGAGCACGGCCAAGCTTTTGGCCCGCCACTTCGGAGGTATCGAGCCGTTGTTTGGTGCTTCGATCGAGGACCTCGAGCAGGTTCACGAAGTCGGCCCCGAGGTCGCCAGCAGCATTCGCGCTTATTTTGACGACAAGCAAACTCTCGACGAAGTCCGGGACTTGCTCAAGCATCTCGAGATCCGTCTCCCCAAGCGCATGGGCGGCGCCAGCGGAGCTGCGGGCGGAAAGTTCGCGGGCAAGACGTTTGTTCTGACCGGAACGTTGCCCACCTTGTCGCGTTCCGATGCCACGAAGATGATCGAGGACGAAGGCGGCAAAGTGTCCGGCAGCGTCTCAAAGAAGACCGACTTCGTCGTCGCCGGCGAGGAGGCCGGAAGCAAGCTCGTCAAAGCTCGCGAGCTCGGCGTGGCAATCGTCGACGAAGCCGAGCTGAGACGTATGCTCGGTTAGTCGCCCGTAAGCCGGCAACTCCGGGGCGGGTGACGCGCTGAGCTGCAAAAAGGAAGCGGATACCTCTTTAACGGTTCTTAGGGCCGGCGCGGCGGACGACGCGGCCAGACTCGACGTCGGCCATGAGCTTTTCCCAGCGGGCTTTGTGCACCATGTAGAGGTGATGAATCTGCTCGAAACGGAAACGCCACGCTTGCGTGGGCTTGGGCAAGCCTTCCATACCGGTGATGATGAATTTGAGCTGGGTCCAACGGTCGTGCGGGGGCTTAGCTTCCACGCCCGCGACCCATTGATTGAATAGCTGGTTGATCTGCATGATCATCGGCTGGGCGCGATTGATGTATTCCTCGAGCTTAGCGAGATCGTCGCGTTTTTGTTGCTCCGATTTGATGACTGTTCCGTCGGCCTTGATGACGACTTCCTCGAGGTCCTCGTCGTCCTCATCGCGATCTTCAAACGGTCGGCGTTCTCTCTTGAGTGCGGACATAGGCGCGACGAGTCTCCTCAGAGAATATCTTCGGAAGCTCCGCGATTTTAGTTAAGGGGATCAGTTTGAGCCCTTTGGAGACCTTGGTCAGGCGATCCATACAACTGGCTGGAACCACGACAGTTTTGAAGCCGAGCTTTTTGGCTTCTTCGACACGGACGTCGATATGGGCCACCCGGCGGACTTCGCCGGTGAGACCCAGTTCGCCGATAAAGAGCCAGTCGCTCGGGAGGGGGCGTTCCTCGAACGAAGACCAGATCGCCGCGGCCGCAGCCAGGTCGCAGGCGGGCTCGGAGAGCTTGAGGCCCCCGGCCACGTTGAAGAACAGGTCCTGCTCGGCGAGTGAGAGGCGCATATGCTTTTCGAGGATCGCGGCGATGAGCGAGACCCGGGCTCCATCCATGCCGACCGAAGTACGGCGCGGGACCGCGAGACCCGTGGGCGCGACAAGTGCCTGGATCTCGACGAGGAGCGGGCGCGTGCCCTCGAGCGCGGCGGAGACCGCGGTGCCGGGCACGGCCTCTTTGCGGTCGCTCAGAAAGAGCGACGAGGGATTGGAGACTTCGCGCAGGCCTTCGCCGTCCATTTCGAAAACGCCCAGCTCGCGAGAGCTGCCGAAGCGGTTTTTGACCGCGCGCAGGAGGCGGTAGGTCTGACCGCTCTCGGCCTCGAAGTACAATACGGTGTCGACCATGTGCTCGACCGTCTTGGGGCCGGCAATGTTACCGTCCTTGGTGACGTGGCCGACGAGCCAAACGGAAATGCCGGCGGATTTGGCGAGGGACATCAGGCGGGTCGCCACTTCGCGCACCTGGGAGACCGAGCCTGGCGCGCTTTCCAGGAATCCACTCGAAAACGTTTGCAGCGAATCCATGATCAGGATCGACGGCTTTACTTCCTTGACCGCGGCAAAGACGCGTTCGAGCTGGGTTTCGGACGCGAGAAAGATTCGGTTCGCCCCGCGCACGCCGAGCCGGTGGGCACGGCCGCGGATCTGCTCCACGGATTCTTCGCCCGTGACGTAGAGAATGGAGACGCTGTCATTGGCCTCCAGCACGCCGCGCGCCATCTGCAGCAGCAGCGTGGATTTGCCAATGCCCGGATCGCCGCCCAGGAGCACGAAGCTGTCGGGCACGAGCCCGCCGCCGAGCACTCGATCCAGCTCGCCGATGCGGGTGGAAATGCGGCGCTGGGGTTTTGTTGGCGCGACGGTCTCTTTGCCCGATCCGCCATCCTCATCGGTCGGGATTTCGAGCGGAACCACGCCGTCACTGGTCGGGACCCAGCTCCCCACGCGCTGGTTTGCCGTGGCATAGGGACCGGAGACTTCAAAGGCCGCGTCGCGCGCGGTGCGTGGGGGTTCCGCTCCGACACGCTCTTCGACAAAGGTGTTCCAGGACTCGCATCCCGGACAGCGTCCGAGCCACTTGGTGCTCGTCTGGCCGCAGTTCTGACAGCTGTACTGGGTCTTTACTTTCACTTCGATACTACCCTGTTCACGGCGGTGTGCCACCGTGCGAGCGCTTCGGCCCGTTGTTTGTCCGTGAATGCCGGCTCGAACGAACGATCCGCCTGCCACGTTTTCTCAATCTCCTCGAGATCAGTCCAGATCCCTGCGCCAAGTCCCGCCGCGAAGATCGCGCCGAGGCTCGTCGTCTCCAGGTAACGCGGCCGGTGCAGCTTGACGCCAAGTACGTCGGACTGGAACTGCATCAGCAAATTATTGGCCGAGGCGCCGCCGTCCACGTTGAGGTGGCTGAGCGGCTTGCCCAGGTCCTTTTGCATTGCCTGGAGAATATCCACATTCTGAAAGGCAATGCCCTCCAGCACGGCGCGTGCCATGTGGCCGCGATTCGTGCCGCGGGTGATTCCGGTGAACATGCCGGTCGCGCCCGGTTCCCAATACGGGGCGCCGAGCCCCGTCAGCGCGGGCACAAAGACCACTCCGTCCGAGTCGGGCACCGACCCGGCGAGCTCCTCGATTTCCGCGGTGTCTTGGATGAATTTGAGTCCGTCGCGCACCCACTGGACCGCGGCGCCGGCGATGAAAGCGCTCCCTTCGAGCGCGTAGGTGTAGCTATCCGGGGTCATGGCCCAAGCCACGGTGGTAAGCAGGCGATGGCGGCTCGGCACCGGTTTGCGCCCGGTGTTGAGCAGGAGGAAGGCGCCCGTGCCGTAAGTGCATTTGGCGGAGCCCTCTTTGAAGCAGGCTTGGCCGAGGAGCGCCGATTGCTGGTCGCCGAGGACCCCGGTGATCGGGATGCCGTCGGGCAAGCCGGGAAAGTCGTGGGTCAGCGCGAATACGCCAGCCGAAGGCCGGACCTCGGGCCAGATATCGGACGAGACGCCGAGCGCCGAGCAGAGATCATTGTCCCAGCGGCGCTGATGGATATTGAAGCACAGAGTGCGCGAGGCGTTGCTGGGTTCGGTGACGTGGACTTCGCCGCCCGAGAGGCGGGCGATCAGATAGCTGTCGATCGTCCCGGCGGCCAGGCGTCCTTCGCGCTGCGCTTTGGCCACCTCGGGCCAGTTCTTGAGCGCCCAAGAGACTTTCGTGCCGGAAAAATACGGATCAAGCAGCAGACCAGTGCGTTCCTGGAAAAAACGCTCCATGCCCTTACCGCGAAGCTCCGCGCAGAAGTCAGCGGTTCGCCGGTCCTGCCACACGATCGCACGCGCGAGCGGCTGCGCGGTCTTACGGTCCCAGAAGCAGACGGTCTCGCGCTGGTTGGTGATCCCGATGGCGATGATCTTTTTGCAGTCGATCTGTTTGGTCGCGGTGCGGACAGTCTGGAGCACGGTGGCCCAGATATCGTCCAGGTCGTGCTCGACCCAGCCCGGCTTGGGAAAGTGCTGCTCGAACTCGACGCTCGCTTCGGCGACGCGGTTGAGCCTCGTGTCCATCACAACCGCGGTGGTGCCCGTCGTGCCTTGGTCAATCGCTAGAATGTAATCCATTCGCGAGGCTCCTTTTCAATTCAATATAATTAACACGGTCAGACGGGGGGCTTCAATGACTCCCGTGCGAGGAAGCGCCGGGTGCGTTCCTCGATCTCGACCGCGGTCGAGAGTGAGAGGACCTCTTGGGCGAGCTGGCGCGCGTCGGCCGCCTTGAGCGAGCGAATGAGTCGGCGGACTTCAAGAATCGAGTTCGGGGTCATGCTGAATTCATCCAAACCCATCCCGAGCAGGACGGGTACCAGGGGAAGCTCGCCTGCCACTTCGCCGCACATTCCCACCCGAATGCCGGCCGCATGCGCGTCCTGAATGACCTTGTTGATGGTGCGCAGCACGCCCGGATTGGAGGAGTTGTAGAGGTGGTGGATCTTTTCGTTCATCCGGTCCACCGCGCAGGTATATTGAATGAGATCGTTTGTTCCGATGCTGAAGAAGTCGCAATGCCGCGCCAGAATGTCGGCGATCATCGCGGCGGCCGGGATCTCGATCATGATACCGACCGGGATTTTATTCGCCACTTCGACGCCCGCGGCCAAAAGCTCTTGGCGGGTCTCATCGAGGATTCGGCGGGCGGCGAGTAGTTCGTCGAGCGATGAGATCATTGGGAACATCACGGCGAGATTGCCATGCGCGCTTGCGCGCAACAGCGCGCGCAACTGCTGCTTGAATAGGTCCAAGCGGTCGAGGCAGATGCGGATTGCGCGATAGCCCAGAAACGGATTGGCTTCCTTCGGGATCGGCAGATAAGGGAGACTCTTGTCTCCTCCGATGTCCAGCGTGCGGATGATCACTTGTCGTGGCGCGATCGCGGTCAGTACTTCTTTGTAGGCTTGGTACTGCTCTTCCTCGGAGGGGAGAGTGTCGCGATTCATATAGAGAAATTCGGTACGAAACAGGCCCACGCCCTCGGCGTCGCCCTTTTTTAGCGCCTCGACGTCTTTGGGCGTCCCAATGTTGGCGGAGAGCTCCACGTGGTGCCCGTCAAGCGTCACGCTGGGTTGCCCGCGGACGGATTCGAGCGCGGCCTTTGCGGCGGCCTGCTCGAGGGCGAGCGCCCGATAGCGTTCAAGCACCTGGGGTTCGGGTCGAATGTGGAGCTGTCCCGTGCTCCCGTCGATGATCAAGGTGTCGCCGGTGCGGATGACTTCGCAGGCGTTTGCGAGCCCGACCACCGCGGGCAATCCTAGAGTGCGTGCCATGATCGCGGTATGGGAGGTGCGGCCTCCAATAGCCGTCACGAGTCCGAGCACTTGCGCGCGGTCCAGGGTTGCGGTGTCCGAAGGCGTGAAATCTTGGCCAACGAGGATCGCCTCCGAATCGAGCCGCGAGAGATCCACTTTTTCTTGGCCGAGCAGCGCTCGCAGGATCCGGTCGCTGATGTCGCGCACGTCGGCCGCGCGCTCCTTCATGTAGGCGTTCTTCATACCTTCAAAAAGGCGGATGAATCCTTGGGCGACTTCTTGGTAGGCCGCTTCGGCATTGATGCCTTCCGACTCGATCTTTTCCTGGACCTGCTCGAGCATTTCCGGATCCTCGAGCATCAAGAGATGAGCTTCGAAGACCGCGGCGTGATCGGCACCCATTGAAGCCAAGGCGTGGGCATGCACTTTTTGGACGGCGGCTTTTGCGCGCTCGATGGCGCCTAGCAACCGATTGAACTCCGCCTTGGGGTCGTCGATGGCGTGTCGAGTGACGATCAGCTCATCGTCGCGGACGACGAGCGCGGGCCCAATGGCAATGCCCGGCGAGGCGGCGGTTCCCAAAAGCATGGCGCGATCCTCCTGTGCTCAGGCTGCGCTCAATGGTCGGCAAGTTCCGTATTGAGCAGCCGCGTCAGCGACTCGAGCGCGACAGCCTCGTCCGCGCCTTCGGTGATCAGGGTGATCTCAGCGCCCTTTTCGAGGCCGAGGCCCATGATCGTCATCACCGATTTAGCGTTGACGGTTTGGCCTTCGTGCCGGATCTGTACTTTGCAAGGAAAGCCGGCGGCGGCTTTGGCAAAAACGGCGGCGGGACGGGCATGGAGCCCGGATTCGCTTTTCAGGATGATGTTCGTTTCCATAGTCGTTCTCCTTGGAAAATTTCCTTCAGTTCAACTCGACCCTGAGGAGGTCCTGCCCCGATCCGGCTTGGCCGCTGGCCATGGTCTGGATCGACCGGACCCCTTCGGAGTTCGTGATCAGGATCGGCGTGATCGTGGATTTGGCCTGGGCTTTGACGAGATCGAGGTCGAACTCGAGGAGTTTGTCGCCCGCGCGCACGCGGTCTCCCTGCTTGACGGCCGCGGTAAAGCCCTGGCCTTTCATTTTGACGGTGTCGATGCCCACATGGATGAGAAGCTCGAGGCCGTCATCGGTGACGAGACCAATGGCATGGTGAGTGCGGAAAAGTTGCGCCACCGTGCCGTCAAACGGCGCGACGACGACGCCGGAGGTCGGCTCGATGGCCACGCCGTCTCCAACGACCTTGCCGGCAAAGGTTTCGTCCGGCACATCGGTGAGCGGCACGAGCTTGCCGGTCAATGGAGATCGCACCAGGCAGGTTCTTGCAGCGTTGGTGGATGTCGCGGGCGCGGCATTGATCAGGGCGAGAATTTCCTCTTTGATTTGATCGGATTCGACGCCGAAGATAACCTGGAGATTCCCGCCGCCCGCATCCATGATGCCCGAAGCCCCAAGCGATTTGAGGCGGCCTTTGTCGACTCGGGCGGTATCTCGGACAGTCATGCGCAGTCGCGTGATACATGCGTCGAGGTGGGCGATGTTTGCGCCCCCGCCCAAGGCGATCAGGATCCCCCGCGCGCGGTCTGCTTCCGCGGAGGGCGCGACGGCAGCAACCGGCGCCGCCGACGAGGTAGCTTCGCTTTCATCGATTTCCCGGCCCGGGGTTTTGACGTCCAGTGCGCCGATCACCCAGTAAAAGACGCCGAAGTATAGCGCGGCAATCAACGGGCCCACGACCGCGAAGAGGTAGAGGCTGTTCTTGGCGTTGAAGAAGCCCAGGGCATAATCGATGATCGAGGCCGAGAACGTGTAGCCCTGATGGATGTCGAAATAGGCCGTCAGCGCGCCCGAGGCGAACGCCGCGACCACGTGGAACACATAAAGGACCGGGGCCACGAAGATGAACGAGAACTCGATCGGCTCGGTGATCCCCGTGATGATCGAGGTCAGCGCCGCGGAGACCATCACGCCGGCCACGGCCTTGCGCCGGCTGGCGGGGGCGCGGAGGATCATCGCGAGCGTCGCGGCCGGAAGCCCGAAGAGCATGATCGGAAACTCAGCCGCCATGAATCGCCCGGCGGTCGGGTCGCCGGCGAAGTACCGTGCCGACTCGCCTCGGATGACCTTGCCCGCGGTGGTGACGAATTCGCCGAACTCGTAAAGGAAAGGCGGATAGTAGACGTGATGCAGGCCTACCGGGATGAGCGCGCGCTTGCCGGCGGCGTAAAACGCGGGTCCGAGGCTCGAGGCCATCACGGTCGAGCCGAATTGATTGATCTGCGCCTGGATCGGCGGCCAGACGAACGAGAGCAAAATCCCGACAAGGATGGAGGCGCCAGCCGTGACGATTGGTACGAGGCGTTTGCCTGCAAAGAATCCAAAGACCGGATGAAGCCGGGTCTGGTGAAAGCGATGATAAAGGCTCGCGCTCAGGAGGCCCACGAGGATTCCGCCGAACACGCCGGTGTTGACCGCCATCGGAAGCGCGCGCGCTTCGCCCACGACCTTGATCACGTTGACGAGCGTGAAGTAGCCCACCGCGGAGGCGAGGCCTGCCACTCCGGCTCCGCCCGTGAAACCGATCGCGACTCCGATGGCAAAAACCACGGGCAGTTGCTCAAAAATCGCCAAGCCGCCGCTGAAGCAGATCTGGCCGAGAGCATGGATGATTTTATGGGTGACGACGCCTCCATCCGCTTCGGAAGCGTTTTGAAGGAGTCGCCCCAGGGCGACGAGGAGGCCCGCGGCCGGGAGTACCGACACGGGCATCATCAGGGAGCGCCCCACTTTTTGGAGGGTAGCGAAAACGCTGTTGCGTAAGGTTTGATTCATGATTGACGCACCTCGAGGATTTCAGTGGAGCGGTCAAAGCATTAGCATCGGAGTGTTGGGTTGCGCAAAGGTTAGCTGTTCATTTGGTGCGTCGCATTCAAAGAGATGCGTAAATCGCCAGTCTCGTTGCCGTGCTCAACTTTAATGGCTGAGGATTCGGGCTTTTTCGCGCTGGAATTCTTCTTCCGTCAGAGTCCCTTTTTCGCGCAGCGCCTGGAGTCGCTCCAGTTCGTCGACCCTCGATTTTGGCTTCGCAGTATCGCCGCCGGACGAGGTGAGATTGGCTGCGCGGAAGATCGCGCGGATCTGCTCCAGCCACGCGTCGGCTAGCGGCTTTTCGGACCGGCCATAAACTACGACCGTCTCGGCGACGAGATCGTGCAGAGCCTGGTGCTTTTCGGTGAAGAACGCGAAGAAATGACCGAGGAACATCAAGCTCGAGGAGACAAGCTTCATCCCAAAGCGTATCAAGGCGGCCTGGAAGGTGATGCGTCGCCCTGAAAGATCGGACACCTGCACGCCCATGGCATGCTTGCCGAGGGTTGCCCGGGCTTCGGAGCTTTCAAAGATTGGCGCGTAGAGCGCCATGAGAAGCAGGGGCCCGACGATGGGTAGTGCTTGATTGATGACCAAGCTCGCAAAGCCGATGATCAGAAAGTCGATGAGCATGGCGCCGATACGGCGCGAGATCGAAGCGTAGTTTGTCATGGTTCGTTATTCCCTTTTCTTATTCCTTGTCCCAGTCCATGGCCTTGCGATCGGGCGAAGGCGAGGCTGACGGCGTTTTACTGAAAACTTTGACCTTCATTCCGGGTTTGCCGGCATCGGTCACTTCCACCTGTACGTCGTGTTGGGCGTTGTCGACGACCTTGCCTCCCACGGAGACGGTCTCGTTTTTTCCGTCGATGCTGACGAGACCGCCGAGCACGGTGACCTTCTCGTTCTTGCCGTCGATCGAAAGAACCGGGGAGAAGCGGAACAGCAGCAGTCCGAAAAAAAGAAAGATCATCGCCAACGTGCCGAGAAATCCGATGACCATCCATTTGACGACCGGGCTGATCGGCGGCTTGACGGTCTGTTGGCCACGCTCCAGGAGGTAGCGATTGGCGACGCTTTCGGCGGGGCCGAGCGCTTCGAGCACGCTGTCGATCGGTTTTTGGGGATCCCGGTCGAGCGCGTCGAGCACATGGCTCTTGATCTCGGTGACGATATCGGCGCGGTCGCTCACGGGGAGTTGTTTGAGAGCGCGTTCGAGCGCGGAGAGATAGCTTTCGAGTTTAGGGTCGGTTGCCATGGCGTTCAGTTCCTTCCGGAGGATAGCGAGTCGAAGATTTCGACCATCGAGTCGAACTCGCGTTTCATGAGCTCGAGGGTCTGGGTCCCGTTTTTAGTCAGCGAATAGAACTTGCGCGGATGTCCTTTGACGTTCTCGGTGTCCCATGTGGCGCCCAGCGCCCCGTCGGCGGTCATTCGGTTCAGCAGGGGGTAGAGCGTCCCTTCTTTTACCGGGATGCCCGAAGCCGAGAGTTTCTCGATCAGGTCAAAACCATAGATCCGCTCATGCTTCCGGATGAGAAGGAGGATGCAGAGCTCGAGGTAGCCTTTGCGGATCTGGGTTTTCCAATTTTCGGTGTCAAATTGTGGTTGGGGCATCGCTTGGCCTTATACCTAGCATTGCAAAGTATGTTGCGCAAGCTGAACTTGTAGGGTGGCGGCCCTACAATTGCGGCCTATTCTTTTGATCCGTGGGACAAGTCCCCCTTGGGGGAGGGTGTTTTAAGTGCCTCCAGTATCTCTCTCAGAGTTTCCGTTTTGGGGCGATGGATCCCTCTTTCGATATCGCTCAGATGACTTCTTTGGATTCGGATCTTGCGCGCTAGCTCTTGCTGGCTGAGTCCGGCGTTTAGTCGTCGCTTTCGAATTTCAGACCCCAGGATTTTAGAGTCCCCTTGCTGAAAAGGTCTGATGCCTTCCGCTGCGCGACTGCTCCGGATCACTCCGCAAGCGACATGATCCAGGCGTGCCGATGGCTGAGATCCTTGTTCAAGATTGGCTAACCAAGGGTGAATTAATTGATAGAATTCGCGCAGAAATGAACGCCGGAGGCGTTTTCCGTCCCGAGACACCAGTCGGACTTCGATGCCGAAGCCTGGTCCATCGATATCAAGAGTGCTCATCCCATAACTTCGATCAACGAATGAACTGTGGCGAGGTGACATGCGTGGCAGAACCCAGCAGGGAATGAGCCAATCGGAATAGGCCGCAATTGTCGGGTGGCCACCCTACAAATAGGGCTTGATCGCTTGTGGCAACTATTCGCGCCGGAGCGCGCGCGCGACGAAGTGCCAGGCCGCCACGGCCGCGAGTTTCGCGGTGCGGTGGTCGGGGTCGTGCTCGGGATTGAGCTCGAAAATGCCGAGCGAGCAGACTTTGGGGAGCTCGCCCGCGGCTTCAACCATTTCAAGGATGTCCGTCGAGCTAAACCCTTCGACCTGGGGGGCGGAGACGCCGGGCGCGAACGCCATGGCGGCGGCGTCCATGTCCAGGCTGATGACCACTTTGTCGCAACGGGAGGCGAGCTTTTTGAGCGTGGTGCGGAAGGTGGCGACCGCCTTGTCGTGGCGAAGGTCTTCGAACGGGACCACACGGATACCGTGATGATCGACGAAGTCCCAGAGCTCTGGTCCGTTGCAGTGGGACTGGATGCCAAACTCGACAAATAGCTTGGGATCGAGGATGCCGGATTCCACGGCGAGGTAGAACGGCGAGCCGCTCGTGATCACCGGCAAGGGTTTGCGCACGTCGAGGTGGGCGTCAATGTTGATGCAGCCGATCCGCTGTTTAGGATAGGCTTGGGCGATCCCGAGCAGGTGTGAGTAGCCATGGTCGTGCCCTCCGCCGACCACGACGGAAAGCGGGCTGGCCCGATGAGCGTTTTGGATCGTGTCGGCGGCGGCTTGATGGTTTTTCTGGATGTCGGAAACGAGGGGAGCGACGTTGCCGCCGTCATGCATCAGCGTGCCGACTGGGTCGCGGCCTTTGAGGCGGGCGAACTCCCGTCGAAAAGCGGCCGGCGCGTTGGCGGCGCCGATTCGGCCACCTACGTTTTCGACCCCTTGGTGATCGGGAATGCCGATCAGGCTCCATTTGCTTCGCTGAGACATTTCCACTACACTTAGCCCTACTTGGAAAATTTGTAAAATGGATGGATTCGAAGAAAAAAAGTGGTTCGTCTATCTGGGTGACCATCATGAGGGGCCGTTCTCCCTCGCGGACATCCGCGGAATGTTGTCTTCGGGGCAGAGCAGCCAGACTTCTTATGTCTGGGCGGAAGGGATGCCTGACTGGAAAGTCATGACCGAAGTCACCGCCTTTCAGGGAATTTTGTCCGCCCCGGTGACCGAGGCTCAGGTGGAAGCGCCGGAGAGTTCCACGGCCATGATCCCGGAGGAGCCGAGTCTCCCCACGGGGCCACGCACCCTGGCGGCGTTTCCGAGTGCCACGGCGCCTGCATCCTCCACGACGGTAGAGCAGCCGGTCACGCTGGAGGCAAAGGCTGACGCGGTCCAGGAAAAAGAGATCACCACCGATGTCCATCCGCAGATCCAGCTTCAGCTTCAGCGATCGCCGACCATGGTATCCGCGGTCTCCAGTGCCGCGTCCGACCAGCTCAAGGGCGTAGAAGGCCTTGATTTCAACGTCGCGAGCGGCGCTCAAGACGAGAAGCTGCCTCATAAAAAACGGGGTGGCATCCTCAAGTATGTTTTGCTTCTGTTCGCAATGATCGGTGGCGTGGTGGCTTACTACCAGGCCCAGGATTCAGACAGTCCGATGGCCAAGCAGTTCATGGACCAAGTCAATCCGATACTCCTCCAAGCGACTGAGGTCGTCCCAGCGCTCGGCACTTGGATTTCGCCCATCCCGGCGCTCGAGGATGTCTCGGTTGAGGAATATAAGGAACTGCGCGCGGCCGCGATGGCCGGCCTGGAGAACGGTGCGCCCAAGATCGCGGTGGCGCACTCGACCGCGGATCCGACTTCGCCGGCTTTCTATGTCGCCTCCAATCTTCCCGAAGGCGCAGTGATCGACCTCTTCATCGAAGGCACGCCGGAGTCGCTGCTCAATCAGCTCTCGTTCTCCACCCGGACCCAGGTGGTGATTTCCAAGAAGTTCGGCAAATCCGTTGCGGTCAAGTATCCGGACGGCAAGTCCATACCGCGCGGCAAGTATACGATTTACGCCGTGGAAGGTGAGACCCAGCCGGCCGCAGTGGCCGCGATCCTCTCAAAGCTCCAACCCGCGACGGCCAAGGTCGCGCCGAGCGTGACCAAGGGCTTCAAGCTCCTCGCCACGCGGGAATACTTCCTGGGCGGCAACAAGGACGCGAACTATCTGGCGCGGCTCAAGGAGTATCACGACAAGATTCGTGAGAAGGCCCAGCTCGAGCTCGCCGAGCTCAAGCAGTTCGCGGTGACGCTCGAGTCGAATTTCCACAGCACCCAGACCAATTACGCCTCGATTTCGAAGCAAAAGAACCCGGCGCTCCGCAAAAAGCAGTGGATCGGATTCCACACGCAATGGAAGTCGTTTGCCGAGCAGTTCGTCCTGTTCTTCGCCAACAAGCCCGCTTCGACCCTGGCCACGGACTTCTTTTACGGCACTGTCTATCAGGCGGTCGACCAGGTTTTCCACGCGATCCAGGACGTTCATTCTGTGCAGAATAACTTCATACTCGGCCAGGGCGATAAGAACACGATCGACATCCAGCTGGGGCAGTCGATCGCGGTGGCCGGGGGCTCCCTCGCGGCGCTCAAGGCCAAGATCGAGCAGATCGAAAAGATGCAGCCGGGCCCGGGCGGCTTGCCACGGAAGGACGGACTATGAAGAACACGGGCGCTGAGCGTCGAAAAACCCGCCGTCGCGGGATCTTGAGCTCCTTCGCGGTTTCGGTCGTGATTCCGCGCAAGGGCCCCCATCGTCTCGAGTTCCTTGACGCCAGCGATGCCGGACTCGGTTTCGTGGCCGATATCGAGGACGAGGTTCAGAACGACTACGCGATCGAAACAGGCGATGAAATGGAGATCGAGCTCTATCTCAACCAGAGCCTGCACCTCACTCTCGGCGGGCGCGTGGCCCGCGTCGAAACCAAAGACGGCTTTCGTCGGATCGGCTTCGAGATCTTGGACACCCGCGCCCCAGGCTATCGCGCATACCTGTCTTTTCTCGGAATGATCGACGCGCTCGTGGACACGCCCGAGGCGTCTACCGGGTGAGCGATCCGGCCGGCGGTAGGCCATGAAAGCCCTACTCATCATAGAGAATCTGGAACTGCGCGGACTCCTCTCGTTTTACCTGAGGGGGCGCTTCGGCTTTGAAGTGCTCGAAGGGCGCTCGCACGCCGAGGGCATCACCCTGCTCAAGGGCGATGGCGTCGCGGTGGACTACGTGTTCTGTGATTTCAGCCGCGGCGGCCGCGAGCTGATGAGTCATGTCTTCAAAAATTCCACGCCGGTACCGTTCATCGCCGGCGCGTCCAACCCGCCTGACCTCTCCGCCTCGAAGGTGCTTAAAAAGTGGGTTCACTTTATCAGGGACGCCAACTGGATCGACCAAATCGACGCCGTCGTCGAGCGGATTTTCAAGGAGAGCGGGCAGACGGTACCGCGTCCTGCCGCGGAGTATTTGCCGATCCGCGTGTCGATGTTGCTTCTGGCAAGTCCGCTGCCGTGCGCGATCCATCATTCGCTGACACCCGGTCAGTTCGCCCCCGTGATGCAGGCCGGCGCGGTTTTCGACGCCAAACACCTCAAGGTTTTCCAGATCAAGAACAAGGTCGAGCATCTTTTTGTCGCGCGCAACGACATCATGACCTTCTGTCGCGCCTTCGAGAAGAGCATCTCAAGTCCTGCGGCCTCGATGGGCGAGGTGGCCAAGGCGGGCGCGGTCCCGCAGTTGGATCTCGGGGCGACGATGGAGGCCGTGCAAGAACTTGCGGCCAAGGTGGGCTTCAGCCCTGAGGTCCGCGAGTTCACCAAAGCCAACGTGCTCAAGACGATCAACGAGATCAAAAAGCTGCCGCGCCTCAACGCGATCCTTTCCCGCCTCAATCGCAACCGCGACAAGTATATTTCCAATCACAGCATGCTGCTTGCCCATTTGTCCTGCGCGCTCGCCGCGGAGATGGAATGGAAGAGCGAGACGACCTATCACAAGCTGACCCTTGCCGCCTTCCTTCATGACATCACGCTGGCCAACGAGGATCTCGCCCGTCTCAATTCCATGAAAGAGCTGGGAGCCCGGTTGCTCGCCGATCCGAAAGCCTTCACGGCCGAAGAGATCGCGGCGTTCAAGCAGCATCCCGCCAAGTCGGCGGAGGTCGCCAAGCAGTTCGACGAAGTGCCGCCG
>CAYXVB010000020.1:23774-32152 GCA_964467785.1 uncultured Bacteriovoracaceae bacterium
GGACCTGGAACGCGGCAACGGCAAGCTGCAGATCACCATGAGCGACCCGACGGCAGCGGTTTTCCCCGGGGGCTGACCCATACTTGGATCAGCCCGCTCACTGCCGTGTTCATCGTGGCGCACGACCTGGTCCAATTCATCCTCGAGATGCCCAAAGAAGCGCCATTTGACGAAGTTGCCATCCAGGCATTCCTCTCCAAGCATAAGGAAGAGTACGTTTTCTCGAACTTCAAAAAGACGATCGAAGGGATCCGGCGGATCCAGTTCTAGGGCAGTTTTTGCCGCCTGTGTCAGGCGCGATTCAGGCCTCAAGGTCTCCAAATTGCTACCGATAGGTTCCTTGGAGGAATTGCACAATGTCCCAAGGAACGGGTAATTCAAACAACGCCGAGAACAACACTAAGCAGCACGTGATCGACTTCAACCAGGTCCGTGCCCAGAAGCTCGAAGAAAAGCGCCAGAACACTCAACGCATCTTCTTCAAGCACTTACTCTCCGTTTACACGGTCGTGGGCGATTCCCAGATGTCGCCGATCGAGTTCATCGATCTGCACGAAAGCGGCTGCTCCTTCCAAGTTCCGCATGACCCGATCAATCCTTGGCCGCAGGAAGCAATTGACCTGCCGCTTCGCATTTACTTCAGCCAGGATACCTATCTCGAGATCCGGGTCAACGTCCAGAACTCCCACCCGACGATCGAGAACAATCGTCGCTACGTTCGTTACGGCTGCGCGGTGGACACGGGCACGGCCTCGTACGACGCTTACCTTCAGTTCGTCAAGTTCCTGCGCTCCTATTCGGAGAATGCGAACAAGGACAAGGGCGAGGTTTCGGTGTTTTACTTGTAAGATTGATCAGTCGATCAGTCGATCTGTAGGAAAATGATTTCATAGGCGGCCTCGAAAGGGGCCGCCGATTCGCTTTTGTGGGGATCCGGGATCGCGGGCGAGCGGTTGACCCTGGCCCGTGCGGCGCGTGAGCGCTCGACCGAGAGCTTGCGGTGGGCCTCCATGAGACGTTCCATCTCCTCATGGGTGGCGGCCAGGCGGGCGTCGGAGTCCGATGCGTCAGTGGCGCCGGCCTCGAGCTGTCGGGCTTCGGCCGCGCTCAGCGGGGCTGGCGTCGTGGAGGCCGACGCGGAAGATATCGGCCAGGTGGCCATCGCCGCTATCCAGAACAGCGCCCCGGTTGCCGTCCCTGAACGTAGGGTTTGCGAAATTTGAGTTTGCGAAAGTCGGATTTGCCGCATCCTGCAGTCCTCCAGCGGATTACAGGATAGCATGGAGAGGTCGCCGCGGGGCGGCGGTCAGACGACCTTTTTCTGTTTTTTCTGTTGAGGAGATGCCCCGAAGATCCAGTGCGCGAGTATTTTGGCGGCCTGGTCGGGTTTTTTTGAGATGAGGTCGGCGATTTTTTGACGAAGCTGCTGAAGGTCGGCGGCCGTCGCTCCTCGGGTTGTGGATCCCGCGGAGGACGGCGCACCGGATTTCTGAATTCGTGGATGTGTGGTTGTGGTCGAGGTCGGGGGAGCGGCCGGGAGCGAAACTGTGGTTTTTCTGTTCCCGCCTTTAGAGCTCATGTGGGCCTTTTTGTCAGGAATTGCCTGAAAGCTTTGGGGAGCGTTTGACGCCGGTAATTTCCTCCGGGGTCAGCGAGCCGACAAAGACTTCGTCATCGATCAGGGAAAACGCAAACCAGCGGTCACCCATGCGCTGATACAGGACTTCGACCACGCGGCCATTGGCGTCCACCTTGGTCTCGCGCTTGAAATCGGCGGAGCGGGTGTCCTGGTTCTGGCGGTTGTGATTTTCGTTCTGGATATTCGCTGCGGTGTGCTTGTCTTTCATTTTCGTCCCTCCTGGATCGAAAGTTCTGATTTCCTGCTGCCTACAAGAAGCCTATCGGCGCTGTCGCGCGCCTCTTAACAGGGAATCTTTTGCCGCCATCCGCGGATCCCGGTATAAGTAAACCATCATGAAAACGGCTCAACTAAACCTGTTTTTGTCCGCGCTGATGCTCCTCGCCGGAGCGCCCTCCGATGTGATGTCGAGCGGCAATTCCGTCTTTGCGGCCGATTCCGCGCCGCAACCCAAGTTCGCCCCGACCACGCAGCGCATGGCTTTGTCCCATGAGCATTTGCAGAAATCCGAAGCGCCGGATTTTTGGGCTTTGATCCCCTATTACGTTTCGCAGCGCGATGGTAGCGCCTGTTCGCTGGCGAGCGTCACGATGGTGGTCAATGCCTCCCGAGTGCCTTTGCCGCTCGGTGCGCAGGACAAACTGGCGACCCAGGACGAGGTGATCGAGCGCGTGCAGCATCGAGGCTGGCGGCAGGGATTCTTTGGTGGCGCTTCGACGCGTGGCGGGGTGACGCTGGATCAGCTGGGCGAGATTGTGCCGCTGGCCCTCGCCGCGTATGGCATCAAGGGAGCAACAGTCGAAGTCGTACACGCCGACAACCCGCAGTCCGCGGCCCTGAAGGAAAAGCTTCGCGCCGCGCTGATCGAAAACGAGCGCAGTGCTCGCGACTTTATCATCGTCAACTTTGATCAGAAGGTTTTCACCAACGACGAAACGGTGGGGCACATCTCGCCGATCGCCGCCTACGATGCCGTCAAAGGACAGGTCCTGGTAATGGATCCGGATCGCACTTGGTATGAGCCTTATTGGGTTTCGGAACAGGCCCTACTCGACGCGATGGCTACGAAAGATCCCTCGGCGGCCAAAGCGCGCGGCTGGGTGCATGTTAAGCTGCCGGTCATCGCGCCCGCAGCTTCTGCCGCGCCAGTGACGACACCTGCGCCCACTGCCTCCCCTACAAAATAAGGGCATGGTCGATTGGCGTCCTGATTTGTTTGCTTACGGAACGACGATCGAGCCCTGGAGCTGGGGCATGTAAAGATCGACGAACGAGTAGGTGCCGGACGCATTGAGCGTAATCGCGTGCACGCGAACGGGGGTATCGGCCGCGGGGTTGCTGATCGGGCTTAAGGCAAAGGCGTTCGCCGCGCCCGCGCCACCTGCCGCGCCGGCCGGGGCGATCTGATGGGTGAGCCGAGTCCCGATGTAGTGGAAGAACACGGTGGTTCCCGCCGTGCCCACATTGCAGGTCAATGTTTGAGGCGGAGTAATGACCTGTCCTGAGGTTCCCCCGCAGCCGCAAAAGTTCTGGACAAAGCCGTCCCCGATGCCGATTTGTGCTGTATTGGACGTGCACGCTGTTGCCGAGGCAGCGAGCGTCGGAAGCGAGGTGCTGCTCCCGCAACCGAACAAAAGGACCAATGAGAAGGCGCTCGCAAGTCCTCTGGCAGTGGCTAATCCTTTAGATTTCAGCAAATTGAGCTGCGGATCCTGAGCTTCCATGAGCCCTTATCCTAGCTCAAAAATGAATGGATGCACTCACTCATTTCTCTGCTTGCATGCCTGACAGGTTTCATATATCTAAGGGCCTCCTTTGACATTTGGATGGACCCGTAGCTCAGTTGGATTAGAGCGTCAGACTACGGATCTGAAGGTCCCAGGTTCGAGCCCTGGCGGGTCCGCCATATAAAGCGAAGAAAAAAATAAGGGGTTGGCGATTTCATCGCAGCCCCTTTTTTATTTTCGATTTCTTCGAGTCATCAATTAGGCAATCGATGTCGCTGCGGAACTGAAAGTCGCCACCTATCGTGATCGATCCAAAAGATGTCTTCTGAGTGCTCGCGAAGTACGACACTTTATGCTGAAGATTCAGTCCAGCGGATGAGTTGCGCTTCGCAGAACAAGCTGAAATACTTCATGCCAACCTATGAAAGCGATTGTCTACAGACGATACGGCGGCCCGGAAGTTCTAGAGTATACGGACGTATCCGAGCCCGCGCCGAAAGCTGATCAAGTCCTGATCCAAGTGCGAGCGGCCTCAGTTAACGCGGCTGATTACCGGCTGATGCGCGCCGATCCCTGGCTGGCTCGACTGGAGACTGGGCTCTTCAAGCCTAAAAAGTGGCCCATTCTTGGGAGTGATTTCGCTGGAATCGTGGCGGGCTTAGGAGAAAAGGTAACGAATTTCAAAGTGGGAGATGCCGTCTTTGGCGACGCCTTTTTGGACGGGCGTGGTTCTTTCGCTGAGTATGTTTGCGTCAGTGAAGGGGCAATCTGCCAAAAGCCGGAGCCAATGAGTTTTGAGGAGGCTGCGGCAGTTCCGTTGGCGGGGATCACCGCTCTTCAAGGGCTTCGGGACTTTGGCAAGGCAGGGAGCGGTCAGCGCGTACTGATCCAGGGCGCAGGAGGAGGGGTTGGCCTTTACGCCCTGCAGATCGCAAAGGCGCTAGGGGCGCATGTGACAGCGGTCTGTGGCGGCAAGAGCCTTGAATTGGCTCGTCAGCTGGGTGCCGATCGGGTGATCAATTACGCAAGCGAAGACTTCACACGAGGGGAGGAACGCTACGATGCGATCATCGCTATCAATGGCTATCATCCAATCGCCGATTATAAACGATGCCTCAGCCCCGGTGGACGCTACGTCATGATTGGAGGCGATAACCGCCAGATCTTCGAGGCACTCTTGCGCTCCAAGTGGACCTTCTGGGGGAGTGGCAGAACGGCCAGTCCCCTCTCGATTGTTGGCTCTCATCGCAGCGCTGATTTGCACACGCTTCGAGAGCTTATTTTAAAGGATCAGTTGAAGTCCGTAATCGATCGCACGTTCGCTTTGCAGGACGCGGCCGAGGCGATCCGTTATGTGGAAAAAGGCCATGTACTCGGCAAGGTGATCCTGACCGTGTGAGTCCCCTAGTTTTCTTTTTTAGACGTTCCAATACGAAGATTTTGGGTTCCGAATCCACGATTAATCGCTCACGCCGATTCTCAGGGCTTCCTCGCAGAATCGAGCCATTTTTCCTGTCAGTTTGTCGAGCATTTTTCCAACGTCTTGTCCGGTCAGTTGAGCGATGTTTTCAAGCTTGCTAGCGCAACTTAGATCGAGGCAGAGGTTTACGCCCACGCGAGTCTTGGAGTTCACGGTTGCAGTCAGGAGTCCGATTTGGTCCGAAGGGCCTTGAGCGATACACCAGTCACATACTCCGGCAGGAGAGGTCGCGCTTCCTTGTTGATCGCGCCGGAACGCGATTCCACGGGGAGACGCCCATTCGGGCCGTTTGAAAACAAGATAGATCCGGACTCCTGAAGACTCCGTCCATGCGAGGTAGTGGCCTAACTGAAGCGGAAATTTCATGGTCCAGGGAATGATGACATGCTTTTGATCGCGTGGCCGAAAGGTCTTCAGCAGCTCATTTTCGGATTGAAGCACGGTTGGAATCATATTTTCCGCCTCTCGGAAGTTTCTCATAAGTTTGGGGAGTTGCCTATGGGGCCCACCATTAACGACTCAGTCGAACCTCAGCTGCTCTGAGGAGAAAGCAGCCCCGTTCTTCGGGCTGGGGCTATTTTTTTAAGGGACATTAAATCAGGCTGAAGATGTATACATTTTGCTACATTTCGTATATTCCATTGAAGCATGGGTATCGTCAAATTGTCAGATGAAGTACATGATCACCTTCGGAAGGCCTCCAAGGTATTTGATCGCTCTCTGAATTCTCAAGCAGAGCATTGGATCAAAATTGGAATGCTGAGCGAGTTTCATCCCACCAAAGATTACGAGCAGATCCGAAATCTGCTTTTCCAGCACGAAGATCTCTCGATCGAGAAGATCCTTGCCTTGGGGAAGAAGAAGTGAGCTACCTCAAAACTGACTCCGATCTTGAGCAGTACCGAGAAGCGGGAAAAATCGCCGCCGAAGTACTCACTCTTCTCAAAGAGGAGGTCAAGCCAGGCGTCTGCACCTACGACATCGCCAAGATCGCCGAAGATCTGATCGTCAGGAGATTTGACGCGATTCCTTCGTCGATCGGCCAGTACGGATTTCAGTTCGCGTTGAATAGCTCAGTGAATCACGTGGTCTGCCATGGAGTGCCCTCCCGCAGCGAGATTCTTAAGGACGGCGATATCGTCAATCTCGACGTCACGGTAAAGAAGAACGGCTGGATCGCCGACACTTCGCGAATGTACCTTGTCGGAGATCCCGGTGAAGACGCCAAGCGGCTTTGTCAGGTTGCCTATGAATGCCTTTACAAGGGAATCGCCAGAGTAAAACCGGGGAATACGGTGGGCGACATCGGGCACGCAATCCAGAAGCATGCCGCGCGAAACGGCTTCAGCGTAGTTCGGGAATACTGTGGGCACGGGATCGGTAGGCAGATGCACGAGGATCCGGAGATCGCCCACTACGGCAAGGCTGGTCGAGGAGTGGTTCTGAGGAAAGGCATGACATTCACGATCGAGCCGATGATCAATCAGGGCTCTTCGGAGATCGAGCACCTTTCGGACGAATGGACCGTGGTGACGAGAGATCGTAAGCTTTCAGCCCAATGGGAGCATACTGTCGCGGTGACCGATGACGGATGCGAGATTCTCACTCTTCGGGATGAAGAGAGATTTTAACTTGGCTGACGCAATCCCTTCGAAGGTTCGACCTGTTGCCACTGGGGTCTGCCATGTCTCGTCAGCTAGAGAAAATGAAGTCCTGAACTCAAGAATTCAAAAGCGCTCGTAACTTGTCGGCTCCGACCGGGTTTTCTTCACGCCAGGGAACAAGTGCAAGTCTACGGGCGAGCCCAGCCTGAATGCGTTTGAGTTGATTTATTTCGCTATTTGCGCGCCTGGCGAGTACAGGGTCAGAGGGGTGGCGAAGTAAAAAGCTCTGATTCACGATCCAAGCGAAAGGCTCGATCCCGGCACGCCTTAGGTCCTCTTGAAGAGCCGATGCTTCAGTGATCGGCGTGTTCTCGGCCAGGGTCACGATCATGATCTTAGTGTAGGATGGATCCTTGAGACGCATCAAAGGCGTCGTGACATGCGTCGCAATCTCGGGATTCGATCCAAAGCTTCGCATGACTTCCTTGTGGTAGCTTCCTGCCGTATCCAAGAGAAGAAGCGTATGCCCAGTTGGCGCGGTGTCCACCACGACAAAGCTGCTTCGCGCTTCATTCACGACACGGGTGAAAGCGCGGAAGACCGCTACTTCTTCCGTGCAGGGTGATTTGAGATCCTCTCGGAGAAGCTCGATCGCTTCGGCATCCATATTCTTGCCGCTGCTCTTAATGACCTGTTCGGTATACCGCTGTGTCTCCGCTTTTGGATTGATGTGGTCGACTCTCAGGTTGGGGAGCGCCCCGGCAAGAGTGAGGTCCACATGCGATGCAGGATCGGTAGTGGTCAAATGTACCGCATGTCCTCGTGCGGCAAGCTCGACGGCAAGGGCGGACGCAATCGTTGTCTTGCCGACGCCTCCCTTTCCCATCACCATGATCAGGCCCTGACCGGCCGCCTCGACGGAATCCACCAGATGTGAGAGGGAGGTGGCATTCTCGGGGACCTCTAATGCAACAGGCTGCGGTGCCTCAGCTGGACGTTCTACTGTCAAAAGCCTCCTGAGAGCGTCAAGCCCGACCAGGTTATAGGGCTTCAAAGGAACTTGAAGCGCAACGAGCTTGCCCAGGCGCGGAGAAAGCTTACCAAGCGCTTCGTCGACCTTGCGCTCAAAGGCAGTAGCAATCCCGTCATTTGGATCCGTTGCCTTGAAGACGGCGTTTACTACCAGCTGTTGGTTAGATAGTCCCAGTTCCGCAAGTTCGCGACTCGTGCGCTCGGCCTCGGCGATCGCGCCGGAATCCGGACGCGTCACGATCACGATCGTGGTTTTGGATGCGTCCTTCAGCATCTTGACGGCGGCATCGTAGTGCTCTTTTTGGCTCTTCAGCGCGCCACTTGGCCCAAGGCAGGAAGCAGCATGAGCCGGGTTGGCGAGATACTCGCTCCAAGCCGCCGGAAGACTGAGCAGCCGCAGCGTATGTCCGGTAGGGGCAGTATCAAAGATGACATGATCGAAGCCGGCCATCTTCTGGTCGTCTACCAAAAGATTCGTGAATTCATCAAAGGCCGCAATCTCGACCGTACAAGCGCCTGACAGTTGCTCGGTGATCTCTTTGATCGCCGCCTCGGATGCCGTGCCGAGAAGTGGCACGATCGAGCGCTCACGATAAGCCTCGGCCGCTTGTTCCGGATCAATGTTCAGGGCGTAAAGCCTTTCCGTACCCGCAATTTGCTTGGGCGAGCCCGACAGTTCAGATCCCAGCACCTCATCCAAGTTGGAGGCGGGATCTGTGCTGACAAGCAGCACCCGCTTGCCTCGGTCTGAAAGCCGGATGGCCGTAGCGCAAGCGATGGAGGTCTTTCCAACACCGCCCTTACCGGTAAAAAATAGGAATCGGCTGGGGTCCACCGTGAAATTGTTCATTACAGAGGACTTTCCTGCACCCACCCGATTGGGTCAAGACCTGACT
>CAYXVB010000021.1:0-14571 GCA_964467785.1 uncultured Bacteriovoracaceae bacterium
GGCCTGATGAACGCGCAGTTCGCCATCCAGGGCAACCGCATCTTCCTGCTGGAAGTGAACCCCCGCGCCTCGCGCACGGTCCCGTTCATCTCCAAGGCGATCTCGAAACCGCTCGCCAAGCTCGCCGTTCAGGTCATGCTCGGCAAATCGCTGCACGACCTCGGAATTCGCGAGGACTTGGACCGGGGCCTTTCGACCTTCAACGTCAAAGCACCGGTCTTTCCGTTCTCCAAGTTCCCCGGCGTCGACGTCCTGCTCGGGCCCGAGATGAAATCCACGGGCGAAGTCATGGGCCGCGGCCTCACTTTCGCGGGCGCCTACGCCAAGGCGATGGCCGCCGCCGGCATGACCCTTCCGAACCAGGGCAAGGCCTTCCTCTCGATCCGCAACGAGGACAAGGCGGAGATCCTTCCGATCGCCCGCGGCCTCCGCGACATCGGCTTCGAGCTTTACGGCACGGATGGCACCGCCAACTTCCTCAACCAGTACGAGCTGCACGTCAAGAAGGTCAACAAGGTCGCCCAGGGCTCGCCCCACTGCGTGGACGCGATCCGCGCCGGCGACTTCTCGCTCGTGATCAACACAGTCTCGGACGAGCAGGAGATCACCGACAGCTTCTCGATTCGCCGCGCGGCGCTCGAGCGCAAGGTCCCCTATTGCACGGTCGTCTCGGCGGCCCGCGCGATGCTCGAAGGCATCGTCGAACAGAAGAAGGGTCCGCTGCAGATCCTGCCGTTGGATAAATCCTGAGACGGGACGAAGGAGTCGAGGCATGACTGTCGCTGGAGGCGGAAACTGCTGGAGCTGCGGCGCGGAGCTGACGCCATTTGATTACGGCCGCGCCGACACTTGCCGTAAATGCGGACGTGACACCAAGACCTGCAAAGGCTGTCTCTACTTCGATGCCACCGCCAACAACCAGTGCCGTGAAAGCCAGGCCGAACGTGTCGTCGACAAGGAACGCTCGAACTTTTGCGACTGGTTCAAGCCCCGCGTGGGCGCCGGGGCGGATCCCCATGCCTCGCGCGACGCGATGAAAGCCGCGGCCGACGCCCTCTTCAAGAAAAAGTGAGCCCCCCTATGCCCCTCTCTCGCCGTGCCCGTCCAGAGAGACTTGTACGATGGGCGCTCGGAATCTTCGTCCTGGGGCTTTCCGCGCACCTGATCGCGCGGATCGGTTTCGAAGGCGACACCTGGGCGATGCTCGGCCAAGCGGACGCGGCGCTGGCCTGCGCGAGACGCGGTCAATGGACCGGCTGCCACGAAGCCTGGCACTTCCCTCTCCTCCAGATCCTTCCCAGCATCGCGATGCGGCTCGCGGGCATCGAAAACGGCGGCACCATCCTGCGTTGGCTCGCCCATTTGAGCTTCGCCAGCTACTGGCTGATCCTGGCCGCCACCTGGCGAATCTTGTCGCGCGATCGCGGCCCCACAGTCGCGCTTCTCGGAGTCCTGGTCCTGCTCAGCGGCTACAACATGCGCTACGCCAACTTGTCCTTCGGCGAGATGCTCGGAGCGGGGCTGATCTTCGGCCTGACCTCGCTGGTCACCGTCACCGGCGGCGCCGGACGGCTAGCCTGGCTGATCGCGCCCTTCGCCTTCGGAGCCGCCGTCCATAAAGACACGGCCTTACCTTTTCTGCTGCTATTGGCTGGCGTTTCGGCATTGGCTGCGCGCGCATCCGGCCGCAAGCCGGATTGGCAAAGGCTTGCGCTCCTCGCCGCCGCGCCGATCCTCGCGGGCTTTGCCGCGAGCTGCGGCTACAATGCGTTCAAGTTCGGCACCTGGTATAACGTCGCCAACCTCGACGGCCCCGGCAACGTGGTGCGCGACCCGCTGGTGCAGCTCAACTCCTTCGCGGCGCTCTGGCTATCACCCCATGGAGGGATCGCCTTCTTCTGGCCTTCGTTCTTCGCAGTGCTTGTCGCAGGAGGGATCTTCGCGGCCCGCCAAACCTGGAGCCGCGAGCGAGGTATTTGGCTCGGCACAGCCGTGATCCTAGGTGGCCTGACTCTCGGCTTTTCCAAGTGGTATGCCCCGTTCGGCTGGCATGCTTGGGGACCGCGCCTGCATCTGCCTTGGCTGCCGGCACTCTCGTTCGTGCTGCTTTACGCCTACGGCGACAGCTTTGATGCGGCACTGCGCGCGATGCCGGCCCGACGCTTTGCCCTGATCGCGACGCTTTGGATCTTACTCAGCTGGCCCCAATTCCGCGTCGTCATCGAGTACCAGCTTGCCAATCGCGTGATCGAGTCCGAGAGGAGCTGCACCTTGCGGCCCGAAGAGACCCCGCTGGCATTCCGGCTGCGCTGTGGATTTCCGCAATTATGGCCGGGCTACGGCAACTGGGCTCTGCCCACCGCTTTCCGCCCTTGGCCACGTCCGGATCTCTGGCTTTGGTGTGTTTTCTATTCCGGATTCCTCGCCTATGGAGCTGCCTGCCTTTGGCGGCACGCAAAGGCTTCGAAGCAGGTCCCTGATCAGACCTCAAAGAAATCGCAGAGCATGCAATAGACTTCTTCTGAGGGAGATGGCTTGATCAGCTCTCGCGCTCCCTCGATCCACTCGAGAATGCGGGTACGAAGCGCCTCGGACTCAACACGCGACATCGAAAAAACTGAGGTATAGTGCAAAGAATCGGGAGTCTGCCGGTCAATGTCCAGCAAAGCCCGGTCGCGCCAATTTCGGTGACTGACGCTGTTCATGAAGTTTTTGGCCGGAAGGTGGCGATCCACCCGGTTCGCTTTCCAAATGCCCGCCCGGGCCTTGGCCAGGCCCATGCGATCCAAAGCGCGCAAGGCGTGCTCGATCGTTTCCTGGGAGCGCCCAAAACGCTTAGCCAGCGCCTCGGGCGTCGAATAGCTCCCCACCTCCAATGCCGAATGAATCGCCATAAACAGCCACGAAGAGTAATACTCTGGATAAACCTCCAATTGAGGTGCCGTCGGAGTGGCTACTCTTTCGCTCAGGGAACGGTAAGCCGCTTTGAGTTCGTTCATCTTCTTTGAAAAATGCCTCTTCAGTTCCGGCGAGTTCGCTCGGGAAAGCTGGAGAAGATGCAGAAAAAAATCCGACTCGAGACTGCTCAATTGCAGAAACTGGCAAATCCGAAAACCGTGATCCGGAGTCAGTTCCACTTTGGTGTTCAGCGCCTGGGTCAAATACGACGCCTGACACCCTGCAGCCTTCGCCAGCCGGGCCTGATACCCCCGGTTGCCGGCATTCTCCCGGAGATGTGCCTTCAAATAAGATTTATATGAATCAAATTCAAATATTGTGACCATGCCGACCTCTTTGACTCGATGACACTTGGAATGATCTATCTAATATTTTTATAAACGAACTCAAGTCAAAATTATTAATAAACATATATCGCATAGCATTAAAAACGGATAAATCCCTCGCCAGAAGGAGATCTTATTTATGAAAGCCCTGAATCTGTTTGCGTTGCTCGCCATGTCCGTTGCCACCTCGGCCTATGCCGCGGGCGGTATCACCAGCAACGGTCCTGTCGGCCAGGAACTGATGAACTGCCAAGGCGGTTTCAAATTTTCACCCGACAATCTGGCTGAAGTCACTTTGACTGTCGCGCCGGTTTTGGGCCAGGGCCTGGTGGCCAAGGTCGTCTTTTCGAAAGAAACCCGCATCCCGGTCCAAAAGCGCAAAGTCGAGAAGCGCGCGAACGATCCGCGCGGCCTCGTCTACGAAGGTAGCAAGATCGACATTCTGGTCCCCGCGATGCAGGCCCCGAATCGTCCCGGCCGCTATCAGGCCATTCTTCAGCTCGGTGATTTTTCGCAGTACGCGGCGATCCTTGACTGTACGAAGCAGTAATCTGCAGGAACCTGCCCACGATCCTCATACGATCCTCACACGGCGTCCGCGACTTCCGGGACTTTTTGATCCGACAGGCGTTTCCTGAGCGCGAGAGGATCGGTCCCGGTGGCCGCGGACGCGGTGGAATGCCAAGCCTGAAATCACCCACAAAAGACTTGCAATGCTCGCGCCCCCTCCCGAAAATAGGTCGATGGGAACATCGTCGAGCACCCCCTCTTGGAGCATCGAATCCAATACTCGAAGCACCGTCGCCATCAGCGTGGGCCTGATCGCTGTCGGCAGCCTTCTGGTGTCGGCGTCCCACCATCAGGCCGCGACAAATAACAACGCGCTCGCCGCATGGTGGGGAGGGATCCTGCTCGGCCTGCTAGGCGCGGCGACCTTATTTTTGGACGCGCGGATCACCCTGCTCGTGGATCCGGAACGCGGAGCCATCCTGATCCGGCATAGGAACCGCGTGACCAGCGGGGCGAAAATCGTGCGCTTCGAGGAGATCGCTTCCGTCAACGTGAGTCGGATTGGCCGGAGCCGTTTGGGCGTGACCTCTTTCCATCTCAAGATCCGCCTCAAGAGCGGCAAATCGATCGCCACGGGACGCTGGTCCTATTCGTACGAGGAGATCAATGCGGAGGCCGCGCGCCTCGCGGACGCCGTCGGCTGCGCGGCAGACACCCGCGAACCCTTCCTGACAGGTGGGCCCGAGCGTGTGATGCTTTCAGTGCTCGGGGCCGTCGCGTTTTACGCACTCTGGTATCGGTTCACCACAGGCCCCTGGTGCCGAGCGATGTGGTTTGGAACCGCACCGCCCGTCATCATGCTCTTGGCAGGCGGGTCGATCTATCGACTGCTCAGCTTAACGCGGAAAAACCGCGCTTAGTGAATGCCCACCTGATCGAAGGCATAGTCGATGACATGGCAATCCAATCTCTGCTCGACTAGGCACTCCTCTTTGAGTGCCGCGCGATAATCGCGGAAGTCCGAGGTCGGCCTGAGCTGCGTCACCATCGCGTTGTATACGATCCGCGTGGCCGCCTCGAGCCCCATCCCGTCAGAGATCAGCACCGTCGCGCGGTTAGGAATTCCCGAAAGAAGGTGCACGCCGCATCTGTCGTTCGAGGACGTGGGTTTGCAGGAAGATCCGTATTCTTCCGGGATCTCCGAGACTGACTTCGGTTGGGGATGGAGCCCTTTATTCGGATTGCGCATGTCGCGCAGCCCGATGATCTCGCGATTTTCCTTGGCGCGAATCTTATCCTTGAGTTCCTTGGAAACGACTCTCTCGCCGATAATGAATGTCTCGCCAGGATTGGACTTGCCGGACATGATCTGGATCGCTTCGCCGAAGAAGTCGGCCAGATGCTCATTGAGCGCTCCGGACTGTCCTTTGTACTCCAAGCGCGCAGTGGTATCGATGATCGCATGGGTGAACTCGTGAGCGATCACGTCCAGCGCGGTGGTAAACCACTTGAGGCCGCCGCCTTCGCCAAATCCAAAGACGAAAAGACGGTAACCTGGCATCCAAGCCGCGTTCTGCTGCATTCCGGTCACGTCTAAGGGCCAGACGCCGGCCCGGACGATGGCGGTGATCTCCGAGCCCTGGTTGTCCCAGGAGTCTCGGTTAAAGCGCGCCTGAAAGAAGTCGCGGGTGATCATGAGGTTTTCGCTGGCATCGCGGGCAACATCAGTCAGGAGCAATCGCCCAAGCCGACTTTTGACTTTTTCGCCGTTCACCAGAACCTTGACCCCTTTGCCGGTCAGCGGAGCCTGGGGAAGGACCGAGGCATCATAAATGACCACGTCGGCGGCAGCGCGCGCGGCGGGAGTTTGAGCCACAAAGCCCAGAACGCTCAACGAAAGAACGACAGTCGAACGGAAATTGAATTTCTTCACAAGTACTCCTTGATGCGGCTAACCGCGGCGGCAAGGAGTACAATTGCATATCTTTTCAGTCAACTAATAATAATCAAAAAAAATAACCCTTAGATTACAGCTGCTCAGGAATTGTTGACCTTAAAGATCTGTTATTGTAGAAACTCGCCGTATGAAAAAACACCTCTCCAAGCTTGCACCCCTGGCTTCCATTTTTGCGGTGATCGGTTGCGCACCTCAGCAAGGTGTACGTCCGAAACCGATGAGTTTTTCCGAGTTCCGCAAGATTCAGGCGGAAGCCCCCGTGGATCTGAACTGCACCGGCGGAGATTGCGAAGAGCTTCGCACGGAGTTCCGGTACGTGGTGTACGTAGGAAAACAGATCTACGCCTACTGGGACGAAAAGAGATCCGAGACGGGCACGGACTTCGACGCTCTGGCTTCGAGGCTGGAGAAATCCATCACGGACTCCACCACCCAGACTCAATATTACCGGGCGCTACGCCGCTGGGCCGCGGCCTTCCATGACGGACACGTCAATGCGATGGCCAAAGAAGGGTGGACCGATGGAGAGATCTACTCCTCCGCCGTTCGTCTGGAACTGCTGGCACCGGGAACGGATCGCGAAAAACTGATCGTCGCGCGCGTGGACAACTCGCTCGTGAGCGGAATCGCTCCGGGCGACGCGGTACTTTCCGTCAATGGCGTTGCGAGCGCCCGCGCGATCGACGCCGCCGAGGTCGAGGCTAGCGGCAGCACCGCGCCCATGCGCCGCCGTACCGCTGCGATAAGAATCGTGGACACGCTGGGGGTCGAACAAAGCGCGAATCCGCTTGGGCTCGAGATCCAGCGCGGGGATTCAGTGAAGTTCGTCGAAATCCCACGCACCATCCCGCTCACCGAGAAAATGCCGGAAGAGGGCTCGTCCGCCACGCCAAGCGCGCCCGATCCCACCGGCATCGACCTGATTCAGGCGAGGATCCTACCCGGCGGGCTGGGCTACCTGCGCATCGACGGGTTCCAGGGCACACAGGATGCCTTCCTGCTCGACCAGGCCATGGATCGCCTCGCCGGCACGCGCGGCCTGCTGATCGACTTGCGCAAAAACGGCGGCGGCGACCAGTCAGCCAACGTAATTCTAGCGCGCCTGGCGAAACCCGCGACCTCTATCGTCCGCTACCAGGTCAGCGAGTCCCTCAACGACTACGTGATCGCCAATCGGCCGGAATACTTCTTCAAGCGCGGCTCTGCGGGAGAGCTCTTTGCCGCTTGGAGCGACAAGAATGTCAAGGCCGCCGAAGGCAAGCACTACGACAGACCCGTCGTCGCGCTCACCAGCGCCAATTGTTTCAGCGCGTGCGACACCTTTGTCTCGGCTCTCAAGGTCAACCAGCTCGCTACGATCGCGGGTGAAGCCACTGGCGGCGGCACCGGCACGCCGCTGGTCTTTGAACTCCCGGTCTCAGGCCATCGGTTCCGCTACTCCGTGGTTCGCGGGCGCACCGCCAAGGGAGCCCCGCTCGAAGGCGTGGGTACCGCGCCGGATGTCCTGATCGAACCCACTGCCGAGGAACGCGCCAGTGCCCGAGACCTCCAACTGACCCGAGCGCTGGCGGTGCTACAGGACAGGGTCAACTCCATCCCAAACTCCGGTCCGATCCCTCTGCGGGCGGATCCGGCACTGGCTCGCGCTGTGAATGCGCTCGCGTCGTCCTGGAACCAGGATCTCGCGATTCCGCCGACGATCGCCGAGGAGCGCGCACTTCGCCGCATCTTTGCCATCGACGAGCTGTAAGCGGCCAGCCCGCGCTCAGTGGGTCGCGTACGGATCGCGGGAATGGGGCGAATACCGCTCCGGCAGCGTGGGAAACGCCTCCTCGACCGGAGTGAACCAGTTGAAGCGCAGCAAGTGGCCCAACGCCGCAACTCCGTCCTTCCAGCTGATTTTCTTGCCCTGCAGGTAGGTGCGCGGAAAATAGGAGATCGGAAGCTCATAGATGCGAGGACGCACTTTTGCGACATAGGCCGTCAACTCGACCTCGATCCCGAATCGCGCCGAGCGCAGGTTCATCGACTTGAGGAGGTCCGCGCGGAAGACTTTGTAACAGGTCTCCATGTCCGTGAGGTAGATGCCGGAGAGCAGATTGCTCAACACTGTAAGCAATCGATTGACGAAGTAATGGTAAGTGCGATGGACCTGCATCGCGCTCTTCTTGAAGCGGCTGCCGTAAACCACGTCCGCCCGGTCCTCGAGCAGTGGCTGCAAAAGCGCGGGAACATCGCGGGGGTCGTATTCGTAATCGGCGTCCTGGATGAGGATGAAATCTCCCGTCGCCTCGCGGATTCCCCGGATTACCGCCGCGCCCTTGCCCTGATTGGGGATCTGCTCGAGCAGCCGGTAACCATGCCTGGGCTGAAGTTCCTTGAGGATCTCGAGGCTCCGATCCTTTGAGCAGTCGTCGACGAAGATCCACTCGCGCTCGATCGGGCACGGGCTCTTCATCAGAAATTCGACGATCTGGGCGAGGTGGCGCTCTTCATTGTAAACGGGCACGACGACCGATAGCTTTGCCATTGAAACCACTCTATAGGCTCTCCTCAAGAAATTCACCAGCGCCTGACTAGCGACTTTTCCAGCGTCTTGAAAACCCATTCTGCCGCACCGCGGCCAAATCGAAAGTAGTCAAAAATCCAATTTCTTCGGACCCGAATTATGTTAGCCATACTCGGATATGGCTGAAGAAAAAGTCCCGATGACCGTGGAAGGCAAAAGGCTTCTCGATGAGGAGCTCAAGCACCTCATGACCGTGGAGCGCCCCACGATCATCAAAGCCATTGAAGTCGCCCGAGGCCACGGTGATCTCTCTGAAAACGCCGACTATTCCGCCGCCAAAGAGCGCCAGGGCTTCATCGAAGGCCGCATCCAGGAAATCAACGGCAAGCTCGCGCGCGCCCAGGTCATCGATCCAACCTCGATCAAGTCGGACAAAGTCGTCTTCGGCGCCACCGTCACCCTCGAGGACCAGGAAGCTGGCAAGAAGGTCACTTACAAGATCGTGGGTGTGGACGAAGCCGACATCAAGAACGGCAAAATCGGCATAACCTCTCCCATCGCCCGTGCCTTGATCGGCAAGGCCAAGGGAGACGAGGTGGTGGTCAATGCTCCCAAAGGGCAGATCCACTACGACATCATCACGATCGAATACAGATAAGACCGCGGCGGCCCCCAAGGCTCCCACGGCTGCTGTGAATGTCGCGGCATCTGCGTCCGCCGCCCGCGCCTCCCATCGACCGTCGGAGACGCCGATCCAGTACGTCAAAGGCGTAGGCCCGCGTCTCGGAGCGCTCTTTGCCAGCCGTGGCCTCGCAACCGTGCGCGACCTCTTACACTTTTTTCCGCGCGCCTACGAGGACCGTTCCAAGATCCTCCACGTGAGCGAGCTCGTCGAGGGCGAGACCGCGACCGTCTCGGTGACCGTGCGCTCCAAACGCTCGATCCCGGTCCGCGCTCGGGGCATGAACATCCTCGAGGTCCGCGCCAGCGACGAGACGGGAACGATCGCTTTGAAGTGGTTCCACGCCCCCAGAGGCATGGAAGCGCGCTTCGTGCCCGGCGTCCAATTCATGGTCACCGGCCCGGTGACGATGTACATGGGCACCCCGCAGATCGTGCATCCGGAGATCCATTGGGGCGAGACGGCCGCCAAGGACGCCGGACCGAACGCGGGTGCTCGCCCGGCCGAGAGCGCCCACGGCGAGCATGTCGGACGGGTCGTCCCGATCTATACGGAGATCGAGGGCATCTCCACACGGGTGCTTCGCAAGATCCTTTGGGAGGCCCTCGAAAAGTTTTCCTTCGACCTCTCCGAAGATCTGCCCGAGCATCTGCTACAGGCACACCAGTTGCCGCGGCTGGCGCAGGCGGTCCGTTATATCCATTTTCCTCCTGATAGCGGAGCCGTGCAGGAACTCGTCGATTTCAACACGCCGGCCCACCGCCGGCTCATCTACGACGAATTTCTCAAATTTGAATACTTGGTACTGCGCCAGCGCCTGCGCATGGCCCGTGAATCCGCGCCGACCTTCGGCGCCGGGGACGGAGCCGGCGGAAGGGAAGCAGTCGCGGCGCTTCGCAGGATCCTACCCTTTCAGCTCACCGGCGGACAAGACAAAGCGCTTCAGGACATCCTGACCGATCTGGGACAGCCCCATCCGATGAACCGTCTCATCCAGGGCGACGTCGGATCGGGCAAGACCGCGGTCGCGCTCCTTTCCGCCGGCTGCGTGCTCGCCGAGGGCGGGCAAGCCGCGCTCATGGCGCCGACCGAGATCCTGGCCGAGCAGCACTATCGTAGCGCGTTCAAGCTCTTCGACGGGCGCCTCAACGTGGCGCTGCTCACCGGTCGCACTCCCCCCTCTGAGCGGGCCCCAGTTCTCGCGCGCCTTGCGGCCGGTGAGCCGATTCTGCTCATCGGCACGCATGCGCTGCTCGAGGACCCCGTCGTCTTCAAGAACCTCAACCTGATCATGGTCGACGAGCAACATCGCTTTGGCGTCGAACAGCGCCGCACCCTGCGCCGCAAAGGCATGCGCGACGGCGCGAACGGACGCCCCCTCTTTCCGCATAGCCTCGTGCTCACCGCCACGCCCATTCCGCGCACGCTCGCGCTCACGGCCTACGGCGATCTCGCCATTTCGTCGATCCGCGAGCTTCCGCCGGGCCGCACGCCGATCGTCACCCGCGTGGTGCGTGACGCCGCCGCCCGGACTCAAGCCTTTGAGCTGATCCGCGGGGAGCTGCGGAAGGGCCATCAGGCCTATTTCATCTATCCGCTCGTCAACGAGAGCGAGGCCGAGGGGTTCACCCAGCTCAAGAACGCCGTGACCGAAGCCGATCGCCTCGCGCGGGCGGAACTCAAGGGCTTCAAGGTGGGCCTGCTCCACGGCCAGCAGAAGGCCGAGGAAAAGGCCGCAATCATGGACGCGTTCAAGCGCAATGAGCTGCACGCGCTAGTCTCCACTACCGTGGTTGAGGTCGGCGTCGACGTCCCCAACTCCACCGTGATGGTGATCGAACATTCCGAGCGTTTCGGCCTCTCGCAGCTCCACCAGCTCAGGGGTCGCGTGGGACGTGGTGCCAAGCAGTCCTACTGCCTGCTTTTCGCAGCTGCAAAAACCGGAGAGACCACGCAGCACCGCCTCGAGGTCCTCGAGCAGACGCAGGACGGCTTCAAAATCGCCGAAGCCGACCTGGAAATCCGCGGTCCGGGCGAGTTTCTCGGCACCCGTCAATCGGGCGGCCTACCTTTCAAGCTCGCCAACCTGGTGCGCGACCAGGAGTGGCTCATCCGTGCTCGTGATGACGCTTCGAAAATCCTCAAGGACGACCCCGAGCTCGTCCGACCCGAGCACTTGCCGCTGCGCCGTTTCTTTGAACGCGAAGGAAATCTCCAGTTCGAACGCCTGAGGACCTCTTAAAACCGCCATCCTTCCTCGCGATGGTCCTGAGGCTCCAGGCTGGCGCACTTCGTTTCTTTCGTGAACTGGATTAGGCCCCAATAACCAAACTCAGCGCCAAAACCGCAGGTAGAGCCTGAATAAAAAAGATCCTCCGACTCACACTCCATGCCCCGTAAAGGCCCGCAACGATGATGCACGAGAGAAAGTAGATCTGAAACGCCTCGGACAAAGCGGGATTCGAGAAAAAGAAGCTAACCAATAACCCAGCCGCCAGAAAGCCATTATAGAGCCCTTGGTTTGCTGCCAGTACGGCAGTCAGTTCCGCCTTTTCAATAGAGTTTTTAAAAGCCCTGAGACCCATTGGCTTCCGCCACAAGAACATCTCGAGCACTAAGAACCAGACATGGAGAAGGGCGACCAAAATCACCAGTCCATTCGCGGCTATTTTCATTACTCGGTAAATAACAGAGGTTGTCCGGCATGGCGAGGAGTGTTAGAGCGAATCGCTCAAATTAACCTTCCAAAACCTCAAAATCCCGTGTTAAACGTAGCCCCACTGTGAACAGCAAAAAGACTGATGTGTTGGTGATCGGCGGTGGTGTGATCGGCATGTCCCTCGCGTACGAGCTCAGCTCGCGCGGCGCGCAGGTGACCGTCATCGACAAGGGCGAACCCGGCTTCGGGTGCTCATACGGCAACGCCGGCTGGATCACTCCCTGTTTTGCCATGCCGCTGCCGATGCCCGGCATGTTCATCAAGGCGATCGGCTGGCTCCTCGATCCCGAAAGCCCGCTTTACATCAAGCCCGCCGCGGATCCCGTCCTCTTTCGCTGGCTCACGCACTTCATGCTGGCGATGAACAACACGCTGATGCAGCAGTCGATCGCGTCGCTCGTCGACGTCTCCAAGTACAGCCTCGACTCGTACAAGGCTCTGGCCGAGCAATTCCCCGAAGTGCGCTTCGAACAAAAAGGCCTGCTCATGGTCGGCCAGTCGCAAGACGGCGTCGATGCCGCGGTCGAGGAAATGGAGCTTGTCGCCAAGCACGGCGTGCCCGGCAAGTATATGACCGCGGAGGAAGTGAAGAAGTTCGAGCCTTCGCTCACCGGTAAGATCCAAGGCGGCGTGTACTTCCCTGAAGAAGCACATGCCGAGCCGCTGCAGATCGTGAAGGCCCTGGCTGAAGGCGCCCGCCGTAACGGCGCAACGATCATCTCCGGCTGCGAAGTCTTTGACTACATCGTCGAAGCGGGCGCGAAGGGCAACCGCATCGCAGGCATCCGCACCACGCGCGGCACCCTGACCGCCGACGAATACGTCCTTTCGACCGGCTCGTGGTCCACGCGCATCGGCAAGCAGCTCAAGCTCAGCATCCCGATCCTGGGCGGCAAAGGCTACGCGATCATCGCGCCCCCGCTCGAGACGCAGCCCAAGGTCCCGATGATGCTCGTCGAAAAGAAGATCGCGGTCACGCCGCGCGACGGCTCGATCCGCATCGCAGGCACGCTCGAGCTCGTCAACATGGACGAGGGCATCACGCCCCGCCGGGTGGACGCCATCGTCAAGGGCGCGCGCCAATTCATGACGCTGCCTCAGAACCTTGAAATCAAGGAACTGTGGCGCGGACTGCGCCCATGCACCCCGGACGGTGTGCCGCTCATCGGCCGCCCCGCGCGCTACAGCAATCTGACCCTCAACACCGGCCACCAAATGCTGGGCCTGCAGTCCGCCCCGGGCTGCGCGCGCCTTGCGGCAGATATCGTTCTCGGCGCCAAGCCGGCGTTCGATCCCCATCCGTTCCGCGCGGACCGGTTTTAATCGGCTTCGAGCGGTACTGGCATGTCCCGAATGGACCTGGCTCTCCGGATTTCAGCGCTCGCTCTCGGCGCGCTCGCGCTGGCCGGGTGTTCGCATGCCAAGCCTGAGAGCCCGTGGCGCCTCGTGGGTCGCGAGTTGAGTGGACTCCTCAAGGAGCCTTACTCGGATTCGCGCGGGATCGAGGTCGCCTACGTGACCAACCGCGAGGTCGGCCAGGACGGCCCCGGCTGCTCGGACCGCAACTTCGGCGTGGCGCCTTCGCCCGCGGGGGCTTTGGCTTACGGAACCTGCACGATTAACGTGCCCAAAACCCACTTCGTGGGCCGCATCGATTCGGCGGAAACGATCGATAGTGACCGTTATTTCCGCGCGCTCGCGCACTCGGTTCAGAGTGAGGAAGGCTTTCGCGCATCGCTTCAGGGCGCGGATCCTGTCTTGGTCTTCATCCACGGTTTCAATGTCCGTTTCGAACAGGCCGTGTTTCGCGCCGCGCAGATCGCCTATGACCTCAAGTTCCAGGGTAAGGTGGTTCTGTTTTCCTGGCCCTCCGGCGCGCGGGCGGGCATTTTCGATTCGACGCTGATCAATCGCACCTACACAAACAACCGGCGAAGCGCGGCCGCCACTCTTCCGCTGGCCACTTCGTTCTTTAATATGCTCGCGACCTCTGGCGCGCGCGTCCATATGCTCATCCACTCGATGGGCCACCAGGTAGCAATCCCCGCTCTTACCGTGGCGACCGCGGGTCCAACGGAACTCCCGTCGCCATTCATCCAGGAACTCATCCTCAATGCGCCCGACTACGACGTCGATGAATTTCTCAGGGAGTCGTCAGCCCTGAAAAAAGCGGCCGCCCGCGTGACCCTTTATTGCTCGCCCAACGACACGGCGATCTCCGTCTCGCAGTCTTACAATAGCGGCGGCCGAAGACTGGGCGGCTGCGAAAGCTTTCCGGGCATGGACGTGATCAACGTGGCCGACATCGACACTTCCGCGCTGGGCGATCGTCTCGGGCACGGCTACTACTCCTCCCGCGCGATCCTCACGGACGTGTACCAGGTGCTCCTCGGGCTCGAGGCCGACAAAAGACTCTTTATCCGCAAGAGCGAGCCCGGGAGGGTCGAGAATTACTTTCTGCGCCCGTAACTCAGCCGCTTGAGGAGAGCGCTTCGATCAGCGCGGTATCGCCATGCATGGCCCGGATCACTGCGCACTCCTGCATCGTGAGGATACCGAGCTCGCGCGCCCGTTTCTGGATCGCTAGCGCGGTGGCGCCATTGCCGAGCATCTCTCGAATCTCGTCCGTGATCGGCAGCATCTCGTAGATCGCGATGCGTCCTTTAAAGCCGGTTCCCAGGCAATCCTCACATCCTTGGCCGGAGTAGAAAACCTGATTCTTCGGAATCTGGACGAACTTCGAAGCGGCCTGGAGCTCCGCGGAAGTGGCTTGGGCCGGCTGCTTGCAGAACGGGCAGATCCGCCGCACCAGGCGCTGGGCGACCGCGATATTGAGAGCGGAGGCCAAGGTCAACGGATCCACTCCGAGATTGACCAACCGGAGCACCGTGCCCACGGCATCAGTGGAGT
>CAYXVB010000021.1:14581-26073 GCA_964467785.1 uncultured Bacteriovoracaceae bacterium
AGGCTGGACATCACGAGGTGTCCCGTGAGCGCCGCCTGGACCGCGACCTCGGCGGTCTCCTTGTCTCGGATCTCGCCCACGAGGAGGATGTCTGGATCCTGCCGCAGCAGCGCGCGCAAGGCGCTCGAAAACGTGAGGCCGATGTCCTTTTTGACTTGGATCTGCGTGATGCCGTCGATGTTGTACTCGACGGGGTCCTCGACGGTGGCGATTTTCTCCTCGCCGCGGTTGAGCTCCATCAGCGCGGAGTAAAGGGTCGTGGTCTTGCCGCTACCCGTGGGGCCCGACACCAACACGATGCCATTGGGCGCCTCGATCGCCGCCCGAAACTGCTGCTCCTGCTCGGGCAGCATCGCAAGCCGGGCCACCGACAACCCCTGATGATCCTGACGAAGCACGCGCAGCACCACGCTTTCGCCCATGACGGTGGGCGCGCTGTTGACGCGGATATCGACGTTCTGTTGGCCGATCGTATATTTGAATTTCCCATCCTGGGGCAGGCGTCTCTCACCCATGTCCAGGCCAGCCATCACCTTGATCTTGGAGATGATCTGATCTCGTAGATTGCCGGCGATTTCCGTCAGCACGTGCATCACTCCGTCGACGCGGATCCGGACGCGGATCTTGTTCTCGAGGCTCTCGACATGGATATCGCTCGCGCCGTAATTCAATGCTTCGGCAAGAAAGCCCTCGACCGACTGGGATCCCCTTCTACGGATCTCCGTTTTTTTCGCGGGCGGGGGCACGTAGGCGCCGGGCGCCTTGGTGGGCGTGGCGGCAGGCGCGGATCGATCGTCCCGGAGGTTCAGCTTCTGGATCGCGCGATGGATCGCGCTCCAGTTGGACAGCGCCATTTTGAACTGGATATGAGGCGGCCTCGCCGATTCGAGCTGCGGAATCACAGTGGGATCCCACACGACTACGGTCACTTGCTCTCCGTACAGCGCAACGGGCAGGGCTTCGAATTTCAGGATCACGTTCGGTGGCAAGAGCCTTGCCACGTCGACGGAGAGCGCGGTCTGCTCGAGATTGACCACGCTCAGATGGAATTTCTGTCCGAGATATTGGGCGAGCGCGGTCTCGTTGACTACGCCCTGTTGGATCAACGCCGTGACGGAGCCCTGCACCGAGTCGAGGTGCGCCTGGGTCAACATCTTTTCGCGCAACAGAAAATCTGCCAACGCCTTGGACATTTTTCCTCCGGGAATACTCCAAGTTTATCGACTCAAAAGGCGCGCCGCAAAAGGCAATAATTGCCCAGCAAAATGGGGTGCTCCCGGCCGTCGATTACGTTCTCATTCGGCGCCGAACCCACCCGTCAATTCACCGATGACCACATAAAGCCAAAAGCCGGACGCGGCTCCCGTGGTGGCCAGGGCGATGAACGGAGTCGAGAGGCGTTTGAGTTGGTCGTTCTCGAAATCCTTCATTTTGGCCTGGAGATTATCCAGGCTGCGGGGATGAGTCCGGTAGATCTCCACTTGGACCGGTTTGCCGCTGGAGTCGACAAAGCCATTTTTGATCATGCGCGTAAACGTTCGCGTGGCCAAGACATCATCGCCAAACGGCCCGGCGACTTGAATTCCTCCGGCCTTGAGCACCTTGCACGCCCCGGCGACACAAGTCGCTGATGCGGGTGGACGGCCGTCGATCTGCCTTTCGAAGATCCTGCGAATTTCGCTTCGGACCTGGTCCACGGTTTCTTGCGGGAGGCCTTTGAAACGGAAGAACACGCCAGGGTCAATCGAGTTGTCGCCGAGATTTGCCCGTCCCCCCGCAAAGAACATCTCTCCGTCGAAGCGGGCATTGGCGGTCATGACATACGCATGAGCTGGGCCGCTCCAGCCCACAATCAGCTCACTTTTCGGATCCCCGAATAGGTCACCCAGGCGGACCTCTCCGTGCGCGAATCGCGAGGGGTCAAGCTGTTGCACTTTGACTTCCCGGCCCCGGAAGGTCTCCAGTTTTTCATAACAGCCCGCACAAGAGGAGCCACAAGCCAGGTCAGCGCGTACGGCCCCCGAAACGAGGAGCCCCGGAATCAGAATCATTGCAAAGACTGGCTCGATCCAGCGCATCTGATTCAGTGTATCAGATTCCAATTTGCCGTAGGGATCCAGTTGAAATCAAACTGGGTGACTTGATTGTTGAAATGCGCGGAGCAGCGTGACTTCTTGAAATAAATGGGGAATCTGCCGCGCATGAGTAGTTTCGACGAAGACCGTAAAGCCCTTGCGGAGAACCCCGCCTATTACAATAACCTTGGGGCGCTCGACGCAATCTTTGCACATGCCAAGCCCCGGAAGCCCACCTTGGCTCGCGTCGAACCGCTGACGCTGACGTTACGATGCTCAGGCAGGAAGCCGCGATCCGGCATTGCCCCCTTTGGATGCTTGCCGAACGCCACGGCATCGAAGAAGGGTTGATCCGCGAGATTGTCACCGGAAAAACTTACCGCGAAGCAGACGGGCCGATCTGTCTTCGTTACTCGTAGTCTCGCTTGGCGAGCAAATCTCCGATGACGACGAATGCGCATTTCTGCCTTTCGTCCCAGAGTATCTGCACCCGACCCGCCAACACTTTGAATCCCGCCTCTCGTAGAAATTCGCCGATGTAGATGTACGGGGAATTAGAAATCCAAGTTACCTTTCGAGCGTCCTCGATTGGCGAGTCGTGAAAGCTCAACACGACAATGCGCATTTCGCTATCTAGCTGGGCGCGATAATAGGGCTTATGCGGTAGTCCGTTCGCTCTGGCAAATGCAGTAGGAACAAGGATCACGGATCGTCGTGTGATGTTACACTCCACGCCCTTTGCGTCCGTCAGGCGTGTAAGATCGAAGGTCGTCACGCTGGGCGGTTTTTCGACTGGCGTGCGGGACTTCTTTGCTGGTCCCGCTGGACCCATTTTCCTGCGCTCCGGTAGCTCGTAACCATTCTGAAGCGCGATGAATAGCCAGAGATGCAGTTGAAGGTTCTCGATCTTCTGCGTGTAACCCCAATAGTCTCTCCTCATGCGAGACAGGCTTGCCCGGAGCTTCATGCACTTCTGGTTTACGGCGAAGATTGGGTCGTAGGCGCGAACAAGCGTCTTTCCGTTCTTCTGGCGCTTCGTCCAAAAAGGACCGATATTTTCCAGACTTGAGTAGTCGATGAGTTCATCTTCCGAATCGACAGTCGCCATTGCTTTTGCGCGCCTGAGGGCCTTTTCACGCTTCTTCAGATCCTCCCCCACATAGCGTTCGTAATTTGCAAAGGCGAGTTCGTCTTTAACGATCAAGCGGTAGTCATGGTCGCTGTCGCTCGCGAGAGTGAAGTCCTGTTCATTTCTTACGCATTCAGCGATGTCCCGAAGCATCAGGCGGAGTGCTTTTTCTCCATCATTTTTACGGATGCCGAATTTCTTGAGCGACACTCTCTGTAACGCATTGTTGCAAGGAATGCCCCCGGCTCGTGCTGAGATGATTTCGCCCGTCTTCGGTCGAACTGCAATTGCTACGCTGACCGGAAGGCACTTGCTTCGCTCGTAGGTGAACATCTCGTCGAATTGGACGTAGTTCGTTTTGAGTTTGCCGCCTTCACGCTTCTCTCGGCAAATTTGCTCCGATAGCTCACCCAAGAATTTGAGCTTCCGAAGGATGGTGCGTTTATCGACCTGAAAAGCTCGTGTGGCGGGCCTGACGCCCATGCCTTCGGAGAGTGCCCGGCGCAAAGCCTCGTTGATGTCAGGGCGCTTCTGGCGGTACGTCGTCTTGAAGGTGCTCGCCGAAAAGCTGCGTCGACAGTAACGGCAGCGATAGCGGGGAACGAGTTGCCCGTTCGCGCGCTCCCTGAAGTAGCCCCACTTCTGATACCAGCGTGGCGGAGCCTTCTCCTCGTGGAAGCGGCAACCGGGATTTGGGCAATGGATATAAAGTGACTTCATCCCCGCCCGTACCGAATCTACTTCTCATCGAGTTTGACCTGATTTCTAATGAATGTAAGTACTTGTGATAACGCCCCCTGAGTGTTAGCTGGAGGATCTAAATTTTAGGGGAGGTACGATGCGTACTATTTTGGCTGTTTCGATTCTTGCTCTCGTCTTGGGAAGTGCCTCATTTGCTGGAGAGAAGTGCTCCTTCAAAGCCATCAACGGCGGGACTACGGGCGTATGCTCCGACGACACGTTTACCGTGGCGTTGTGGAACGGGGATGTCGCGAAGGTGAAGTCGCTTCTTCAGGCTAATCCCGCGCTCATTCAATCGTGCCAGCAAAGCACAAGCTATGCGGGCGAATGGATCAATCCTCTCGTCTTCTCAAGCTGCCACGGCGTTTACTCAACCAAAGCAGAGGTGATTAAGACGCTACTTGCTTCCGGGGCTGCTGCCCAAGTGAACTGTGAGTCTGACATCTTCAAAATGACTGCGCTGAAGTGCGCTCAGGAGATCGAAGACGCTTCCGTTCGGAATGCAGTTGTCGGTTTGCTGAAAGCTGCTGGAGCGAAGAACTAAGACCGACTTGAATTCGGATTGCCTATGGAGGCGGATCACGCAAAGTGGTCCGCCTTTTTCTTTAGAAGGGGATGGCGGAAGATGGGTCATCCCGGCTGAAATGACGCAGTTATTTCAATTCAGTTTCATCCCTGAGTGGACGTAGCCCGTGCCTAGAATAAGAAGTGGCTCATCTTTTCAGGTTGATCGGCTTCAGTCAGTTTATTTTCCCAACAATCAGGTCACCCAGTTTGGTTGAAATAGCTGAAACTAATGGCTTTTTACAGAAAACTCTTCTTGTTGACTAAGTTAATGCGGCGCGTTAACTTTGATGAATATGATTGAGTCTGCAAAACGCCCGAGACTAGTTGGAGCGTTCATCCGTCAACGCCGCGAAGCGGTCGGGCTATCGCAAAGAGCGCTGGGATTGCTGTTCGCTCCGGCGGTCACCACCCAGTTCATCTCCAACTTGGAGCGCGGGGTCACCCCGCTTCCTCCCGCGCACATTCCCACGCTTTGTCGAGCATTGCAGATCAACGAAACCGAACTGCTAGCCATGCTCGAGCGGGAGTACTCCGCCAAATTATCGGGCCGCCTCGGCAAGGAAGGAATCCCCGTAGCGAACCCCGACGCAATCGCCCTCTCGGTCGATCCTCGAGATCTCGCTTTCATGAAGGCTCTCTACGACGCCTACCGGAGCGCCGATGACAAGACGCGCTCGGCGTTCGAGACGGTCTGTGAAAGCATTCTCAAGCTTTCCAAAGGGCCGGGCGCGAAAAGCGGTCCGACTCACGAATAGTCCTGATTCGTGATATCCTCAAGCATCTATGGGCGATTTCAACCCGAACCATCCACTCAAGCTTCGTCCTCCCGGCGCGCGCCGCAAGAGCATAGCTGAATTCAAAAAGGACAAGCTGCAGGAACGCGCGGCGCTCGCAAGTCCGCCGATCGCCCATGGCTATGCGAAGTCATTCGACGGTCTGCAGCTTTTTTACAGCGTCGAGGGCACTGGTCTTCCGCTGGTTTTCTGCTACGGCCTGGTGTGCTCGAGCTTGCACTGGACCTATCAGATCGATCATTTCCAAAGTAGCCATCGCGCGGTCTGGTTTGATTACCGAGGTCACCACAACTCCGAGCTTCCCACTAATCTCGACAGTCTCACGCTCGAAAACAACGGGCGCGACATCGGAACGATCCTCGACCAACTCGGCATCGAGCAGGCGGTGATCCTTGGCCACAGCATGGGCGTCAACTCCGTGCTCGAGTTCTACCGCCAGCAACCGCATCGGGTAAAGGCGATGGTGCTCGCCAACGGGACGGCCAAACCTCCTCTTGAGACGATGTTCCGCAATAACCTGCTGCAAAGCGGCTTTAAAATTCTCAAACAGCTTCATGAACTGAGCCCCGAAGCGGTCCAGTTCTTCTGGAAGATGAACAAGGGCAATCCGATCGCTCGCAGTATCATCGCGCTCGGCGGCTTCAACCCGCACCTCACGCCCAAAGAGGACATCCAGCTTTACGTCGACCAGGTCGCGGAAATGGATCCTACAGTCTTCATCCGATTGATGGAGGACTACGACCATTACGACGCGTCGAAGTGGCTCCATGAGGTTAAGGTCCCCACGCTCATCCTTGCGGGCGAGCAGGACAAAGTCGTGCCGCTGGAGCAACAGGAGCTCATGCACCAGCTCATCCCAGGCAGCCGCTTCGAGGTGATCCGCCACGGCAGCCACTGCCCGCAGATGGACCTGCCCGAGCAAGTCAACGGAGTGATCGAGAAGTTCCTGGCCGACATCAATTACTTGTCAGCTTCCACTCCGACCAAGGGAACCGCCAGTCGATCCACTGCTCGGCGTCGAGTCCGAGATCAAGCAGAGTCCACCTGAACGGCTCCAAACAGAGTTGGCCATGGCATTTGCCCTGGCCGACCTTGCAGACCGAAAGCACGGCTTCGGGCGAGAGCAGGTTGCCCTGCTGCACGCGCTCGACAACGCTTTCACGGCTCGTGCCTGTGCAGGAGCACAGTGCGGGCGTGGCCTGCTCCGTGGGTAAAAGCGGCGGCTGCGTCGATGCATCCAGCCGGATCGACATTCCGCGATGGGTGCGTGAGCGGCAGGCCAGCTTCTTCACCCCATCAACGGAGACATTGCACAGGCCACAGCTTCCGTCTTTGCAATAAAGCACGTCCTCAGGACGAGCGTAGCCGATCTCGAAAAGCGCGGCCGAGATCGGAATCCCGTCACGCACCAGGCGTCGCTCGCCATTGAACGTGACTTCGATCTTGTCCTCGCGAAATTCGGAACGCGCGACGTTTTCGAGATAGACCTCGTCCTCGGCCGCTGCTTGGCTGGCCCGGCCGCGCCGCAATCCCCGCGCATCCCAGGTGAGATGCGCCGGTACCTCGAGCTCCACCCACTGGACACGCCGAGCGCCGGCGACGAGTCCGGGCATCCCCTCGGGGGCCTCGGAAACCTTGGTCACGCGGCCGGACCCAAGCGCATCTCCGCGACGGTTGAGGAGCGTCGCCGAATCCCCCGCTTTCCAGGGCTTGAGCCCACGCCAAGGCAAGGTAAGAGTGGAGGTGGAGCGATTTTCGCGCTCTTGGATCAACAACGTCGCACCGCTGGGGCACGCGGTGAGGCAGATGCCGCACCCGCTGCACTTGGACTCGAGCAGCACGGGACCCTCGGGGCGCGGGACCCGGCCGATCTCGATCGCTCCCTCGGGACAGGCGCGCGCGCAGACATCGCAGGGAATCTCCTCGATGCACTCGATCGAGGCGACAGGACGGGTGAGCTGCTCCCGCGCCGGCGCGCCGCCAAAGGTCCGCAACTTCCGCGATTCGGGTCCCGCCATCCACTTGCCTTGATAGGCCGGAGTGAAAGACTCCTCGAAATGACGAAGGTAGCGCTTAAGACGGCCCTTGGCCCTCTTGACCCGCTGCTCAAAGCGCTCGCGGTCCTCGGGCCCGAGGGCGCCAAGATCGCTGACGAGCGACCGGACGATCTTGCCCGCCAGTGCGCGGGACCGCTCGACTTCCATGGCCCAGCCTTCGACATCGTCCTCTTTCTGCGCGCCAGCGCATTGCTCGATCTCGAAGAGAAACGACCCGGGCGGATACTCGCGGACTTCGGGGAGAGGGCGATACGGTCCGGCGCCCACAACTCTGGAAACCTGGATCAGTCGGACGCCCTGAACGTCTTGGATTCGAAACTCCCAGATCAGAGGCGCCTTGGGATGCAAGCTAAGAGGTCGGCCCTCGATGATTCGACCGCCAGCCATCTCAAAGCGACGACGCTCCACCTCCCAGCCGGAAAAGCGCTTGGCGCCCCACTCCGCGTAGGATTCTAGGCAGTAAACCTCCCCGACGCCGGATTCGAGAAGTTCGCTCCCAAAGCGCAGCGCGCGATTCCCGGTACCGAGGATGACGGTCGCGGGATCCCAACGGACATGAGTCTCGCGCCTGAGACGCGCCGCGGTCGCGATCGGAACGAGGCCTGGCGAGCGCCAGCCGGGAAACGGATCGGGCATTCCCGTGGGCGCACTGAAGCGGACGATCGAACGGGCACGGATGCGGTGAATACGCCCCTGTACGTCCTGCGCGACGACGATACCGCCGGTCTCGGGCAAAGGGATCACGCCACGCACCTCAAGGCCCTCGCCGCCGAAGATCCCCGTTTTGAGCCCCATCTCCGCGCAGGCGGTAGTCAGCTCGCGCACGCCCGCGGAGGGCCAGACTTCAAGGCCCGGACCTGCCACGACGGCGACGTCAAATCGGGCCTCGCGCAACGTAAAGCTCATTCTACCCCTCCGTCACGCGCAAGAAGCGCCTCGGCCGCGTCTCGCGCCGAACGCACGACGTCCACGATCGGGCCGTCGCAATGAGAAACCAGCTGCACGAACGGATCGCGCAACGACAAGACCCGCGCTAGTGTCTGCCGCGGATCAGTGCTTTCGCGCACTCCGGCAGGCTCGCCCCAATCGTGGATCGAACGAGGACGCATCGCGCGTACCGAAAAACGCTCCCATTTGAGGAATCCCTGGAGCAGTTCGCCCAGCGCTTCGAAGGATTCCGCCGAGACCCAGCTCTCGCCGCCGCTCGAAGCGCTGCCCACGGACTGCAGCCGACCCCCTCGTAGAACGGTGAGGCGGTGCTCAAGCTCGCTCAATGCAGGCGTCGAAGACGCGTCGCGCCGCTGCGGGGATCCTTCGATCTCCGCCCAAACGGCGAGATCGCGAGTCACGCCGACCACGCCGGGGTCGATCGCGGTGCGCGAGACGAGCGACCATTCCTCCCAGTGGCGGAGCCCCGCCGGCATCATCCGCGCGAACTCGTCGGATGGAATCTCGGCGCGCTTGGCCTGCGCGAGAATCCAGGGCGTGAGGCGCGGAGTCCAAAAAACGAGAATGCCGTCGTTGATCCGCGCGGTGTGCGCGGCGCCACCTGCGCGGAATCGAACGCCCCCGGGCATGACCTCCACCTGCGAAACGCCGCAGAGCAAGCGCTCGGATTGGCCTGGAGCCAGCCGCTCTCGCACGAACTCCAGTACTCCGTTGCGATACGGGATCACGTCGACGTCGCAGATCCGCGGCACCAATACGCCGCGCACGCTCTCGGACGCGACCGCGACTCCCGGAAAACGCTTGCCTGCCTGCAAGCCCTCAAGCAATTGCGGATGGAGCCCGGCGTCCTCCATCTCGACGTAAAAATCCTCAAAACGAGCGAATTCCTGTCCGAACCCCGTGAAAAGCCGAGACCTGGCGCGGAGGTGGGGCGCGGAGGAGTCATGATAGACATCGGAATCGTTGGCGCGCGCGGGCCACATTTCGATCGAACCGGGATATAGCGGGCTCAGCACCTCAAACGCCTGCTCCGGAAGGTGAGCTTCCAGTCGCTCGACGCGAAGCGAACCCGATCCGAGCGCCGGCAGGCAGGGATCCAACGAAAGCTCCGAATCTTCGAGAAAGAAATCGCGGTCCGGGTTGAGCAAAAGAACGGACTTTCCCTCGGACAATAAGCGGCTGGCCGCGATCAACGGAGCGAGGCCCGTTCCGAGGAGCGCGACGTCGCTATCGAAGCGCATCGGCGAAGGTCCCCATCACGCGACGGAGCGCCGTCTGGACCTGCGCCCGCTTGTACTCGCTATGGGCGCTGCGTCCGCGCTCGTTATCCTCGGCGCTCGCCCGGTCCACCAGCTGCACTTCGAATGGATAAAAGAAACGAACTTCCTTCTGAACGTGCTTGAGATCGAGGCGCTCGATGCCTTTGGAGACCTCGCTGCCGGCGACCAGGCCCTTTTGCAAGGATTTGAGGCTCTTAAGCTCTTCGTAAAGCGGATTGCGCAGCTTGATCAACTGCCGACAGGTGAACTGGATCGCGCGATAGAACTCGCTCGAGTGCGGATTTTCAGGATTGACGCGCGGCGGCCGTGCGGCATCTTCGAGCGCGGCGACCAAGGCCTCCTCGCTCATCCCTCCGTTCTCGGTGATCGCGAGCAGCTTGCCGGCTTCCTCACGGAAGATATCGAGTTCCACCAGCGTATTGCGCGAGCGGCTCGGCTTGATGTTGGGCGGCATCACCAGCATCTTGTCTTTGAGGTATTTGACGACCCGGAGCGCATCCAAGCGGGTCCTGGTAATAAATCGGATTCCGACGCGATCAAAGATATCCTCGGCCACGTTCTCCGGCTTGTGCAAAAGCTTGAGAATCGTGGAATCGCGCGACTTTTTTGGCTTTGTCTCAAAGGCTTCGAGGTTCACTCGGGCCGGATCTTCTTCCCGTTCGCCGAGGTAGAGCTTGCCTTCGCCGTCACGGTGGATGACTTTGTAAAACCGGTCGAAAATCTGCTGCTGGATGTCGCTGAAATGCTGGGAGCGCAGATCCTTGTCGATATGCGCGATGGTATGCATGATCTTCAGCAGGCTGCAGGCCCAGTTGCGAAGCTGCATGCCCTGACTATCCGAGGTCTGCCCCGGATAGTTGAGGTTGGCCATCAGGAAGAGCTCGCGCACGTCCGTGAGCTCGAGGATCTTGCGCGGAATCTCCAGCTTGAGTCCTTGGGGATTCTCCGGCTGCAGGAAGTACCGACGGGCGAAGTTCAACGCCTCATGATAGTTTCCCAGGACCTCCGCGCGCTCGATAGGATTTTCGAGATCGTAACCGTAGCTCTCGACGAATCGATGTGCCTCGTCAAGGGACCGGATCGTGAAGCCGGATGGCGAGTCAATGGACGACTTGCCGCTGACGATCACGTCCAGAACGTCCCAATTGAAGCTGTATCTGGTCCGGAGCGAGTTGATTCCCGGAGCCGTTGATCTCGAAGTCATGACTTGACTGGCAGCTTAGCCGATGGAGCCCTAGAGCAGCAACGGGAAAAGGTCGGCGCCCCGTACTGAATGTCCCGGGGCGCCACGAATGGACTGAGTCGTAAAACTTATTCGTCGCGGAACAGGCTCCGCTCCGTGGTAGTCCGGCGGAACTCGATGTGACGAACCTTGCCGTTCGACATGCGCTCGGCCAAGTCGGCGTCAGTATAGACATTGGAGAAGGTGGCGCCGACGAGAGTAAAGGACTCGCCATCCGGGCTGCCCTTGATATCGGTGACCGACTTGTACGACTCGCCTTTGGCGTTGAGCAATTCGTAAATCTCGTTATTGGTGTACATGAAGTAAACCGCGCCACTCCGGGTACGGAACATCAGGCGATGACCGACGACGACGATCTCGTCGATGTCCTAGCTGACACCATTGCGAGCGAGGTTGAACTTGGTCACCGGACAAGTACTGCCATAGCGATAAACGCCCTTGGTAGTCACGGTGACTATCTTGCCCGAGTCGCGAAGGAGGAAGACCTCCATCGAAGTCTTACCGGAAGAGCTCTTGATCTGCTTGCAGGACTGAACATTGTCGTCAATCCGGTCGAAATCGTTCCCGCTCAAGCGGCAGCCTGCTTGCTTGACCCGGCTGGCACACTTGCGCGCGGCCGCGTTAGCTGGCTCCCGGTCCTCGCCGAGCACCCAGCCGT
>CAYXVB010000021.1:26083-31981 GCA_964467785.1 uncultured Bacteriovoracaceae bacterium
TGGGATGCCGATCAGTTCGCACATGACCAGTCCGTCGCCGCTGCGCGCGCGGCGGGGTGACTTCCCGGTCCTCGCCGAGCACCCAGCCGTATTTTTCAGTCGTCGCCTCAGCCGCAAGCCGAGTGTTCGGAGCGGTACTACAGCCCGCCAGCCACGCCATGCCAACAGCCAACCCCACTGCCTAGAATGATCTTTTCATCATGATATTCATCCTTGATTCACTTGATTGATCTATATTCGAAAAATTATTTCATTCGACAACAAGCCATCCTAAGGAGTTCACGCGACAAAACAATAAGCAAAGTTTGCCCCCGGCCGCCTCCAACTGATATGGGCATTTCATGTCCAAGGTCCATCATTGCCAAATCCAGGTCCGCGGTTACGAACTCGACAGCTACCAGCACGTCAACCACGCCAACTATCTCAATTATCTGGAGCACGCGCGCTGGCAGTTCCTCTACAGCGAGGGCATCACGCTGCCTCGGCTCAACGAGTGGAAACGCTGGCCTGTCATCGCGGAGATCAACATCAAGTACCTCAAGCCGGCCTTCATGGGCGAAACGCTCGACATCGAAACCCAGGTGACCGGGATGCGCCGAGTGGGCTTCGCCCTCGAGCAAAGGATCTACCGTTCCGGAATCCTGATCCTCGAAGCTAAAATCGGCTCCGTGATCGTCAACGAGCTGGGCCGACCTGACGAGGTACCGGACGCCTTCAAATCGCTATCCACTTCCTGAGCTCCCGGAGCGCCACTGTCTTGGCGCTGGCGCTCCGTATCGCCCCCGTCTATCCTTAGATTTAGAATGGACCCGCGCGCCTGGGAAGACCTTCGCAGATTCGGAGACCGAACGAGCTCATTCATGAGCCTCTACCCCGGCTTCCGTAGCTTTCTCCTTCCCTCCGAGGGGCCAGGTGGACGCATCCAGTATCATGAGACGCAGCGAGCCCGCGTCGCCGCCGCCGAGCCGCTCGCGCCCGAACCCCTGCGCGCCGAGGCATTCGAGACCTTTGCGCGGGAATGCCGGGACCTCGACCTGCGCGCCCTCATGCTGCCCGTATCCGAAGCGCTCTCGGGCGAGCTGGTACGACGCGGAAACCACCGCCTCCAGATCGGCGCGGAGCCGATCTTCGACCTCGCGGAATATTTTGGCTGGGACCTCGATCCGATCGAGACTTTTCCCCGTGCCCGCTCGCTCAAGCGGCGCGGTGCCCGCGTCGTCGAGATCCCCGCCGCTGACTTCGCCTCCGACCCCCGCTTTCGCAAACTGATGGACGACTGGCTCGCCAGCCGCAAAACCGCGCCGCTGAGCTTTCTGAGTCAGCCGGACCCCTGGTTCGCGCTGGAAGAACGCAAGTTCTTCGCCGTCGAAGTCGAAGGCCGCTTCTGCGGCTTCGTCTCCGCGGTCCCGGTATACCCACGAAAAGCCTGCTACCTTTCCGAAATCGTCTGCGCCCGGCCCTCCAAGTCCGGCACGACGGAGCTGCTCTTGATCGAGACGATGCGCAAGCTACTCGAGCAGGGCTGGCGCGAAGTTCGGCTCGGGATGGCGCCCCTTGCGCTTCGCGATCGGGGCACGGGCCTGCTGGATCGCGCGCTCGACTGGGCTTTCCGGCACTCGAGCCGCTTTTACAATTTTCGTTCGCTCTATGAGTTCAAGTGCAAGTTCAACCCGACGCGCTGGGACCCGCTCTTCCTAGTGTCGGACCAGCCGATCGGCCTGAGGGCGCTGGCCGAGGTGGTCGGCGCGCATTTGCCCGACCCCGCCGGTCGGGACTGGTCTCGTTGGCTTAGGCCCGGGCTCCGGCCTCGCGGCAACTTGCGCCTGCCAGTCACCTTGGGATTGAGCGCAATCATCCTCGCGCTGCATGCGGCGCGTGCCGCGCATCCGGAGATCGCGCCGCTTTTCGAGCGAGTCCAGTTCCGCCCCACTCAGTGGGAACTCTTGCCGCTCGCCCTTGGCCCTCTTTTCCACAACACGGTCTACCACCTGCTCGGCGACACTTCGACGCTGATCGCTTTTTCAGGCGCGGTCGAGTGGATCGCCGGATCGCGCCTCGCGTTTCTGGCGGTAGGCGCGGGCCTCTGGCTCTCCAACCCGTTGACTGTGCTCCTGCTCGATCCGACGCTGCGACTCCTCGGCGACCAGGTGGCCTACGCGAAGTTCTTGAGCATACCGGACATGGGCGCCTCCAACGGAGTCTACGCGGCCGCCGGCGCATTGGCCGCCCTCGTCGCCCGACCGCGCGCGATCCTTCTGCCACTGGCGCTGAACGCCCTGTTTTACACCTGGGTTTCCGGCAAGATCCTGGCGCTCCATCATCTTGTCGCCCTGGCGCTGGGCTTCTTTCTCGGAATCGTGATATAATTTACACATGTTCAGAATAGAATCCGAGAAGGACCTGATCGAATCGTTTCGCCTCCTGGACCGCCCGGAGCTCGAGCTGCCCGACGGCATCTCCTACCCGCTCGACGTCAAGGATTACTACTCTTGGACGGACCCTTCGGGTCATCGAGCGTTTGTGCTCTTCAAGGGCAATGACCGCAGGCATCCCGTCGGTATCGTCTTCAGACAAGGGTCCGGGCCGTCCGCTCCTGCTTCCATGTGCGAGTGGTGCCACGCGGTCCGCGCCGGCGACGCGATCACGCTGATGACCGCCACGGCGAGCGCCAGCCGCCGCGTGGGCGTGAACCTCTGCCGCGGCATTACCTGCCGCGACAAGATCGAGGCCGCCGCCCCGGGTGCGGACGATCTTCCCCGCATGGGCGATGAGCGCGGGCGGATTCATCAAGTTGTCCGGCGAATGGGGGACTTCGCCCGCCGCCACTTGGTCTAAGTCCGAAATTTTAATCAGACAAACTTATTAAACAAAATTATTTCAAATCATTTTTTTAATAGGCATACCGGGCGAGCTATTGCGGCACGCCGATGACGAATCGGCGTCGTCGCCGCACTTATCGGAGCCTATTTATGAAAAAGTTTGCTGCTTTCGCCTCCGTTTTCATGCTCTCCCAAATTGCCGTCTCCGTGGCGTCTGCCGCCCCCACCGTCTTCAAGGACGAGCGCCAGGCCGTCGAAGTACTCCGCTGCCGCACCGTCCAATACGGCGCTGATTACGGTCAGCTCGTCCGCATCGCCTCGCGCTTCATCGGCCCGGGCGATGTGCAGGAATTCTTCGCCGAGCTGACTGAGAACACGGCCACTAATCTTTCCTTTCCTCGGTATAGGCCAGCTGGCGCTCCACCATCTCCCGGTACGCGCGCGCCATCTGGCCTGTATCCACTCCCGGCGCCAGCGTCCGGACAAGTTCGATCACGGCTTCAACGGTGGAGAGACAGTACCGCGACGGCTGTTTTTTGAATCCATACTCCGAAGGCCGACTCGGGGTGAACGCCACACACTGCAACGCCGCAACCGCCGGGCTCTTTGCCAGCAGCGTCCGCGCGGTGCTCCAGGTCCCGTCGATCACAAAGACGGTGAGCCTCAGCCCACCGACCACTTTGCGAAGCCGGCCCAACCCCTCGGGCGAGTCCAGCGCGACCGCCTCCCGCCCCGGATAGAGCACCACGCAGAGTCGCGACGGATCCTCTAATCGCGCCCGGACCTCTGGATGCGCATCGCAATCCACTCCCTGGACGAGCGTCGAGGTACTGATCGCCAGATGCGCCATCCGCGCGGAAGCAGTCGACTTGCGCCGCTCCTTGGGATGCTGGAGGATCACGAGGTCAAAGCCCGGGTCAAACGGCTTGAGTTCCGCGCAAAAGCACGCGACTTTCGGCCGCAAACAGCGATCACAAAAGGGACGCCTCTCGAGCGCAGGAGGATTCATCTGTCGGAAGGATCGAAGGCGCATGATCTTGCCCTATCTATACACGAGCCCGGACCACTTCGGCGAATCTCGGTTTTCGATTCATCTAGCGGAGCAAAACCGACAATAACCGACATTCGCCGAAGTCCGCCTTTCGTGCTAGCTTCTCCCCCCAGATGACCCGAAGAGCCCTCCACTGGAACAGAATCAAAGGCCCTAAAGCCTGGGCCGCGCTCACTCTCGGCACTGCCGGAGGAGCAGGCCTCGCTCCTTTCGCACCGGGAACCTTTGGAACGCTCGTGGGTATTCCGCTCGCTTGGGCCACTTCAGATTGGGATGTCGAAGTTCGCGTCGTCGTATGGCTAGCGATCTTCGTCATCGGTACTTGGGCTTGCGCCGAAATCGATCGTCTCATGAAGTCCGGCGACAATCAGAACCTGGTCATTGACGAAGTCGTGGGCGTGGCGATCACAGGCTGGTTTGCCCAAGATTGGAAGCAGTGGGTCGCTGCATTTTTAATCTTTCGCCTCTTTGACATCATCAAGCTTCCACCCGTGCGACAGGTGGATCAATGGTCCAAGCATGCCGCGTTGCGCGGCGGGAAAAAGGGCTATTGGTTCGACGGGTTCGGGGTCATGGCCGATGACGTCGTCGCAGGTCTTCAAGGGTTGCTCTTGTTTTTGCTTCTGCAGAAAAGCGGCCTCATCTAAGCGCCTTTGTTTTTTGCATAATTATTCCGGAATTGCGCCATCGTCCCCTTCATGGTCTAACCAGGCTGTCAGTGAATCACTGCTTAATGAGGGGGGCATATGTTCAAACTGATTACCGCTATTTTCGCCGTCGCCGCGCTTCAGGCCGCTTCGGCTCACGCTGTTCCGAACTGTGACGATCCGCTTCGCAATCGCGAAGTCTGTTATAAAATGAATCACCTGCGCGCGCAGATCCACGCACTCGACGGCCAGCGCGAACTGATGCAGATGAATCCGAGCTTCTACACCGCCATCGGCAAGAGCCTTTCGACCACGGCGGACACGATCCTGCACTTGCTCGGCCCGGGACTTCCCGAGCACCAGCAAGGCCTCGCGGGCGTGAAACAGCTCGGTGACGAAATCGCCTCGAACGCCACCAAGAACGACGTCTCGATGGCCGTCAACGCCAACCTTGTGCGTTCCAAGTGCGCCACCTGCCATGCCACGGCCAATCCCGCCGGTGGAGTCAAGTGGGACGACATCTTCAAGACCGACTGGACGCAGATCTCCATGCGCTGCTCCGATTTTGGTCGCAATCCTTACCTCTGCAAGAGCATGAACGGCATGCTCAGCTCCTACGGCTACCTGCTCACCGGGTACAATGCCGACATGAAGAACTATGAGATGACCGAACAGGCCGCGAACGAAGTCGTCCGCATCTTGACGGACATCAAGGCCAAGAACTTCCGCCATCTTCCGGAGCCGCTCCGACTGCAGGCTGAGAGCGCCGCGCGCGAAGTCGCAACACTGGCTGCGCAGAGAGATCCGGCTGTGTTCGAACGGAGCCTCAGCGTCGCCAACGCCTGCATGCAATGCCATCAGGCCACCCGGGGTAACGGGGTTGCTCCACGGCTGAACTTCGCCGGCCTCGACCAGGGCCCGCTGAAGACTTGGAAGTAAATTAAGACACGTTTCTATAATTGAGGGGACCGGCCAACTGCCGGTCCCTTTTTTATTTTCTGATTAAGTCCTGATCCGAAATCCGTCGGAGAATCGCGATTCCGGAATCTTTGAATTTCAGATCCGTTATTTTGCTCTCTCGACGAAAACCGGACGACAACTCCAATCCACGATATACAGCCGCTCGCGTCCACTAACGCGGGGCGCATTTCTTTCGTGCAGGCCTGCCCACCTCTTCACACCAGACATTTCTATGGTACGGTCATTGCCTCAGGACCCACACCATTGACGGGGACGCGACGTTCCCGTTCGCACGAAACAGGAGATCGAAGAAATGGAAATGCAAGACAGACGCAACGCTCTCGACGCCGCTCAGCACGGCCAGAAAAACAAGGCCATCGAGCTCGCCGTCCAGGCAATCGAACTTCTGATAACGCAGGCT
>CAYXVB010000022.1:0-8019 GCA_964467785.1 uncultured Bacteriovoracaceae bacterium
GGACATTCGGGTATTGGGGATCAGTGCGATCGATTTTAACTCTAAAGCGAAGACCAAAAAATAACGCACCGTTTATTCATCGCGAATAAACGGTGCGTTAGATAACGAATCCAAAATCAGAGTTCAACGCGTTACTCCGCCTACCTCGGCGAGACAGAGCGTAGGATCACCCTTCGCTCCGCTCAGGGTAGATCGATTAGCGCTCGCTTGAGGATCTTGCCGCTGTCGCCTTTGGGCAGACTCTTGAGAATCCGCAGCTGCTTGGGCGTCTTGTACTTGGCGAGCTTGCCGAGGCAGAAGCTAAAGAACTCCTCCTCGGTCATCGATTGGCCGGCATTCAAGGTGATGAAGGCCTTGCCCACTTCGCCCCATTTAGCGTCAGGAATCCCGATCACGGCCGCTTCGTGGATCTTGGGATGGGTGCGGAGGAACTGCTCGATCTCGGCGGGATAAACGTTTTCGCCGCCGGATTTGTACATGTCCTTCTTGCGCCCGACGACGTAGTAGTAGCCCTCGGCGTCGCGACGGACCAGGTCACCGGTGTGCAGCCAACCGTCGACGATCGTGTGGGCGGTGGCTTCCGGATTTCGCCAGTAGCCGGCGGAGCACATGTCGCCCTTGAGGACCAGCTCGCCGATCTGCTCGTCTCCAAGCTCCTTGCCGTCGTTGTCCACGACCTTGGCCTGGATGTAGAAGTTCGGGAAGCCGATCGAGCCGATTTTCCGCAGCGAATCTTCCTGATTGAGCGAGAACACGTTCGGTCCGAACTCCGTCAGGCCGTAGCCTTGGCGAATCGGGATGCCCTTGTCTTCCCACGCGCGGATGAGATCGATCGGCATCGGCTCTCCGCCCACGATCGCATAGCGCACCGTCGAGAGCTTCGCCTTCGCGAAGCTCGGCGAGCGGTACATCATGTCCATCATCGTCGGTACGCCAAAGAGGATGGTCAGGCCTTCCTGGTCCGCAAGCTGCAGAATGAGGTCCGGATCGAATTTTTTGAGCAGAATAGTGCGTGCGCCGCGATGGATGAACGGAGTCGTCAGCACGTTCCAGCCGCCCGTGTGGAAGAACGGCAGGAAGAGGGCCTGCACGTCGTTTTGCGTGATGTTCAGGCGAAGGGTCGTGTTGAGTGAGTTCCAGAAGAGCATCTTCTGCGTGATCAGCGCGCCCTTCGGCGCTCCCGTCGTGCCCGACGTGTAGATGATCATCGACGGGTCCTCGTACTTCGAGCGGTACGGGAAATAGTCGGTCGGGTACTTCGGGGTGCGGACGCGGGATTTCAGGCTGTTGTCGCCGTCAAACGGCAGGACGTGCGCCGGCTTGCTCCGGGCGTCGAGCTCCGCGATGACCGAGTCGAATTGCCGTTGATGGATCAGCAGCTTCGGCTCGGAGTCCTCGATGATGTGGGCTACCTCGCGCGAGGTCAGGCGGAAGTTGATCGGAACGAGGATCGCGCCCAGCCGCTGGGTCGCGTAAAACAGGACAATGTATTCGAGCTCGTTAGTCGCCAGCACAGCGACGCGGTCGCCGTGACGGATTCCGAATTCCTCCTGGAGGCAACGCGCGAGCTGGTTGGCGTGGAGGTAGAGCTGGCCGTAAGTGATCTTTTCGCCGGTCTCCGCGTCTTGAAGCGCCACTCCCGCGGGGGAGTAGAGGTTCCATTGTTTGAGCCAGTCACATTCCATTTGATCAGGTGTCATATCCCCACCTCAGAGCCATCGAAGCCATGGAGAGTCCGCCTCCGGAGCCGACCAAAACGATCAAGTCGCCCCGCTTGAGTTTGTGCTGCTTCACGGCATCGGCGATGGCCATGGGGATGCATCCGCTGCCGGTGTAGCCGTAACGGTCCATGATGTTGTAGGAGCGTGAATGATCCACTCCCAGTTTGTCCATCACCTCATAGATGCTCTGGATGTTGATCTGGGTGATGAAGAAAAGCTTGGCGTCTTGAGGCGTGGCGCCGACGCGGTCGAGCACGACGTTGGCCAGGCGAGTCCACTCCGTGCCGTTGATCTCGAGCGGGATCTTCTTGGCGAAGTCGAGAAGGTGCCTCTTCTTGTCGAGCACGTCTTGCGAGAGCGGACGGTATGTGCCGCCGCCATAGATGCCCATGTAGTCGTGGAACTGTCCATCGGTGTACATCTGCGACGACAGGACGCCGAGGTTCCGGTCGGCCGGATCGTCACTGGACTGCAGCACGACGGCGCCGGCGCCGTCCGCGAAAAGGGAAGCGATCTTGTAGTCGTCCCAGTTGAGGTACTTGGTCATTCCGTAGGCGCCCACCACGAGGACGTTTTTATAACGTGCGTCCGCCTTGATGTATTTCGAGGCGACATCCAGAGCGGTCACGAAGCCGGCGCAGGCCGCGTTCAGGTCGAAGGTGCCCGCGTTCCTCAGGCCCAGCTTGAATTGCACTACTGACGCGGTGGAGGGCGAGAGATAGTCGGGCGTGTCAGTGGCGACGATCAGGAGGTCCACCTGCTCGGGCGTGAGTCCCGCGTTCCGGAGCGCTTCGCGAGCGGCCGGCACGATCAAGTCCGAGGTCGCCTGATCCTCGGCCATGTAGTGGCGTTGGAAAATGTTGCGCTTGGTTCGGAGGAAAGTGTCGATGTCGACTTTGTACTTGTCGTTGAAGTACTGATTGTCAACGATCTTCTCCGGGGCATACATTCCCGTTCCGACGATTTTTGCGCATTTCATAGGTGAATCTGTCTTAAATCCTCTTGACCCTGTGTTTCAATGTCTTTTTTGCAAGTGCATCATATTTGGAGTCTGCTGACATTGACTTCGCAATCCCCCGGGGCTAAACATGGCCTCATCTATGGCAAACATTAAATACGATTTCAGCAACAAGGGCGTAGTTGTCACGGGTGGCGCGCAAGGCATCGGCTTTCAGATGGCTCGCGATTTTCTTGCCGCAGGCGCAAAAGTTTCGATCTGGGATTACTCGCAGGAAGCCTTGGACAAGGCAAAGCAGGAACTCGGCCAGTTCGGTGAGCGCGCGCACTTCGCGCAGGCCAACGTGACCCAGTTCGCGTCCTGCCAGGCTGCCGCTGGCTCGTTGCCATTCGCGCTGGACATCGTCGTCAATAACGCGGGCATCACCCGCGACAAGTCTTTCGCCAAGATGACGACCGAAGAGTTCGAGGCCGTCATCGACACCAACTTGACCGGTCTTTTCAATGTGACCAAAAGCCTGTTCGAGAAGTTCAATTCGAACAGCGTCAGCAAACGTATTATCAATATTTCGAGTGTAGTAGCGCTTTACGGAAACTTCGGTCAGACGAATTACGTCGCCGCGAAGGCGGGCGTCATCGGCATGACTAAAACTTGGGCTCGTGAGCTCTCCAAAAAGGGCTTCACCTGCAACGCGATCGCGCCCGGCTTCATCAAGACGGCAATGACCGCCAAGATGCCTCCGGAAGTCCTCAAGTCCATGTCGGACAAGGTTCCGGTGGGAAGGCTGGGCGAGACCTCGGATATTTCCAACGCCTGCATGTTCCTCGCGTCTGACGAGGCCGGATATATCAACGGCACCGTCATCAGCGTGGATGGCGCGCTGGTCCTTTAATTTAGCAGATATCGTGAGAGGAGGGTCCGGGTCCCGCGCCTCGGGCCCCACTTCCCAGGGTATCGAATCGGGAGGGGGTTCTCAATGTTCAAGAAATCTTTCGGATGGCTCGTGACGGCTCTACTGGTTTGGTCGGCGCCGGTACAGGCGAAGTCCGGCTTCGTATCGATCGGAGAGGGGCAGCAGATCTATGTGGATCATCTGCCCGCCGCCCCTGGGCAGCGCACCTTGGTCATCCTAAATGGCCTGACTTACACGACCGAAAACTGGGATAAGATCATGCCGGGCCTCGTTGGCCACGGTTATGGCATTCTTCGTTATGACCCCAAGGGCATGGGGCGGACGCTCGACAAATACGGTGCGCCCGGCGTCAAGATCGCCATTGAGGCGCAAGCGGAAGATCTCAATCGCCTGCTCGATGTGTTGATGATCCGTGGCAAAGTCGACCTGCTGGGCCTTTCCTACGGCGGCGGCCTCGCGATGGTTTACGCGTCCCGTTTCCCAGAGCGGGTTCAGACGATGATTCTCCAGGCGCCCTATGTCAAGCCAGTGGAAGGCCAGGATCGTTGGATCCGCGCTCAGATCGCTGCGACCCGCGTCATGTACCCGTTCAATCCGGCCTCAGATGACGAGCTCTACGATTACTTCCTCCATCAGATCGTTTACTCGACCTATCCGCAGGCGGAGCCGATCGTCCTTCGTCGCCCTTACACACTTGAAGCCGTGTTTCGAATGGTCCAAGGTATCCGTAAGATCGACGCGACCCGTCTTGTGCAGCAATTCCCGGTGCAGTCGCTTCACCTCATGATTGCTGGCCGTGATCAATATATCGGTCGTTCCGTGCATGATTCATTTTGGAACACGATTCCGCAATCAGTCAGGATGAGTCGCATCGTGGTCGCCGAATCCGAGCACAAGATTCCTGAGGCGACGCCGAAGTTTTCGGCAAGTTGGATCAACCTGATCATGGCGAATGACCCTCGCCTGGTCGGTGGGGCGGCCTTTGACGGAAGCGCCCGCACAGGCGTGGCTCAATCTGGCAAGGTCGAGATTAAGCTGTCCAAAGATCTGACCTGGTAAGAAAGGAGCTTGATCATGGCCATGTTTGAACGTCCTCAGTTTCGGATGCATTACGAAATCATCCCCGGCGTCGTCGAGATGGACACGCTGCTGATTCACGGCAACCTCGCGTCAAACGTATGGTGGGAGCCGTCGATCGCGGTGTGGAAGTCCAAGGCGATGGAAAGGGGTGGCAAGCTGTCGGGCTCATTGATCGTGGCGGAGTGGCGGGGCTGCGGCGCAAGCAGCGGACCGGCGACCGAAGCAGATTTGGAAATGCCTGTCTTGGCCGACGACTACGTCCAGTTGCTTCATCATCTCAAGATCCAGAAGGCGAACGTGATCGGCCACTCGACCGGCGGCTAGATCGCGTTGCTCGCGATGGCGCAGGAGCCCAATCTCTTCAACAAGGCTGTTTTGCTAGATCCGGCTTCTCCCAAGGGCATCACCCTGAGTCATGAGCTTCTGGCCGCGATGGAGGCGATGCGCACTAACCGCGAGCTTTGTTCGCAGGTCATGGCGTCGACGATCCAAGGATGTGAAACCGCTTCGCCGCTTTTTCATCGGTTCTTGGACTCGGCGATGGGTATGCATCCGATCAATTGGAAGGGAGTGACTTCCGTTTTGGGCCGTACCCGCCTCTTAGGTAAGATGGCTGCCGTGAATCATCCGATTCTGGTCCTGCACGGTGAGCAGGATGCAATTATCCCGCTTGCTGACTGTGAGGAGCTGGTCGCTGCTCTGAAGCACGGAAAGCTTCAAAGACTGTCGGGCCATGGACATTCGTGTAATGTCGAGGATCCTGCGAAGTTCGTCGATATCGCGACGAACTTCCTCAACTAATTAAAAGCTGAAGACCGGAATACTCAAAAAGCGAGAATAATCCATATATGAATAATATGGATTATTCTCGCTGTTCTATTTTTTGCTTATGGGTGTTGTGTGGACGCGAAATCTCGGTTAGGATTTAGAGGAAGTGTAAATCTAGTACGAGGATAAAACTCCCATGGCAAAAGCATCAAACAGCAATAAACGAATCTCTCTGGAAGAAATCTCCCACGTGATGAGAACGGTCCGCAGGCATCTGGACTTGACCCAGATGTTTGTCGCGGAAAAGCTTGAGATTTCACAGGGTTCGCTTTCCAAGATGGAAAGTGGCAAGGCGGAGCCCTCGGCGCTTCAGTGGTTTTCTTTCTGTCAGTTGACCGGTCTTCCGATGGACGTCATGGTCCGTAATGACTTCAAACTCGACGCATTGAAACCCGCCCCTCGCGGCCGCAAACGCTGAGCGACCGTCTTTAGCAGCAATGGTGAACACCAGGCTGGGAGCCGGTTGGCTCTCAGCCTGTTTTTGTATTGGAAGTCGGGCCCGACGGTAGCTGTTGGTCGATCGGATGGAAAACGAGTCGGAAGTGGCTCGGTGCTTCAAAGAGGATCTCAACGAATAAGGTTCGAAGCTTCTTCCTCAAATGGAAGAGGTGCACGTCGAGCGCTTTGGAAGTCACGTCCTCATCTGGCCAAACCTTTTTGATCAGGTCCTGGCGCGGTAAGAGGCCGCCCGCTTCGCGAAGCGACGAAAAAATGCGAAGCTCCGTCGCCGTCAGTCGGATCGGCTTGAGATTGCCGCGACGGATCTCAAGTTTCATCGCATCGAGATTGAATTCCGCTTTGCCCAACAAGCGCTCAAGCTTGATGAGTAGCTCATTGGACTTGAACGGCTTGGCCAATTAGTCTTCGGCGCCGAGATGAAACACGGAGCGGAGAGTCGGAAAGTCGTCTACTGAAGAGACAACGACAAAGGGAGCCTTGATCCTCTTCTCTTGCGTCGTTTGCTTCATCCATTCGATGAAATTCTCGTCTCCTAGTCGAATATCGGCCAGGAGCGCGTCGGGCTGCGGCTCGTTTCTATCGAGCACCGCGACGAGTGCCACAAGATTGTGAAAAACCCGCACATCGTAAAGCGGATTCAGAAGATCATGAAAAGCGTCCGTGAGCGCGGTGTCATCTTCGAGCACCCAGACGGTTTTCTTTCTTGTGGAGGGAGTGGGGGCGGAGGATTTATAGCTGGAATGTGTCATAAAGGTGGCTGGGGGCTGTCCACGAGTCCATTGGTCGATAGAGAGATTACAGCGTAGAACCAATTGAGCTATCAATCACTACAAATGCGCGCAAATTTAACGAAAAAAGAAGAGCAAGCCTAATAAAAACTAACTACTCAAATGAATGGGTGAGCAATCCGTCTCGAAGTTTTGGCTCAAACCAAGTGGATTTAGGTGGCATGATTCCGTTGGCGTCAGCGACCCGCAGCAATTCCTCCATCGCCGTCGGATGCATCGAGAACGCCACTGCGGCACGTCCCGAGTCCACCCAAGATCGAAGCTCCGCGGTGCCGCGGATGCCGCCTACGAAGTCGATTCTTTTGTCTGTTCGTGGGTCTCGGATGCCGAACCAGGGCGCGAGCACTCGCTCCTGAAGCACGCTGACATCGAGCGCGGAAATCGGGTCGTTCTCTTCCGAACGAAGTCGCGGCTTGAGGCCGTACCAACGACCGCCGAGATACATGCGGAATTCGCCTTTTGGCGCATCAGCCCCGGCGTCGGGAGTCATCTCGAAATCCCGAGCGAGCCGCTCGAGAAGTTCGGTCGAGGTCAATCCGTTGAGGTCCTTGAGGACGCGATGGTAGGGCAGGATGCGCAATTGCTCCATCGGAAAGGCGACAGCGAGAAAGAAATCGCGGTCCGCGTCCGGTGCGGGAGCGGTGCTTAGCTGTTGGGCCGCGAGCTCGCGGCGGACCCGGCTCGCCGAGGCGGCGCGATGGTGGCCGTCGGCGATATAGAGCATCGGCACGTGGGCAAATTCGGTGATCAAGCGGTCGAGCACGGCGCGCTCGCTGACTTTCCAGAGCGTGTGCGAGACGCCGTCGGCCGCCGTGAAGTCAAAGAGCGGGGCGGTCGAGGCGCAGAGCTGATTCACTTGCTGGTTGATCGCGTCGCGGCCGCGATAGGCGAGGAAAACCGGTCCAGTTTGCGCCGATAGCGTGCGCACGTGGCGGGTACGGTCATCTTCTTTGTCCTGTCGCGTGCGTTCGTGTTTGCGGATCGTTCCGGCGTCGTATTCGTCGATCGAAAATGATGCCGCAATGCCTGTTTGCACCTGCTCGCCCATGCGCAGGCGATAAAGGTAGATCGAGGGCTCGGACTCGCGGATGAGAGGCGCCTCGCGGCGGATGCGTTCGAATTCGGAGCGTGCGCGGGCGTAAACCGCGTCCGAGTAGGGATCCGTGCCCGGTGGGAGATCCTTTTCCGGGCGCGAAAGGTGCAAAAAGCTCAGTGGATTGCCGCGCTTCGGCGTCACCGGACGTGCGGACGACTACTTCCTGCGCCGCGGCT
>CAYXVB010000022.1:8029-31712 GCA_964467785.1 uncultured Bacteriovoracaceae bacterium
CTCAGTGGATTGCCGCGCGAGAGTTCGGCGGCCTCTGAGGTGCTGACGACGTCATAGGGGACGGCGGAGACCAGGGCGGCATGATCGGAGAGCGGACGAAGAGCGCGAAACGGCCGGAGTTTGGACATGGCGATAACCTAACGCTGGATCCACATCCAGGCAAGGCTGTCCGGTCATTCAGGGCGCGAATGAGATCGTAAAACCAAGGAAAAGGCGGGATTCCGCTTGCGTCATGCTTGCGGAGCTCTGCGTGATGCTTTGCGCGATCGACTCATAGCGCAAGGACCAGAGGCTCGACCACTTCGGATTGAAAAAGCGATGGACGGAAATGCCGGCACTCCAGAGCAGCGAAGTCGGAATGTTGAGCGTTCCGGTATTCAGCGGCAGAAGCGTGCCGATGCCGCCGGTGAGATCGACGGAGCCGCGATCCGAGAGCTGGAAGAGCGCCCAATGTCCGCGGAGACCCGATGCAAACTGGAAGAACTCCTCGAAGTGAACGTCGGAGGGCGTGGTTCCAAGCAGGTAGTGGGTGGTCCTGCCTCCGAACCAGGGCTCGAGCACGAGGCGCGGGGTGAGGACGATGCGACCCCCGAGCTCCAGCGCGCTGTCGATCAGCATGTCGCGAGTGCCCGTCGTGGGGACGTCGCCGGTGTAGGCGCTGGCCAACGCGCGGAGCTCGATGAACGCGCCGAGTCCGCCCCAATTGCGGTGATAAGAGGCCGCTGCGCCGTAAGCGAGCACCGAACGGTTGAGGTTTCCGGCGGCGCCCTGCGAGGTGGAGAGCGAGCCGATAGCGAATTGCGGAATCAGGCTCCAGCGACTGGGATGATTTTCCATGTCGGCGCGCGCGGCCGCGCTGTAGGTGTCGGGGATGCAGCTCCAGCTGATTTTGTACTCGACCTTGGCGGCGTCGGACTCGGGCTGCAGCAGCGTGGTCGTCTCGCCGGCCTTGCGTCCCTCGTCACAGTGGAGATTGAGCTGGATGAAGTAGGGATCCCGCGCGAGTTCGGCTGGGGTCGGCGGTTCGGAGGGGATCTCCTGATTTTCGAGCTGGACGGCGTTGATCCACAGACTCGGAAAGATCGCTTTGAGGCGGGTCTCGGCGACGAAGCGCTTGGCTTCCTCCATCGTCTGGAAATTTCCGACGAGTACGCGGTAGATCGTGGATTTGCTTTCGCCCTGAATGCGTTCGACGCGCGCGGGGCCGATGCCCTCGAGCAGCGCTGCGGCCCAGGCGGCCTTGCGCGCGCTCTGGAACGCGCCGATCTGGATCATAATGGAATTACCGGCGGAGTTGGGATTTTGGCGTGCGGATTCGGTGGTGGTTGAGCCGGCTACGGCAGGATTTGATGTCTCGGCGCTTTTTGGCGCTTCGTCGGCCCTTGCGTGCAGCGAGTGAACTATTGGCAACAGGGGCAGGGACATGAAAATTAAAACGACCGCCGGTATTTTGCGGGTCATTCGGTGTGGGCCTCGTCGGAATGAAAGGGAGGGCTTGGACGCCGCGACGAGTGCGCCTGGCAATGTTGGCTGGCGCAGTGGCCGGAGCTGCAGCAGGAGCAGCAGCAGGAATCGGTGCCCTCAGGCGAGGCCGGCGGGGGGGCTTGATGTTCGGACCGTGAGGAAGTTTGCGTCTTGGAGCGAAGGCCGCGGAACATTTCAAGCAGCGTGGGCAGATAGGCAATGAGCTTGGGGAGCTCGTCCCAGATCCATTCTCGCCAGCGCATGAGGTAGCGGGCTTTTTGCACGAGAGAGTAAAGCGGCCAAACGACAAAGAAGGCGGCCATGAAGATCCCGCCGTAAAGGCTGATCACGCCGGCCAGAAGATAATGAAAGCTCGCGCCCATTTGCTCGCGCGGGGCCGAGGCGAGTCCGACGATCGACAGGATCAGCCCGACGTGGACGAGCAGAATCACCATCGCGGCGCGAAACTGGATCCTTCGTTGGATGCCTTTGAGCCAATGCTGAATGAACATGACGTTTTACGGTTCGGCAGATCGAGCCGGCAGGTTGAGGGCCGGTTGAGCGTCAAGAGAATCTCGCACGGGGCGGGTCGCCCCGAATTCCCAGCTGGAGACGCGGATCTTCTTTTGGCTCGAGACGGTTTTGATCGCTTCGTAGACGGCCCGTCTCTCCACGGCCGACGCGGTCGGTGATAGGGCCATCACCCGGAGCGCCACCTCGCTGTTGACTTGGGGCTCGAGATCCATGGCCAGCAGGATGTGGCGACTGCCGGCGACTCCCAGCTTTTTGGCCAGCAGCTTGCGCGCGTCCTTTTCGAAATCCTCGCCGGCCTGGATGATCGGCATCCGCTTTTCGGCGTCGAGGATCGAGCCCGCGGCGTCCTGGGGTGGCAGGAAAGTGACGCGGAAATTGGATGGATTCTCTCCCGAAGCGATGCGTTTGAGGAAAGCGCGCTTTTCTTCGAGGGTCAGTGCGCGCTCCGGAAAGATCATGCCGTCATCGCCTGAGAAATAGATCGCGCGGAGATCGTCGCGCGTTGCCAATGGGAGGCCCGCGGTATCCCCGCCAGCCCACGCCGCGGTTTCGACTTCGCTTTTGAGCTGATTGAGCTGGTCGGTCGCGCGGCGCTCGCCGGCGCGCGCGGCTTTGAGCACCGTGCGCGCATCCCGACCTTCGTGCGCTGCCATGGCTTCCGCCGTGGCAAAGAGGTTGCGGCTGTTTTGTCCCGAAAAGTCCACGGAAACGAGGCCATGTTCCGCTTTCTCGACGGGGATGCGCACACGCTCGGCGGCACGCACGCCGGGAACGTTGCCGTCGACGAGCGCGAGGTAGGCGCGAAGCTGGGGAACGGTATCCGGATCGACACGGGTGCGGAACATGGCCGAGAGATCCGCCGCGAGCTCGGCCTCGGTCATCTGGGGAGACTTGCGGATCGCATCGAAGGCTTCCGGCGTCAGCGTTTTGCGGCCGCTGGCGGTGGTCGTGAACAGCTCCGAATTGCCGATGGCCTGGTTTTTTTCAAGTGCGGCGCGAAGACGCGCGGCCCGCGCGTTGTCCAGATTGAGATAAGGCAGGGCCTCTTCGAAAGACATGACGACCTTGGGTTTTTTTCCGGGCGCAGGAGGAAGTGCGGCGAACTGCCGGACCTTCTTGGCGGCCGCACCGGCTTCGTCAGCTGTGGCGCCGTAGCCGGTGAGGATCCAGCTCGATGGGTCGCGCACGGCGGTGTGGTAGGTGAGATTCAATGCTCTCACCGAGTCTCCGAAGCGCTCGGCATTGGCATTGGCGCCACGGATGATCTCCGCCTCGAGCGCCGCATGCGCTTCAGGAGAGTCCTTGATTGCGGCCCGGAGCGACTTGAAGTCGGAATACTTCGCCTCCATCCGCCCCATGAGTGCGCGGCTGCGCCCGACTTCGTCGTGGGCGATTTCCTTGCCCCAATTGGTCACGGCGGTGGCCATGTCCTTGTCCTTAAGGATTTTGTCGTTGAGTTCCTTGAGCATCGAGTTCTCGCTGTCGACAAAGATGAGCTTCTGGCTCGGGAGCTGATGATCGGCGATATCGATCCAGTGCAGGTTGTCCTGCGCGGTGACCGCGTTGAACTCCTGGTGCGCGGCTTTGAATTGCGCGGGGGTCTGGGGAGTGGACTTGGCCAGCGCGAGATAGCGCATGCGGCAGGATGGAGAGATCGGTGGGCCCCGCCTGTCCGCGGCCGTTACGGTCTCGATCGTGGCTGCCAAACTCAGAGCGAGCGCAAATGCCACTGAGGCAAGGGCCCTGGAAGAGTGGGGTCGCGCAGGGGGGGGAACGAGCGATTGAAGAAAGCCTCTCAGTGTTGACACGACAAAGGCCTATCGGAGAAAAGCGGAGCAAAATTGAGAAATTGTCCAGGCGACGACCGTTCGATTCGGACTATTTGAGAGTCCTCACCGGGCGTAAACCGACGCCGACGTAGCAAATCGTCTTCGGCCTCGGTATATCTTTGTATGCATAGGACTTCGGGTGAGAGGTGAGGGCATGGCCAGAAATCAGGTGTCAGTAGGGGAGAGGAAGGCAAAGGAGCGGGCCCGGCAGGCGCTTCGAGCGGTGAGGCGCTCGCGTCATTCCGCGATTCGGCTGCGGGACCTTCTCACCGCGCTTGGCGCGCTCAGAGGAAAAAACACCACGATTCCCAAATCTTTGAAAGGGCTCCTGTTGGATGAACAGCCCTTTGACCGCGAGCTTCTGTGTTGGAGCCCGCTATTCAGGCAAAGTCGGCAGATTTTTGTCGAAGGGGGAGGGCGATTCGCCGCCCGCCTGCTTTCTTCTCCGCGGACGTTGAGCTCCGCCACTTTGCTCGAGAATGAGATCGAGTACACTCCAATGGAGACGGAGCTGCTTTGGGCGGCCACTGACCCCGAGGAGCGAAAGAACCCCGAGCACCTGCTTGAGCTTCGTCGGTTCATGACCACGCTTTTCCATGAGACCAACCATCGCCTGCTCTGGGCGCTTTTGCCGCCGCCCGCGCGCGGGCGAGGCTCAGTTTGCCGTTACCTCAACTTTTGCGAGAGCCTCGTCGTGGCGCTCGACATGGCGTTGGGTGACGAATTGGGCCCGGAGCTGTCCGAAGCATTTTATCTCTGCGGCGCGACCTATGATCCGGGCACCTCGTTGCATGCCGAGGGACTTGTCGGCGATGCGTATCGCCGCTATCTCTGCGCGGCGGCCTATAGCACCTGGCTCTACATGGAAGGCTTTGAGCCGGAGCCCGTTGTGCAGCATGTCCAGGCCGCGTTCGCCGAACTGGGGCCCTACGCTGAGCGTGCCGCCCGCCGGGCGCTCAACATCGATCCGCAGTTTGTCCGTCGCACGAGCCCGCTTTGGCAGGGCAAACACTGGAAGCTCGTCGAGGATTTCTTATGGAAGCGCGTGCCCGGGCGCAAGCGCCGCGGCGAGAAGGACCTTCAGCCGATCGATCTGCCCGTTGATCCCCGCGACGGCGAAATCGTGGTTGAAGGCGCGGAGCAGACTTTGCGCTGGTTCGGGCTGTGACGCCATTTGTGTTCGAGGGGCGGGCGATCAGTTCGCTTCGCGTTGCTTGAGATACAGCGAAAGCGCTTCCGCTCCGAGCGCTGTCGTATACGGTTCGGAACGCCAGAAGATCCAGTAGCGCGCAAAAGTTCCGCCCGAGAAAAACACGCCCGGCTCCCAGGCAACTGCCCCGTTTGCGCGGGTCTGCCGGGTCTGGAGGGTGGAGCGGACGCCCGCGTCGATCGCGGTCGCGGTGCCGCGGCTTTGGGCGTCCCCGGCGTAGAGCAAGGTATTCAACGCGTAAAGGCTGGTGTGAACATCATCCTGATCGATGTGACTTGCCCAGGATCCGTCCGCGCGCTGCTTGGCGAGGATCTCCGAGATCGCCAGGTCCAGCGCGGGCTTCACGCAGGTCGCTCCCGCGTGATACGCTTTGGCGACGACATAGTGGGCGTTGTAGGGACTCGGGTAGTAGACGCCGCAACTGTGTTGGCGGCCCGTTTCGAAGGCCCAGTTAATGAAAGCACAGGCCTGCTCCACGCCGGGAGTGTCGAGCTCGGAATAGCTGGCGAGCGCGTTGAGAACGTTGGCGTTGACGACGCAGTCCACGTCATTGAAGCCGTAGGGGATGTAAAGGCGGCGCTTGCTCGGCCAGTAGGTGATGGGATTGAGCGAGCGCTCTGGCCAGAGCCACGTCATGAAGGCTCCGGTCCCGGCCACTCCGGTGAGCGCGTTGTAGAAGTGAGGGATCGGGCGGTTCAGGTCGCGCCAGGGAGTGAAGACCGGACCAATTGCCTTGGGCAGTTCGACGCTTCTTTCGGGGCGGACTTCGTTGTAGTTCCGCATCGCGGTAAAGGCCACGGCCGTGTCATCCGCATCATTGGGAACGTTGCAACCCGCCTCGAGTGTCGGGTGCTTGATTTTGAAATGGTTGGGTCTGCGGATCTTTTCGAACCCGGGGACTTTGGACCAATAGGTCTTAGGCGAGAGCAACGGCCAGAAATTGAAGGAGTCGCCCGTGCGGTAAGTCAGGATCCGCTCCATTGACAGATCCAGGATGGCCGGGATCTGCGTCAGCCAGGGTTGGCGCTGATGGATCGGAGCCAGAATGTTGTGAATCGACGAGACCGTGAAGTTGTTGGAGTCATAGCCGCCGTGGTTGGCGCGTCCCACGAATCGGATGTTCTTGGTGCTCATCATGTAGGAGGGCCATTCGCCGCTGAAAAAGTCCTCGCCATCGGGAGCGGTTACTTTTTGCTGGGTCTCGTCGAGATATTGGACGGCGCCGGCCAGGGCGGTCTGAGCTTCATTGAGATCAGGGCGATCAGAGAGCTTCGGAGCCTCGGCGGCATCAGCGTGGGCGCCGCCAAGAATGAGGGCGCAGGAGGCGGCCAGAGCGGTGAGCCAATGGAGACGGGAGCGGAAGGGTGAAATTTGAAGCATGATGGCGACAGTTAATAACGCGATGCGTCATAATTTGTCAATCAAGGAAAGCATGCCGGTTTGATGCTTAAGTGCCTGATCTGTTGTCTGTTTTGTTAGATCCCTGTCCAGGGTCCGTATTTTCGAGTGCCGCTTTTGGAGTGATGAACGCTTTGACCGTGTCCAAGAGCTCGGGAGCGTGAGGATTGGCCTGCGGTAACGCGATCTGGTGCGGGATCTTGAGTGTCCGAGAAAAAACGAAGGTCTGGCGTTCCGCGAAGTGATCCCGGACGAATTGCATGGCGACCGTCGGGGAAATGGTTTCGTCCGACTCGGAGTAGGCGAGCAGTACCGGTACGGTGCTGACGGAGTCGGGAGGAGTCTCGCTGCGTAGGCTGCCGCCGAGTGAGATGACTTGCCGTGCCGCGATCAGCGGGATCGCGCGGTTGTAGTGATCAGGAAAGCGGATCAGCGCGAGCAGATCGGCCGAGGGATTGAATCGGTAGAGCTTTTGCGCGTCTATCGTTTTGATCAAGGCGGAAGCGGCGAAGTTGGACAGATCCGCAAGTACGCTACCGCTCGCGAAGTATGGGCTGAGCAGTGCGGCGGAGCGAATGCGGACGCGGGATTTTTCAAAGCGACCATCGAAGCTCATTCGCGGGTGTCGCAGTAGGAAATCGGAGACGAGGCTACCGCCGGTCGAGAACCCCACGAGAGAAAGCTGGTTGAAGCAGGTCGACATGAGCCGAACGCTTTCTTCGAGTTCGATCTTCCAGAGCCTGGAGTCGGCGCCGTAGTTGGCGACCTCCGAAGAGGAACCGAACCCAGGGAGTAGAGGCAGGTACACCGTCGCGCCGCCGTCAGCTAATTTCTCGGCAAGCGCTTCAACCTCGAAAGGAGACGCCGCGAATCCGTGGACGACGATTACAGCGCTATCACCGCGGCCTCGTAGCAGGCGGGCTTCGTTGCCGGCGCCGATCCCGCCACCGCGGGCATCGAGTCGGAGGGCTTCGGCGTTTTGAGTCTGATTGCGGTCCGCGACTTTCTGCGCCAGTGAGTCCAGGCAGGTATCCTTGTCCGCACCCAAGGCCGCATGATTCAGCGCGATCAAAGTCAGGAGCAGTAAAGAGCGCCGAAGTTTTGAAGAATTTGGCATAGGTAGCTGTACCATATCAAAATAGTCAAGAGTTAGGGAGGCCTCTTCTTGGCTTGTGAGAACTGGGTCTAGATGAGGTCTAATTATCTGAAAACAAAAAAGAATTGATTGACCCGCCATTGCCGGCGCCCTTTATGCGGCTTTTTTGGAAGATTCGCCCGGGGCGGGGATGGAATGAGGTCGAACGTGCCGGCGATCGCGCAGCTCGAGCAGCGCGGGAATTACGGCCAGGCCAGCGCAGATGCTGGTCAGCTCCCCGAGCACCGCCAGCAACCCGAAGCTGAAGAACGCGAGGTTTTTGGCTGCGAGCAGCGAGCTGTAGCCGATGATCGTGGTGAGGGAGCACAGGCCCACCGCCGCACCCGTGCTGCCGATCACTCGGCGGATGGAGCCTCGCCCTTCTTGCACATAGCGCGACACAATGTTGACCCCGTAATCCACGCCGATGCCAAAGGTGATGGGCAAGGCGATGAAGTTGAGGAAGTTGATCTTGATGCCGGCCAGGAGCGCCACGCCGCATAGCCAGAGCACTCCCACGAAAAGCGTGAACAGGACGAGCAGAGTGCGACGGAGATCGCGGAAGAGTAGCGTCACCAAGACTACGACGGAGAGAAAGGCCAGCAGCGTGGCCTTGGGGCCGTCCCGTAAAACGGACTCGAACATGTCCGCCGTCACCGGCAAGGTCCCGGCAACCGGCGTGCCCGGACGGATGGCGTCGGCGCTCTCGCGAAGGTATCGGACGAAGCGGAAAAGATTTTCGCGCTCCCGGATGTCCGTGGTGATGGGCGGCGTAACCAGCACGACTCTGCCGAGGCTGCCATCGGACTCGCGGAAGCGGTCGAGCAGGAGTGGCGGCAAATCCCGCAGTTGAATGGGCCGTAGCGATTCGGGCGAGAGGAAGCTCCGAGCCATGGCCTGTTCGCGCGGCGGCAGCTGACGGACGATGCGCCGGGGAAGGAGCGTGCGGATCTCGCGCAAGAGGCGGATCTTTTCCGGCTGATCCCGCGGAACGAAGTCCTGAAGCGTTTGAACGGAGTCGATCATGCTGGAGGGCCCGATGCTTCGCCGGATCTCGCGCAGCCTGTCGGCGATCCGCTGGGTGTCCTCATCCCGTTGCGCCAGGATGGCCACCGGACTCAGGTAGCGCTGAAAAACCTTGTCGACCTGGTCGGCGTAAAAAGCGGAGCCGTGTTCGAGGCTCTCGCGCGAACGCAGCCGAGTCAGATCCGTTTCCAGCAGATCGGGTCGGACACGAGTCAATTCAAACACGGACCAGCCCGTCACCGCTAGCGACAGGAGAAGAATGGGGACGGGGAAGCGCGCCAGCCCTTTGACCAGGTACGCGAAGAAATAGGACCGGAACGCGGGTGCTCCTGTGGCGGACGGAATCTCGCCCGCTGGGTCGGCGGCGGGCAGGGATCGCAGGTTTTCGGGCGTGGCGACGCCGCGCACTTCGCGGCGGTTCATCAGGAGCTGCAGCAGCGCGGGCAGGACTGTGAACGAGCTGATCCAGCACAGCACCATGCCGGTGAGCCCGATGATGCCGAACTGGCGGAAGCCGCGGAACCCCGTGAGCATCAGGGATCCGTACGAGAGTCCCGCCGCGAGCGCCGCGGTCCAGGTGGCGCCAGCGCTCCGGATCATCGCCATCCGGAGCGAGAGAGGCGCATCCACGCCCATGCGCCGCTCCTCGAGATAGCGGGCCGTGAGGATAATCCCGAAGTTGATGCCGTTGCCCACGACGATGCTGGCCAGGAAAGCCGAATTGGCGTTGAGGCTACCCACGAGAAAGTACGCGGCGCCCATCGTCCACAGCGTTCCCATCTGCACGCTCGCGATCAGCGCGAAGGTCGCGATCCAGGAACGGAAGAAGAGCAGCAGCGCGGCGACTACCGCGATGCCGACGATGGCCGTGGATATCTCGAGATCCTCGAGGATGGCGGCCTGCTCCTCGATCATGTTCTGCACGTCGCCGGTGAAGTGGATGCGGATGTCGGGCGCGTACTTCGAGGGATCGATCTTGCGGATCGAGTCGTCGACGATGCCTTTGAGCAGACGCAGGCGGTCGATCTCAGTCGAGGACCCCGCCTTGTAGATCAGCATGACCCGGACCCGCTCGTCTGCGGTCGCATAATATCCTGACGGAAACCGGGTGTAGGCGGCGATGCGGGAGTCGTAAGCGCGTTTGAGGAAGCGCAGGTCGAGCCGGGGTTCGGGAATCTCCGTCTCGCTAAAGATGTTGAGCGGATTGTAGAGCTCTTGTTCGTATTCGATGCGTTTTTCGATGGTGTCGCGGATTTTGCGGAGGTCCGCCAGGTCGACATAAAGCGCCTTGCGCCGTTCAAACCAGGCGAGCTCCCGATCGATCCGGTATTCGACGCCGGCGATCAGGTCCTTTGGCGCGGCGTCGAGCTCGCGGGCCAAGTCGTCGAGAAATCTGCGGCTCTCTCGCGGATGATCGGAAAAAAGGATGAGCGTCAGGGTGTCCGTCGCTTTGAGGCGGTGCTTGACTTTGCGCATGTCCTGGACGCTCCGCGCGTCAGGTGGGAGAAGCTCGGTGAGATCCAGTTTAAGATTCGAATAGAGTTGGATCGATGCCCAGGCTCCCGCCACGGTGACAAGCAAGCCAGCCAGGAGAAATGCCCAGGCATGTCGGAGCACGAAGCGTGAGACGCCAGTCAGCACTCCCTATGCCGTTGCACGCACTGATCCGGGCGACTCAAGTGAGCCATGTCGACTGTTAGCAGCGCTGGAAAAACGGGCGACCCTGCGTTACTCTCAGATGAACCCAGTCCATTTTAGTTTCGCAAGGAGGCGAGTATGAAGGTTTTCAAGTACATTCGGACGCTGCTGATCTCTGCCCTTTTCGTCGGCTTGACGTGGGGAGCTGAGCGCGCGCATGCCCTGGATCTCGCGGTCATGGGCAATCTCAACATCGGTACCCAGTCCCAGGCCAACCTTGCGGCGAATTACACCGCGGGTACGGTCAGCAATCTTGGCTTTGGCGCGTTGCTCGCCTTTGACTCGTTTCCGACGATTAAGTCCGAGCTCGGCATCCTTTCGGTCAAGCGCGGTCTGGGTCTGACTTCCTCGACCGGGGGATCGTCGACTTCGACGTACAATTATCTGATGGTGCCCTACATGTTCCGCTTCGAGCCGATCTCGCTGATCTCGGTGGGCGCGGGCGCGTATTACGCATACGGCCTGGGAAATTACACCGTTGCCAGCACGATCCCGGGACTAGCCTCAAGCGACGCGACCTATGAAGCGGGCGGTTACAGCCGCTCCGACTTCGGCCTCATTGCGGGTATTTCACTTAAGTTCCCGATCCTGCCGCTGTTCAGCCTGCGTCTGGATGCGGATTACGCGCTGGGTCTGAGCAATCTCTACAACAGCTCCGCAGGAAGCGCCTATTTCCGCGACATCCTATTGATGGCTGGTCTTAACTTCGGTTTCTGATCGGGACTTCAATCTATTCTTTGCTGAACTCGGACTCGGTTTCGAAATCAGATTCCGGGTCCGGGATCAGCGCGCTGCGCTCGGTGGCTTTGATATGGACATGAATGTGATCCAACGCAGTGGGACCCGGCTGCACGCCTGCTTCGAGTTCAGCCACGACATGGTAGCCCTCTGCGTCAAGAAACTCGCGAAGTTTGGCCTCGAGTTCGTCGTTCTCGCAAGTCAGTCTGATTTTTTTCCTAAAATTCAGGCTCTGAGCCATTTTGTCCTCCCAGGAGTTGATTTGCAGCGGCAGGCATAGGGACCTTCGTAATCCGCAACTCCTTGAAATTCCTTGATCCCATCCATTTCGGCCGGCCGTCCTTTCGTACTCCCGCAGGAATATGCAGCAACAGTCATGCCGCGGCCGCTTGCTTTGCCGGTGGCTGAAAGTCAGGATAGAGGTTAAGGATCCTCTTCCATTATGAATCGATTGAATTGGGAACTTCACACTCTGAGTCGCGCGGTGGCGTACAAGAATTTGTCGAGCGCTTCGGTGAACATCGGCATGAGCCAGCCTCAGCTATCGCGAATCGTCGCGCGACTGGAGGAGGAGCTCAAAGTGGTTCTCCTGGACCGCGCTTCGAAGCGCAAGAGCGCCTGGACCCAGGCGGCCCATGATATTTCTGAGTTGTATAAAAAAACAACGCGCGACTTCGACCGGCAGCTTTTGCAGCTCGCCGGTCATGCCTATTCGGATCAGCTCCGGGTGGGGACCCTGGAAGGGCTGATCCCCCTGGCGCTGGAGTTTTGCGACCAAATCTTCGGACAGACGGATGTCCATGAGCTCGATCTCGACGTGCACGATCTCAACAAGCTGGAGGAGCTTTTCTATAAAGGGGATTACGATCTGATCTTTGTCTCGCGCGAGCCGGTCGCCAAGAAGCCCCGTTTCATGATGAGTCTCGGTTATCAGGAGCTCGAACTTCGGGACACGGGCAAGAACGTACAGGTCATGAGCTCCTATGAGGCGCAGTCGGGAGCCCACAATCTTAAAAAGCCCACCCGCGAGGAGGAACCCGACACCAAGGTGCTGGTCAGCAACTCCGTGCTCGTCCGGCAGCATTGGTTCGAGGAATATGGCGGCCATGGCACGATGCCTTCAAAGGTCAGCAAGACCAAGCCATCGGGCACCTGGGAGCCGGTGATCCTGCTCGGAGCGGACGTGTTTTCGCCGCTCCTTTGGGAGAAGATCGTCAAGTTCAAGCTCGTGCGCTGATAGCGGGCTCGTTTATGTTATGCAGTATTCATGAGCTTGCAGTCTGAGTTCATCTGGGCCCGCGCCTCGGGAAGCCGTCTTGTCGACAAGCTGGGTCTGGAGTTTTTCCGCGCGCTGCCGCGCTTGCCGGGCGTCTATCGGATGATCGGCGAGTCGGGGGCGATCCTGTACGTGGGCAAATCCAAGAATCTGCGCGCGCGCCTCAACTCCTACCGCCTCGCCAAGGCGGATCGGGTGTCGCGCAAGATCCTTCGGATGCTGGCGCTGGTCGAGGAGATCCGGGTGGAGCTTTGCCCGGACGAAAAGAGCGCGCTTTTGCGAGAAAACGCCTTGCTGCGCGAGCACCGGCCTCCTTTCAACGTGGTCAATGTCCGGACGGAGAACTATTATTTCATCGGTCTGCGGACTATGGGCGGGAGTCTCGAGGCGCGCCTGACCTCGCACGAGGAGCGCGTGCAAGAAGAACTCGAGCGAGCACTCGAGGAGAAGCAGCACGGGAAGGAAGTCGGAGCGGCGGAATACTTCGGCGCCTACAAAGGGCGCAGGAGCATTCGCGACGGCTACTCGGCGTTGCTCCGGCTGCTCTGGGCCGCGCATCACGAGATCGAGCGCTTCCACTATCCCGCGATCCTGACCCGCGAGTCGCCGCAGTACCAGTATCGCCTCGCGATCGGCGAGGCCGCAGTCGCACGCTGGATGCCTTTGCTCCGGAGATTCCTTCGGGGCACTTCGCGCCGCCTGCTCGAGGAATTGACGGCGCGGTTGCTCGAGAACCCGCGCATCCCGCCGTTCATGTACCGGACGATCCAGGAGGATCTCGAGCGCGTCGAGGCGTTTTACCGCGTCGGTCCCTGGCGCAATAAAAAGGCCAAGCGCGCGGTCGGGCAGGCAGTGCAAACTTTGATCGAGCAGGAGAGGCTCGACGACATGCTCGTGGAGATGGCGTTCAGCCCGAAGTCCGCGCGTGGGAAGCGAGCTCGGCCCAGGCTCAGCTCCAAGGCAGAGGATCCTGCGCCTTGAAAGTCTCGGGCGCGCGCGGCGCGGGCGCCGCGGGATCCACGCCGGCGAGATGGCCCTTGGACACCACTGACTCGTAATGTCGCAAGTACTCGCGCGCCATATCCAGATGGGTGAGGCCCCGGTACACGCGGGCGCGGCAGGCCTCGGGAGAGTAACGGCGAGTGACTTCGGAAGCGGCGCGCGCGAGAGTCCGCGCATCGGGAGCCACTACGCCGACATCCGGGGTCACTAGCTCGGAGAGGGATCCGTAGGGCGTCGCCAGCACCGCGCAGCCGCTCGCGAGCGCCTCGGTCACCGCGATCCCGAAGGGCTCGTGCCAGCGGACCGGAAAAACGAGCGCGCGTGCGCGGCGGAGAATCCTCGATTTATAGGCGTCGCCGACCATACCGTGGTAGCGCACGCCCTTGAGGCGCGAGATCCAGCGCAGCCAGCGCTCGGCATGGAGAGGCCAATCTCGACTGCCCAGGACTTCGATCGGAAGTCCGGAGAGCCGGGCTACCTCGAGCGCGCCCTCAAGGTTCTTGACGCTCCAGGATGCCTTGGCCAGGAATACGAGCGAGTCGCCGCGCAGGGAGGCCGGTTCGCACGGGTAATCGTCGGGATCGATGCCGTTGTAGACATAAGCGGAGGAGCCGTGGTTTTCCGCGTGTTTGCGCGAGACAAATAGGGAGCGCGCATCGAACGATTCACCGGGTTTGCCGTTGCCTTCGATCGTGATCACATAAGGGCGGCGCAGGCGATCCTGCGTGGGCGCCCACAGGTGCAGGATGTCGCAATCGGACGGGGTGAGCTCTTCCCAGGACTTGCCGGGCTCGATGGGTACGACTCGGGCGCCAGGAACGGCGCTGCCCGCGCGCGCGACGAGCGTCACGCGATGGCCGAGCTGGGTGAGCGCGCGGATCATCCAGGCCACGATGCGCTCCGTGCCGCCGTACTTGGGGGGCGGAATTACGGCATTGATGCAGAGAGCGACGTGCATGGGCTGTAACTTAATGGAGCGTCCTTTTTTTTTGAAGTATATTCTCCCCCATGACGGGAGAGTGGATCGAAGTCATCGGTTGTGGCGAGGCGTTTGGGTTCGGGCTCGGCAACACATCCTACGCGCTCTTGCGGCCCGCCGGCCGCGCCAAACTGCGCCGGGGGCTGCTCATTGACTGTGGTTACCAGATCCCTGAGCGGGTCTGGGAAAGGAACTTCAGCCCAGATGCGGTCGCCCTCACGCACCTGCATGCTGATCACGCATTCGGGCTCGTGCCGCTGCTGGTCCGCGAATGGGAGGACGGGCGCAAGCGTCCACTGGAAATCCTGGGGCCTCGCGGCACCGCGCGGTGGCTCGAGCGTGCGTTGGATCTTGGCTATCCCGGCATCCGCTCGCGGTTTGGCTTTGAGCTCACGCTGACTGAACTGGCCGACGACCGCGAAGCTCGCTGGGAGCAGTGGCGCATCCGTAGCGCGCGGACCGCGCATAGTGTTTTGACCCATACGCTTCGATTTGATCGAGAAGGCTGCGTCTCGTTCGCCGTGAGCGGGGACGGGGCGATCACTCCGGCGGCAGCGCGACTGGTGCGGGCGGAGGGCGGCGTTGGACTGCTGTTCCAGGAGGTATTTACCGCTGCTCCGGGACCGGCATCCGCGGTGCACGCGGACTGGAAAAGCGTGGCTCGCTTGTATTGCGGACCCGACCCCGGCATACCTGGACGGGTTGTCGTGGCGCATGTGTCGCGCCGGGCGCGCACTGCGGTGGGTGCCGCCGTGAAGGTTTGCGTACGCGCTGAAATGGCCGTGCCTGGAAAAAGATATCCGCTCAAGAGGGGAAAAAAGAAATGAAGCAATCGAATTGTATCGACTGGAATTGGATCAGGGTCGCGGTGACGCTGTTGGTTGCGATCGGCGGCGTGCCTGCGGAGTCCCACGCGGCGGAGTTTCCCGCGGGTTGCGTCGATGGCCGCCGGGTTGTGGATCAGCTCAGGGTCCAATCCATTTGGAGCCCAGAGAGCGGCGCCTGCATGGTGACTGTGGATCCGTTCACCACGCAGGATCTCGTCTATAGAGGGTTTCTCTTCAATGAGGATGGCCTGATGATGGTCTTCAACTCCTTTGGCGACGGTCCCGACTCGGTTTCGAGCGGAGCGCGCGATTTCTATCTTTTTCCGCGACAGAACGGCAAGTCGATGCCGGCGTTTCGTCCCGGCATCGGCAACACGCTGGAAGTCCGGCTTGCCGGGGGGCGTCTGATGACGTTCGAAGGGAAGGACGGCTCCGTACGCTCGCTCCAAGACGCGGAGATCACGGTGGACCCGGAGGTGACGCCGCAGAATGCGGGCGGCGTTGAGATTCGGCTCCTGCGCGGCCTGCTCCTGGATTGCGGCTTCCGCCTCGGAGGGCAGCCGGAGTCCGATCGCTCGCGGCCTTCGGTGTTTCGGGATCCACAAGGCCATATCTGCACGGTGACGAACCGGGAAATCTTTTCGTATCTCGAAGGAGGCGATGTCCGTCTCCGTTTTCGGACGGATGCGGAGCTCGCCGAGTTCCTGGAATGGCGTTGCCCGGATCTCGACCTGGACGGTCTTGCGGATCTGACACAGCCCGTGCCTCTCACGCGCTGAGCGACCGGCCTCGCCGGCTCGAATTCAGGTACGGATCGAGGCTCTTGCCGAACTTGGGCTTGGCCTCCGGAGCGACAATCCGCGGCAGCTCGAGCGAGAAGCAGGTACCGGGTCCCGGAATGACCGGTTCGACCGAAATCCGACCGGAGTGCGCGAGCGCGATCTCGCGGGCGATATAGAGTCCGAGTCCCATTCCGCTGATTTTCTCGTATTCATGACCTCGCGCGAATCGCTCGAACAACCGACTCCGGATCTTTTCCGATAGTCCGGGGCCATGGTCGATGATTTCGATCCGAACTGCGCCGGCGTCGGCGCGGGCGTTGATCTCCACGGGGGCTCCCGGCGCGTATTTGATCGCGTTGGAAAGGATGTTGACGATGGCTTGTTCGATCCGCTTGCGATCCCAAACGACGAGGACTCCTTCGGGCGTCCGCAAGCTGAGCTTGGAGCCGATCTGTTCGAACTCCGCGCTCAGAAGCTGGCTGACCGAGCGAAGAAAGGTCGCGAGCTCGAACTCCTCGGGTTCGATCCGAAAATTTCGCGACTGGATCTGCGACACGTTGATGATCGACTCGATGAGCACGGTGAGCCGTTGCGTCTGGCGCGCGAACAGGTTGATGCTGCGCTGGAAGCGCAGGATCTCCGCCGAGTTGGCGGGTAGGTGCTCGAAGCGGGCTTTCGCGACCCGGAGCTGGAGCTGCAGCGAGGTGAGGGGAGTCTTGAGCTCGTGGGAGGCAATGGCGAGAAAGTCATCGCGCAACCTGTGCGCGCTTTCATAGTCCGCCGAAAGAGTGCGCAGCTGGCGTCGCGCGGAAGAGGCGAGGAAGATGCCCAGCCCCAGGCAGAGTAGCAGGGTGAGAATCAGGATGAAGGCGGTGGCCGCACTCTCGACTTCGAGCCGATGGACGCGATATTTTTCCTCCACTGAGATGAAGCCTTCGATGCTCGCCCGGATGGCGCCGCGTAGCTCGCGCAGTCGTTCCAACTCGGGGCCATTGTCCGAAGGGCGATAAGACGGCGTCGCTTGCCATTTCAAGGTGAGGTCTTCGATCGTGACGCTCCACTGGTGGATCTGCTTCTGGATCAGATTCGCGGCTTGGAGCTGTTCGGGGTTGTCGGAGATCAGGTTGCGCAGCACGTTCAGGCTGCTTGTCACCAAGCGCATCCCTGACCGATACTCTTCGAGATCGATTGGGTCGCCTTGCGCCGCGAAACTTCGAAAGCCGGTTGACGCGTAGCCAAAATGCTTGAGCACCTCGTTGGACTGGGCGATGACGAGGTCGGTGTGCTCGACCCAGTTGGTCAGGGAAATGAGATAGGTCACCTGGCCGACAAAGAGCACCGCCAAAAGGAGTAGGACGACGAGCGGGCGATAGACGCTTGCGCGGAGCAGTTGGGCAAATTGGGGACTCTGCAAGTGGAGCGACGCGTCTGGCATACGGCTCAAGGGCGATGCAGTTTGGGGTCCAGCTTGCGCCCGCGGACCATGGTCTGGGGAGAATGTACATGATCTCCAAAAACGAGAGCCAGAGAGGTCCAGCGGAGCCTCTCACTTTCGAGGAGAGTTTTCGCTGGATCTCCCTGGGCTCTCAGGGGTAGGGGCGTTGATTCAGAGCTCAGTCTACCGAAGTGGGAGTCGGACTCAGGGGCCGATCACGCCGCCATTGTTATTGCCTTCGTCGTCTTCACGGTCCTGATCATCGATACAGAAAGCTTCCGGAACGAGAGTCAGGCCATTGCCCGAGAGGTTGATCTCGCGCGAGGCGATGATCGAGCCATGGATGACACCGTTTCCGGTGAGCTGGGCGCCGCGAGAAGGAGCGAAGAAGGTACCTGAAACGGTGCCCTGGCCGGCGAGCAGCATGTCGGAGCCTTGCTCGCGGGCGTGGATGAGCACGTTTTGTTCGCGAACCCCACCTGCGACGAGGATGGAAGCTTTGCCGGAGACCTTGATGTCGCCTCGCACGTTGATGAGGAACACGGCCTTTTTAGAGCCCTTGAGCGTAACAGTGCTGTTGCCGGCGAGATTGATCGCGCCCTCCACCTCGATGACGTTGATGCCATCGCGGCCTTCAATCACTTGAGACCCATCGAGACGTTGGAAGGTCTGAGTCGGCTTGAGTGATGCGAGGTCGCGGGCAAAGTCGCCGAGGAGGCGCGCTTCTTGTTGCATTGATTTGATTTCGACTCCGCCGTCTATCTGGGCGTTGCCGCTTCTGCGGAGATCGGATTCGTCTTCTGCGTGGATTTTGCCGCGCACATGGGCATTGCCGCCGAGCTGGGCGAGCGAGCGATCGGTGAGGAGGATATCGCCTGAGATATCGGCGTTGCCGGTGCAGCGGAGGCTGCCGCGGTCGAGAACCGCGAGGCCCAGCGAGGTCTTCACGCAAACCGATTTAGCGGCGGAAAGTCTTCCCAGGTTGGTCCCGGTGGCTACTTTGGCGTCCTGGTTGCCATTGCAGGCGCCGGTCATCCATGCGGCGCTCAGGCCGAAAAGGGCGACCGTAGTGCGATGCGTCATTTTTGAGTGGGGCTTCTTCTAAGGCCCTCCTGATCGAACGCTTCCTAGTTCGATCTATTATTTACAATTCTACACAATATTAATAAAAATGCAATATGTGTAAATAATGGTACTCATTGAAGAAAGATAGAAAATGAAGCTATCCTCAGGCAGGAGCGCTGGATAGAATTATTCAAGCAAGTCGGAAAGGACTCGGACCGCATCCGTAGTCGTGAAGATTCCGACCACTCTTTTGCCCGCATCCTGGATCACAACGCTTCCCATACGGTTGGCGGCCATGATGTCCAGCACTTCGCCTAGCTCGGAGTCGGGTAAGGCGGTAAAGGGCGCTGGTGTCATCGCGGTTTCGACGCTGTGTCGCCCCAGTGCGAGGGGCTCGGAGAACGCCCGGGCGATGTCCCGATCTGAAATCACGCCGGCCAGATAGCCGTCCTTTTCGACGGGAAGATGGCGTAGACCGTGGTCATCCATCAGTTCCAACGCCTCTTCGAGCGTGGCCCGTGCCGGCACGGTGACCGGACGTGGCGTCATGTAGTCGCGAATCAGATGTTTGCGGGACATGTTTCTCCTCCTCCGGGGCGAAATGGCCCGCAATAGTTCATCCGCTGCGCGCCAATGCCTCTGGAGACCAAGAGAGCAGGGGGCGTGCCAGAGGGAGCGGCAATTGTGGTAAACTTCGGATCATGAAAATCGCTCGCGCCGCGCTTCTTTTGATTTCATCCCTGATCGGTACTCCCGCCTCCGCTGGTCAGACCTTGGAGTGGTCGGAGCTGGAGGACGCCCAAAAGTTTTTCCTCCGACAAAGCATCACGATCGAGAACACCGCAGTGACTTTTCGCGAGGGGCAGGAGTTTCATCTGGCGGCGCTCAACGGGATCGAGGGCTTGCCCATGATCTACGCCGAGGCTTATGCGGTGGATTGCCCGGACTTTGAGGCGCATACGGACGAAATGACTCTGGTGCTTCCGCGTCCGACCGACAGGCCGGATCCGGTCGGTCGGGATCGAAGCGTGGCGGTGGATCTCAAGCGCGGTTGCCACCTTGGTATTTACATCGAGGCGGCGGACTACTATTGGCCCAGTTTTTTTGAGTCCAAGTGAGGCCATGAAGCGAAAAAGGCCGGAGCGTCGCCGCCCCGGCCTTTGATGGGTCTCTGGAACTAAAGCAGGCTCAGTTGAAGAGCTTGCCGACGAATTCGTTGAACTCCTGTTCCGTCACTTCCTCGCTATTGATGAAGTGCTGGATCTTGTTGCCGTCCATCTTCTGCTTGAGCTCGGCGCCGAAATCCTTGAACTGGACGAAGAGCGCGATCTCGCCGGATTGGCGGGCCTGGCCCGACGCGTTCTCCATGTGCATCTTGCCGGTCAGCTCGACGGGGAGATCGCCGTGCTTCTGCGAAACGATCTTGCCTTTGATGTTGAGGTCGCCGTCGCCGCCGCGGCCCTGCGAGTCGCCAGTGATCTTGAGGCCGCCCTTGAGGTCAGCGCCCGTCACGTCGTTGAGCTTGCGATATTCCGCGTCCTGGACGGAGTAAGTCCAGACAAAGTCAGCGCTCGCGGAAGTCCGCTGGGCCTGAATTTTGAGGGTGAGATCCATAGCAACGGGACATTTGGCGCCCGCGACGTGGATGTCGAAATTGAGTTTGCTCAGTTCCATCGACGGCATGCTGCTTGAGGGGTCGCCCGAGCCACTGGAGAATGATCCACCAAAGCCATCGCCCATGTTGGACTTGATTTCACACTGGCTGGTTTCGAGGCGCGAGCGCATGGCGGACTCGTTGGGCCGCTTGAGCGACGGGGCGCTGCCCGTCGGACGTGGCATCGGCGCGGCGGACTCGGTCTTGAGCGTCTGATCGAGGCCGAGGATATTGAGCACCGAGCTTTGGGGCACGGTGGTGATCGAGGAAATCTGCGCGTGGCTTTGGCCTTTGGGAACGGCGCGCTGCGCCTGTCCCGCGGAGGCGAGAACTTCGCCAAACTGCTCTTTTTGTTCGGCGGTCAGCTTCGGAAGGCTTTTTCCGCAGCCCGCCAAAGCGAAGCTGAGGGCCAGGGCTTGGATCAGGATCAGTGGGTTCAAGGATCTCATTGAGTCTTTCCTCTCAAAGTGCCGTTATTGATTATTACGGTAAGAGCTTCGATTAGCGAGCGACCCGAAGTTTGGCAAGTGGGAATCCTGAGTCCATTTAATGCAGTGTTTCCCAGTGGGAATCAGCTCGTGGCTTAGACCAACTCTAGGGCTCGCTCCGGTGGCCGCCCGATGATGGCTCGAATTCCATCCGTAATTATTGGCCTTTCGATCAAGATCGGATGGCGGGTGAGGATAGCGAGCCAGCCGTCGCGAGACGTGGGGGGATTTTTGTCGAGGCCTAGCGTTTCGTAATCGTCTTCGTTCGTGCGCACGATGTCTTGGGGTTCGAGACCGAGGCGCAGAAGTAGTTGGTCCAGAATCGCCGGAGTGGGTGGCGTGGCGAGGTACTCCACCACTTCGAGTTCGACGTCCGGACGTTTGTCGAGGAGCGCGAAAACCGCGCGCGATTTGCTGCAGCCGCCATTGTGATAAAGCGTGAGTTTTTTCTTCATTGGCCGGGGAGCTTAGCCGTCGGAAGACGCTCGCGCAAGCAAGTGGTGCACGAGCTGCATCGCTAGACGACATGACTCGGCTCTGGACCCAGAATTGGACGAGCACCGAGCAACTCTGGACTTCGATCGCATTGATCGGCGTCTGGATCGCCTCGGTACCGACCGCCTGGGAAGTGTTTAAGAAGGGAAATGACGCGGACCCACTCGGTCGGGAGATCCGAGCTGAGCAGGCCAATGCTGAAGCGAAGACTCGGGTTAACGCTGGGGCAGTGAAAGAGGGGCGGGATCGTGCCGATCAGGACCGCCCAGAGAGTTCGACCTCGGAGCCGTTGGGCTAAAGGGACTTTTCAGGAGGGAAGGGACTTTTGAAAAGTCCCATTAGCCCAATAGCTCACGCTGGCCATGCCTCAAATCCGAATCACCCGGTCCCGGAGTTAGTGGTGGTCGTGAGTGTCGGGGTCCGGCGCGCAGTCGTAGCAGCGTTCCGAGCGGAAACGGTCCGGATGCTCGATCTGCAGCGTAGTGTGCACGATCTGGAAGCGATCCTCGAGCACGCGGTTGGCCGCGGAGAGAACCGCCTCAGGGGATTCCGCAGTGATCACATGCGCGCTCAGGGCGAGCCGGCCCGAGGAGACGGACCAGATGTGCAGGTCGTGAGTCTCTTGAACGCCGGAAATTTCCTCGATCGATCGTTTGACCGCGAGCGGGTCGACATGCTCGGGCGCGGATTCCATCAAAACGATCACTGATTCTTTGATGAGGTGCCAAGAGCTGTAGAGCATCAGCGCGGCAAAGACCAAGGTGATGATCGGGTCGATGGGCTTCCAGCCGGTGAGCCAGAGCACCGCGCCTGCGATGATCGCGCCGACGCTGCCTAGCGTGTCTGAGAGCATGTGCACGTACGCGGCGCGGACATTGATGTTATGTCCTTTTTGATGGTGCAGCATTTTCATGCTGATCAAATTGGCCACGAGGCCGATCACCGCGATCACAAAGACAATGGGGCCCTGAACCTCCGGCGGGGTCTGCAGCCGGACGATCGCTTCGTAGATCAGCAGGCCCGAAAGAAGCCAGATCATGAGACCGGAAACGAGCGCGCCCAAGATCTCGGCGCGGTGGTAACCGAAGCTCATCGACGCCGTCTTGGGCCGCCTCGCCACCCAGATGGCGAACATGCTCAGCAGCAAAGCTCCGATGTCCGTGAGCATGTGGCCCGCATCGGAAAGCAACGCGAGCGAGTTGGAGTACCAGCCGCCCGCCGCTTCCACGAGCATGAAAACGAAGGTGACGATCAACGCTCGAGAGAGGGCCTGAGGGGCCTCGCCGGTGTGGGAGTGGAAATGAGAATGCCCACCGTGAGAATGTCCGTGATCGTGATCGTGATTGTGGTCGGACATGTCGACTCAACTTTCCCGTTTACGGATGCGAGATAAGGTCCGAACCGTTTCCAAGCAGGCTGTCGCGGCTTCGATGCCTTTGTTATGAGCGTCGTCGCGGCTGCGGGCAATGGCTTGTTCGTCGGTATAGGTCGTAAGAATCCCGAAAGTGATGGGGACGCCAGTCTCCAGCCCCGCCATCTGGATGCCGAGAGTCGCGCCCAGGCTGATAAACTCGAAGTGGGCTGTGTCGCCCTTGATGACGCAGCCCAGGCAAATCACGCCGTTGTACTGCCCCGTGCGGGCAAGTTCCCGCGCGATCAGCGGGATCTCGAAAGCGCCGGGCGCTTCGTACACGTCGCTCGGAAGCGGTTCGCAATCCTGCGTCTTGAGATAGGAGATCGCTCCGTGAAGCAGACCTTCGGTGACTTCGGGATTGAACCGGCTCATCACGATCGCGAAGCGCGGCGGCCAGGCGGTCAGGCGGGAGGCGCTGGAGTGGATCATCGCTTAGTTGGCTCCTTCGGTGAGCGCCACGAGCTGATGTCCCAGCTTGTCGCGTTTGGTCGAGAGATAATGCTCGTTATGCGGATTGGAGGGCATCTCAATGGCCACGCGATTCAGCACGTGTAGTCCATAGGCATCGAGTCCGACGATCTTGCGCGGATTGTTGGTCAGTAGCATCAGGTCACGAGCTCCGAGGCTCTTGAGGATCTGGGCGCCGAGGCCGTAATGGCGGAGATCCGCTTGGAAGCCGAGGTGGCGGTTGGCTTCGACCGTATCCATGCCCTGGTCCTGAAGCTCATAGGCGCGGACTTTGTTTGCGAGGCCGATACCGCGGCCTTCGTGGTTGCGCATGTAGACCAGTACGCCTCGACCCGCTTCGGAAATCTGCCGGAGCGCTGCCTGAAGCTGCAGGCCGCAGTCGCAACGGAGCGAGCCGAAGGAGTCGCCGGTCAGGCACTCGGAGTGCACGCGCACGAGCGTGGGTTCGTCCCGGGAGAGGTCGCCCTTGACAAGCGCGACGTGCTCCGTGCCGTCGACCCGGCTGCGGAACGCGACCAGATCGAAATCCCCGAAGGCCGTGGGTAACCTGGACGTGGCGACGCGTTCGATGAGGGACTCGGTCTCCATGCGGTAGGCGATGAGGTCCTGGATCGTGACGATCGGGAGCTGGTGCTCGACGGCGAATTTTTTCAGATCAGCCATCCGGGCCATGGTGCCGTCCTCGTTCATGATCTCGCAGATCACCGCGGCGGGGCGGAGTCCCTCGATACGCGCCAGATCCACTGAACCTTCCGTGTGGCCGGCC
>CAYXVB010000023.1:0-8605 GCA_964467785.1 uncultured Bacteriovoracaceae bacterium
CTCGAGCTTTTGGGTTGGGCCTATCCGAAACTGCTCTACCTCAAAGCCGAAGATGCGGCTAAATCCTTGAGCTGGTCTATGGCTCGGTTTATCCCCAACTGGTTCAGGCCTGGGAGAGAAACCCTAGGGGACTCTTTGAAATTTTCTCGAAGTTGGGGTTCCCTTATCCGCCGACGAGCAGGGCGGATGCGGAGGCCCAGCTCTTTCTAATTTCAGAGACCGAACCTGCCCCCAAATTGGGATGGGACGGGTTCCTTCTGAATCGCCCTAAGCCGAGATGACTCAGCTTTCTAGCATTGAGCTCGCACCGGTCGCTAAAAACGACTCGACCCGGGCTGACCTTTTGGGGTCGGCATCCGGGTCGAAGCGGAAACAGAAGTTTTAAAATGTGACCCAGCGAAAGTGCTGATCAATTGGCCAGCATGTCGATCGCCGCACGAACGAACTTCTTGCGGGTATCGGCGGATGCGGACTGATAGCGCTGGATGATGTCGCGCAGCTGGTTGTCCTTGGCAGCGAAGGCCACGGCCGAGGCCGAAGCGGTGCCGGAGGCCGACTTCTTGCCGCCGCGAGCGACGGTCACGAAGCTGCGGAAGTCCGAGCGGATCGCGAGATTGGCCGCCTGGAGGTCCTCGACCGGAATTTTCAAAACAGCAGCCAAGGTCGAAACCTTGTCCCAGGGAAGGGGGGCGCGGCCGTGTTCGATATTGGAAACGAACTGCACGGAGCAGTTGCATGCTCGAGCAACGTCCAAAAGACCGAGGCCTTTCGCCAAACGGTGTTTACGGATCAGATCGCCGAGGGGGCCAAAGGAGCGAGTATCACTGGAGCGACCCTTGGGACGCCCGCGTTTCGTTTGCTGGGTTTTCATAGGCTGGGCTGTACTATCCAAAGTAAGCGGCTATGACAACTTTTTTCTACAGAGATTTCAGGGATTCAGCTACGACGCGATAAAATTTTGACAGTCAATCGAAAAGCATTTCGAAATCTACACTTCTTGCTCAATTTGTTTATCATTAGGGGATGAGTGAGGACTTCGCGCTTCGAGTCAAAATCTGGGGATCTCGAGGTTCTTTACCCGCGCCGCTTTCGCCCGAGGCGGTGAAGGAATTCATGCGCGACGCGATCTACGGTTTTCTCGATTCAGGCAAGCACGTCCGCAGCGAGGTGGAGCCCTATCTCGCCACGCTTCCGCGCGAGCGTTTTGGCGGATTCGGCGGAAATACGCCATGCGTCCAGGTATTTTCGCCCAAGACCAGCCTGATCATCGATGGCGGCAGCGGTCTGCGCCTTCACGGTTATGAGCTCATGAAAGGGCCCTGTGGGCAGGGCAAGGGCGAAGTGCATATCCTGTTCACGCACTTCCATTGGGACCATCTGATCGGGTTGCCGTTCTTCACTCCGCTCTTCATCCCGGGCAACACGATCCACGTGTACGCGGTGCAGCCCGAGCTGCCGGATGTCTTTCGCACTCTCTTTAAAAAGCCTTACTTTCCGGTGCCGCTCGAAGGATTGGGCGCGCGGATCGTGTACCATCAGCTCGAGCCCCGTAAGGCGATCGAGATCTGCGGCGACGGGGGATCCGACGAACGAATCCGCATCACGCCCTATCAGCTCGACCACCCGGATCCTTGCTGGGGCTATCGATTTGAGCGCAAAGGCAGAGTTTTCGCTTACTGCGTGGATACCGAGTGCACTCGCGTCTCGCGCGAGGATCTAGGCCCCGATCTCCCGCTCTATCAAGGCGTCCACGCGATGATCTTCGACGCTCAGTACACCTTGATGGAGGCCATCGAGAAGGTGAACTGGGGACACGCGGCCGCTTCGCTCGGCTTGGACATCGGGATCCGCGAGCGGATCGAGCGCGTCTATTTCATGCATCACGATCCCGCCTCCAACGACGCCAAGATTGCCGCGGCGGAAGCGCTAGCTCGTAAGTACTATAAAGGACAGATTCGCAACATCCAGCGCGGTGGCGAGGCGCCGTTCCAAGTCGACTGGTGCTTTGCGCACGAAGGGCTCACCTTCAACGTCTGAGTGAGCCCTCCGGTTCAGCCGGTATCTCAGCGCACGACCGTGCGGAAGAACGTCCCGTACTGGTTGCCGTACACCTGGGGCATCATACCGTAACCCGGGTAGGTCTTGCCGCGATAGGTGAAGTTCTTGCCGAAGCTCCCGGTGCCCCAGGAGTTTTTGAAGATATAGACGCCCTTATACTTGAACTCGCGAATCGAGCCATCGGCCATGTTGATCTTCGTGGTGATCTCGATCTCGTCGTCGTAGCCCACGACGACGATGGAGTGGCCTGCAGGCTCCTTGCGCGAGGCCACATTGTCCATCGAGCCGGTCTCGGGGTAGCCGAGGATGCCGCGGTCCCAGGCGACCAGGTCGCGGTTGATGCCGAGCTCAGAGGCTTTGCGGTGGTTCCACGTACCATAAAAGAAGTCGAGATCCAGCAGCAGGGGCGCGCCTTCGAGCAGGGCCTTTTTGACCTGGTCGGAGGTGAACAGGTACTGCGGCTGGGACATGCGCGAGAGATAGCGCACCCGGAAGGTTTCGGCATCCTGTCGGGCCTTGGCCAGCTCGGGGTCCAATTGGCCGAGGGTTGTGAGCGGCTGGCCTAGCAGGCGCGGGTCGCGATGGCCGAGGAGGCAAGACTTGAGATGGGTCTTGGGCACGGCCCCGCAGCGTTGCTGCGCGAGAGGAGAGTCGTTGACGCTGCTCCAGGTTTCGCCGATGTAGGGCATCAGCGCCTCGGCAGGCAGTCCATAGCGGCTCACCGCCCCCATGTTCATGGGTGAGGACGAACCGTCGCTAGTCTTGCCGGTCATGATCACGTATTCAAGGAATTCTTCTGAAAGATCCGGCTGCACGGCGCCTTGGAGAATCGTCAACGACTCAAAGTATGCCGCGGCCGAGAAGATCGAGCAGGTGCCGCGCGCGGCTTGGGACTTGACCGGGGTCTGCAGCGCGATGACTTTTTCGACATCCGAGCGCTTGCGCGCGGTGAGTTCCGAGCGCCCGGTCAGGTCGATCGTGCGGCGCGGATGGCGATAAGGTTGATCGAGGAATGCGCCGTCGCTTCCGTTGTTGCGGGGGATCGCCAGAGCGGAACTCGCCGTGGCGGCGACGAGAAGGCCGACGGCCAGGGACTTTTTGGTGAGCTTCAAGGTCATGAGCGATACAGGGCTTCGAGCCACTGCCTCCAGGGGGTTTGTGGGCGGTTGATGAACGGGGAACTCTGGTAACGGAGGATGCCGCCTGCGAACTCTTCACGGGTTTGCGGGAGCCAGACGGAAAGACCGATCGGAAGCTCGCCCGAGACGGAAGTGTTGGGGTCGAAGGCGTAGCCCGGACCTCGCGAAAAGGAAAGGATGCTTCGGCGGAGCGAATCGGCCGCGGCGTCGATGCGGTACTCCAGCTCAGGAGCGTCCGTCTCAGCCCAGCGACGGAGCAGGCCGAGCGTCACGGCCACGTCCTGGGTAGACTGCCCGAGCGCGAAGGTGGAGCCCAGGAGAAAACTGAGGTTCTTGCGGCTTTCGGGTCGGGCCATGCGGAGCGCCCGTGCCAGGTCGAGCGCCATCGCGTCCCATGCCGGTAGGGTCACTGCGGCGAAGCGCGCGACATCGATTGCGCTGACGAGCACCGTGTCCGCGCCATCGCGGGAGTATCGCCCTTGGCTTCCCGAGCGCGGGTTGAAGGACTGGAGCATGAGCTGTGGGATGATTCGGGCCAAGGCGGCGGCGGGATCCGGGGCTTTTTCGAGCGCGCCGTGGTTGAGCTCGTAGAGGACGCGGCGGTAGGGAAAGCCCATCAGGTTCTGGATCTGGTCGGAGCCTACGGCAAAGCGGGCGAGCCCTCGTAGCGAAGCCACTGCGTCCGCGCTTTGCATGAGGCAGGAGTCCGCGGCGAAAAGGTCGACGGGCCGGCCCGTCACGCGAGTCACGCGCGCCAGCGAGCCGGCGATTTCGGAGGAGTCAAAGGCGTGCGCATTGGTCCAGTTGTCGATCACCGAGCGCACGGGCTTCCACCCGCGGCCATGGCCCCAGATGATGACGGCGGTATGGCGAGCCGGATAGCGGCTCATCCCCCAGAGCACGAAATCAGCGAGATTTCGGTCGCCGTTGAAGTTCTGTTCGATGACTGGTGACCGGATGTCGCTGATGGTGCGTCGCTGGTAATCGGAGAAGGCGCGGGGCGTATGGGGCCGGTCATCCTCGAAAAGGTGGAGGCGGCGGGTGCCCGGTACGTCCTGGATCCGGACCTCGGTCACGAGATCGGTGGTCAAGGTCGAGGCGGCGAGAGGGGTGTCACCGCTGAAGCCGGCTTCCATCTCGTCTAGGTCCCAGAGCGCATAGGGCGCGAGGTCGCGGCCCGCCTCCATGTAGACGAGGATGGTCCAGTCTTTGAGGCAATCCTGGCGGCGAACACGGGAGTAGTAGTTGCTGTAAGTCTCAGGGACGCGGTAGCCGGCCTGATACTGGTAGCGCTGATCGGTAGTCAGCCGGGACCATTGGTCGCGGCAGGAGGGGAACTCGCGAGCTTGCGCGGGCGCGGAGGCGCCCAAGGTAATGACGAAGACGATGGCGAAGATCTTCGCCAACACGGTCAATCGTGTTTGAGTACAGAAAACAGCGCCCCACATGTTGGGGTGCGGATAGCATGACGCAATGCAGTATGCAACAAGCCTTTCGCACTGCGGGTTTTCTGAGTGATCTTTTGGAGTTTAAGGATTTGCCCCGTCTTAGCGGTGGGCAAGGCTCGGCGACTGTTGGGTTGTGTTGGGGATTTTAAACATCAATCAGTATTCGCCAAAGGGCAGTATTCGGAAAAGGGGGCGTAGCGATCGCCCGCCCAGGTCGTGATGGCCCGCCTTTGCGAGACCCATCACGACCCGGCGCTACATCGTGCTCGCGGCGGAGATCCGTGGCGACTAGCGGAAACTTTAGGCCGTCCCGCCGCCGGCTGCGCCGCCTTCGGCGCCGCCGCTCGATTCGCCCTCACCGGGACCGCGATGTCCACGTGAGGCCGCGCCGCCCTTGCGCCCGATCTTCGCCATGTGATCGCGGTTCTTGGAGACGCTCTGGCCGCCTTTGCGGCCGATTTCGGCCATATGCTGCTTGTTCCTTGAAACGGCCAGGCCGCCCTTGCGTGCGACCTCCTTACGCGTTTCAGGATCCATCGCGGCGGTGCCTCGCGCGCCGCCCTTGCCCCGTTCGGGTGCCTGGGCGCGCTCCACCGGCCTGCCTTCGGGTCCCATGGACTCCGGTCGTGCGCTTTCGATTTCTTCCGGCTTCTTTTCATTCGGGCTGTTCGACATAAGACCCTCCCTGGGGAGTGAGAGTGTGTTTGCTCGGTGTTGTCGTGATGACCGGCCAGGGTGCAATCGCCGTTCCCCGACGCGCGCCCCGGACGGTACGGGAGACGGTACGGGACTTGATGCGTTGTTTGGCCACTATGGGCGTATCACCGCTGTTCAAGCCGGGACACACCACCGAAGATCCGGATCTGGCCGACCGCTTCGACCGCGTTCTGGCGGATACGGTGCGCGCCATGGAGGATGCGGGGATCAAATACCTTTTCATCGGAGGTATCGCCTCGAGCGGGTTGGGACGACCTCGTTCAACACATGATATTGATATATTCGTGATGCCCGAGGATGCCGAGCTCACCTTGCGCGCGCTGGCGCGTCACGGGTTCAAAGTCGAGCGCACGGACCCCAGCTGGCTCTACAAGGGTTTCAAAGAGGACATCCTCGTGGACGTGATCTTCCGCTCCAAGGGGGAAATCTATCTCGACAACGAGATGTACCAACGGATGACGACGGCGGAGTTCCACGGCAAGCGGCTCAGGCTCGTCGCGCCGGAGGATTTGATGATCATCAAGGCCGCAGCGCATGGAGAATTGACGCCCAGCCACTGGCATGACGCGATCGCGTTGCTGACGCACGCGAACATCGACTGGGACTATCTCATCAAGCGGGCCCGTCGCGCTCCCCGGCGCACGCTCTCGCTACTGCTTTATGCGCAATCCAACGACGTTTGGGTGCCCAATCGGGTGATCCAGGAACTTTTTGAGGTGATCTTCGGCAGCGGAGGCAAAGCGGTTCTCCCTGAGGCGTCTGGACGCAGCCAGAGCCAGCCGGTCCCGCCGCCTCTTCATGCGATCCCGCCCCGACTGGCGGTCAATCAGGACGCAGTGCGCGCGGAGTACGGCGTGGCCCATTTGCGCGAGGCGCTCGCTGAGGATCCGCGCACTCACGAACTCGATATCCAGATCGAGCTGCACGGGCGAAGGGTCCTCCTTCGTGGAGAGGTCTCCATGCCGGAACGCAAGGAGGCGATCGGACAGGTCGCGCGCGAGAAGTTTCCGGGGTGGGAGATCGAGAATCAGATCCAGGTCCTGCCCTGCGGGGAGCCGACAGAGACGGAGGAGTTCAAATGATCCGCATCGCGGCGGTGGGGGATGTGCACTACGATTCGCATCCCCGAGAGGAGATGGCGGATCACTTCGCGCATCTCGCGTCGCGTGCGGATCTCTTGCTCGTGGCGGGAGATCTGACGCAGTCGGGGACCGTCGAGGAGGCCGAAGCTTTTGTTCGGGATCTTCGCCAGGTGTCGGTGCCCGTGGCGCTCGTGCTCGGCAATCATGACTACCACTCGGGCCAGGAGAACGAGATCCGCTCTCTGCTCAAGACTCGCGGGATCGCCGCGCTCGAAGGCGAGAGCGCGGTCTTCGAAGTTCGTGGCGCGCGGGTCGGGGTGATGGGAGTCAAAGGGTTTGGCGGGGGTTTTTTTGGGGCTTGCGTGAGCGAGTTCGGCGAGCCTGAAACCAAGCTTTTTGCAAGGCACGCCCACAGGCAGGCCGAGACGCTCAGGCTGGGCCTCGGTAGCCTGGATGCGGACTACCGATTCGCTCTGCTGCATTTTTCTCCGGTCGAGGCGACACTCAAGGGCGAGCGGCGCGAGATCTATCCTTTTCTCGGAAGCTATCTGCTCGCCGAGGCTATCGATGCCGCCGGCGCGGACGCCGTCTTTCATGGACATGCGCATCGGGGCGCTGAGCGAGGATTTACGCCGGGCGGGGTTCCCGTGCGCAATGTGGCACTGCCGGTGATCCGGCATGCGTACAATGTCTACTCGTTTGAGCGCAATCGCGCAGCGCGCAGCGCCATTGCGTACTGAAACCGCCACGTGCTAAGGTGGCTCACCCCATGTCGTCCAAGTCCCCGGTCTACCATATCCTGGATCCCGCCCTCGCGGATCCGGCCCGTATTCGCAAGGAACGCGAAAAGGCGCAGAAGCTCAAGAAGTCCCAGTGGTGGTTGACGCAGCTCAATCGCGGCCTATGCCATTACTGCGAAAAAAAGTTCGCGCCCAAGGAGCTCACGATGGACCATGTGATTCCGATCGCGCGCGGCGGCACGAGCACGGAAGGCAATATCGTGCCGGCATGCAAGGCCTGCAACCGGGATAAGAAGCTCGATATTCCGGTCGACGATCTTTTTGCCAAGCTGGAGGCCGAACGTCGAGCGCGCGAGAGCGGCGGCGACGGCAATGAAGGCCCGGGAGAAACGAATTGAGCCGCAGCGCCTGGGGAGACGACCGGACGCAGTTCTTCTTTCAGCTCACGCCTGAGCGGGTCCTTTCGGCCGTCGAGGCGTCGGGGCTCGTGTGCACAGGCCGCTGCTATGCTCTCGGCAGCTACGAGAACCGCGTTTATGAAGTGGAGCTGGAGGAAGGGGAGAGCTTTTCGTCTCCAGACGACGCGACTTCGCGCTTTGCTCGCCGGCGAGTGGCCAAGTTTTACCGTCCCGGACGCTGGAGCGAGGAGCAGATTCTCGAAGAGCACCGCTTCCTGTCCGATCTCGCCGAAGCGGAGGTGCCAGTCGTGGCGCCCGTCCCGTTCGCAGATGGCCGCACCCTGCATGTCACACCGGAAGGAATCCGGTACGCCGTTTTTCCTAAGGTGGGGGGACGCGCACCGGAGGAACTTTCCAATGAGCAGCTGCTACGGCTCGGGCGGCTTCTTGCGCGGATTCACGCCGTGGGCGCGCGGAGCCCTGCGCCTTCGCGAGTTCGCATCGGCCCTGAAGCCTACGGGCGGGTCAATCTGGAGTTCCTGCTCTCGCGTCGCCTGATTCCGACCGAGTTCGAGAGCCGCTACCGCCAGGCCGCCGAAAGGATCTGCGCTGCCGCTGAACCGGTATTTGCGCAGGCGGCGTACCACCGGATCCACGGGGACTGTCACCTGGGCAATCTCCTGTGGAACGAAAAGGGGCCGTTTTTTCTCGATTTTGACGACATGCTGATGGGACCAGCCGTTCAGGACGTCTGGCTGCTCGTCCCCGGACGCGACGACGAAGCCCGGCGAAATCGCGAAATCCTCCTCGAAGGCTATGAGGAAATGAGAAGTTTTGACCGGACCCAGCTCCGCATGGTGGAATACCTCCGTGCGCTGCGCTTTATCCATTACACGGCCTGGCTCGCCAGGCGCTGGGAGGATCCGGCATTTCCACAGGCTTTTCCGGACTTCGGGAGCCAGCGGTACTGGGAAAAGGAAACACGCGACCTGGAAGAGCAGTTGCGTCTGGTGATGGGAGCCG